>JAJJPO010000210.1:0-10220 GCA_032907585.1 Sphingomonas sp. | reverse complement strand
GCTCTCGGGGTCGTAGATCGATTCGCGATACATGGAATCATACCGACAGGCACTGACGAGCGCCTTGTCTGCCCAGGTCTCGGGACGCGGATAGAAATCGTCCGTCACGACTGCTTCTCCTATTGCCGTCTACCGACCTAGGCCCGCGAGGCGGCGATGCAAAGGCCCTCGCTTAGAGGAATTACGTCGGCTAGCAGTCACCCATGGCATTGCTTGTTACCGGCGCGGCCGGCTTCATTGGATCGCACGTCTCAAGAGCACTCCTTGCCCGGGGCGAGGAAGTCATCGGCATCGACAATCTCAACGATTATTATGACCCGGCATTGAAGCGGGCGAGGCTCGAATGGCTGAAGCAGGGCCATGAAAAGGCCTTTCGCTTCGAGCTGGTCGACTTTGGCGATCCCGACGCCGTTGCAAAATTCGCGGAAAACCACCGCTTCGGGAGAATAGTCCACCTGGGCGCCCAGGCGGGCGTTCGCCATTCTCTCGTCGATCCGCTGGCCTATGTCCGGTCCAACCTCGTCGGGCAGGTCAACATGCTCGAGCTGGCCCGCCATCGCGATGTCAGCCACTTCGTCTACGCGAGCTCCTCCTCTGTCTATGGCGGAAACCGGAGCCTTCCCTTCCGGGTCGAGGACCGGGTCGACCAGCCGGTGTCTCTCTACGCGGCGACCAAGAAATCCGACGAGCTCATCAGCGAGAGCTATGCCCATCTCTACCGATTGCCGATGACAGGCCTTCGCTTCTTCACCGTCTATGGCCCCTGGGGTCGCCCCGACATGGCGATGTGGAAGTTTACCAGCGCCCTCTACGAGAACCGGCCGCTCACCATCTTCAACAATGGCGATATGAGGCGCGACTTCACCTACATCGATGACGTGGTCGCAGGCGTCCTCGCCTGCATCGACCGGGCGCCGAGCGACGACGGCGAGGAAAAGGCCGGCGGGAGCCGCAGCCCGCACGCAATCTACAACCTCGGCAACAGCCGTTCTGAAGAGCTGATGACCATGGTAAGATTGCTCGAAGAGGCGACAGGCCGGACTGCAAGGCTGGATTTCCAGCCGATGCAGCCGGGCGACGTAAGGGACACGTTCGCCGACATCACCGCCACCAGGCGCGACCATGGCTTTGAGCCTTCCACCGCCATCGAGGCCGGCATTCCCCGCTTCGTCCAATGGTTCAGGGAATATCACCAGATCGACTGAGGAGCCCGAATGTCCGTTCCACCAATATTCGACCGCCTGGCGATACCGGTCATCGGCGCCCCGCTGTTCATCGTCTCCAATCCCGACCTCGTCATCGCCCAGTGCAAGGCAGGGATCGTCGGCAGTTTCCCGGCATTGAACGCCCGGCCGCAAAGCCAGCTCGACGAGTGGCTGCACCAGATCCACGAGGAACTCGAGGCGCATGACCGCGACCATCCCGACCGGCCATCGGCGCCCTTCGCCGTCAACCAGATCGTGCATCGCTCGAATGCCCGGTTCGAGGAAGACATGGCCACCTGCGCCAAGTGGAAGGTCCCGATCGTCATCACCTCGCTCGGCGCACGAGAGGAACTCAACCACGCCGTCCATGACTGGGGAGGCATCACGCTCCACGACATCATCGACGACCGCTTTGCGCGAAAGGCCGTCGAAAAGGGCGCGGACGGGCTGATCGCGGTTGCGGCCGGCGCTGGCGGCCACGCCGGGCGCTGGTCGCCGTTCGCCCTCGTCCAGGAGATCCGCAAGTGGTTCGATGGGCCGCTTGCCCTGTCCGGAGCAATCGCCACCGGCGGCGCGATCCTCGCGGCAAGGGCGATGGGCGCCGATTTCGCCTATATCGGCTCCCCTTTCATTGCCACGCCCGAGGCCCGCGCCAGCAACGAATATAAGCAGGCGATCATCGAGAGCGGCGCCGCCGACATCGTCACCTCGGCCCTGTTCACCGGCATCAGTGGCAATTACCTGCGCAACTCGATCGTCGCCGCGGGCCTCGATCCCGACAACCTGCCGCCACCGCAGCCGGGCCTGATGAGCTTCGAGTCAGCCACCGGCGCAAAGGCCTGGCGCGACATCTGGGGATCGGGCCAGGGAATCGGGATGGTCGAGGCCATCACGCCGACAGGCGAGCTGGTCGCCCGGCTGGAGCGCGAATATGTGAAGGCCAGGGCCGCGATCTGCAGCTAGGCGAGCTCTTCCATCTTCGAGCGCCAGCTGTCCGGCACCGGTACCGGCCGGCGATCCGACCGGCCGACATGGACGTGGGTAAAATGGCCCTCGGCGCTGGGCTCGCTGCTGCCCGCGGAGAACACGCCGATCCGGTAGGTGACGCTCGACCTTCCGAGCCGCTCCAGCGCGATGCCGATATCGACTTCGCCGGGAAAGCTCAGCGGCGCAAAATAGGTGCAGCCGGTCTCGACGACGAGGCCGATCGGGTCGCCCTTCGCGATGTCGAGCAGCCCTGCCTCGACGAGCCAGCTGTTCACCGCCGTGTCGAACCACTGGTAATAGACGGTATTGTTTACATGGCCGTAGACGTCGTTGTCCGACCAGCGCGTCGTCACTTTCGTAAACCAGCGATACTGGTCCCGGCCGCGCCGGGCATGGCCGCTCACCAGGCGGCCTCGTAGAGCCGCCGCGCATCCTCTTCCTCGATCGGGCAGGGATTGTTCACGAGGAGCCTCGTCTGTTTCATCGCTTCGCGGGCGAGAAGGGCAATATCGCCTTCGCCGATGCCGTGATCGCGCAGGCGCGGGCTCACCCCGCTCTCGCGGACAAGCCGGTCGAGCCCGTCGATCAGCGCGGCGCAGCGCGCCTGGCTTCCGGCCGGCTCGCAGGCCGGTTCGAGAAGCGGCGCTAGCTCGGCATAAAGCTCCCGCGCGGCCCCGCTGTTATGCTGCAGCACGACCCGGAGCATCAGCGCGTTCGACAGGCCATGCGGCAGGTGGTGAAGGCCCCCGAGCGGATAGGCGAGCGCGTGAACCCCGGCCACCGGCGCATTGGCGAAGGCCTGCCCGGCAAGATGGGCTCCAAGCAGCATCGCCGAGCGTGCCTCGGCGTTGCGCGGCTCCCGGACTGCCTTCAGCAGGTTGCCGGTCAGCAGCCGAAAACCTTCGCGGGCGAGCGCGTCGGAAATGGGGTTCTTGAGGCGGGCGGACGTATAGGCCTCGATGCAGTGGACGATGGCATCGAGGCCCGTCGCTGCAGTCACATGGGCCGGAAGCCCGAACGTCAGCCCGGCATCCAGTATTGCCCAGTCGGCGACCAGCGGCCGGGCATTGACTGCAAGCTTGGTTCCCCCTTCGCAGGTAATGACCGAAATCGGCGTCGCCTCCGAGCCGGTCCCGGCCGTGGTCGGCACCAGCGCCAGTGGCAGGCGGGTCCCGCCGGCGCGGTCGACGCCCCAGATGTCCTCGAGCTCGTCGCCGGACCCGAGGAGATAGGCGGCAAGCTTCGCGACATCCATCGGGCTGCCACCGCCAAAGCCAACGACATGGGTGACGTCATGACGCCGCCCGATCTCTACTGCAGCAAGGAGGGTCTCCCGCGACGGGTCGGCCTCGACCGCGTCGAACAGGATTATCTCGCGGCCCGCCCGTTCCAGCGCTGCCCGGCAATCGTCGGTGAGGCCGAGACGAAGGACTTCGCTGTCGGTCACGAACAGGCATGGGCCGGCGGGCAGGAGCTCGGCAAGCCTCGCGGAGCAACCGTCGCCCGAGATCAGGCCTGGCCCCGGATGGAAGGAGAATGGTCGCATGCTGCAAGCGACCCTAGAAGCTTAGCGGTCGCGGTTCCAGATGAGGTCGCGCTCGAGCCTGCCCATCAGCGCCCTGGCGGGGCTCTGCGCCGGCTCCTCCGCCATCTGGCCCTCGTCGAGACGCTTGATGCGAAGATAGAGGTCGGTGCTCGAATTGATCAGCCGGGCGGCGGCTTCAGGTAGCTGCGCAACCACCAGCGGATCGCTGTCGTTGGCATGGCCAAGGCGACGCTCGGGGCGCCGGCCGTCAAACGAATGTATCTCGCCGCTTTCGACCGCCTTTTGGGTCAGGAGCCAGGCAACGATGTGCATGATGCGCGTGGTCACCTTCAGCGACTCGCAGGCAAAGCCCACGCGGGCAAAGGGATCCAGCGTCTGCCGGTCGTCTCGCCCTTCCTCGTCGAAATAGGCCCGCGCCTCGTCGGCCAGGACCATCGCCTCGGTATAGAGCGAGTCGATGAGCCGCGGCGTGATGCGCGATTCAGATCCTCTCTCGTCAGCTGATTCGTCCATGAGCCCTCAAGCTTGCCACCAGTATCCGGTTTAGGAAACGCTCCGTTCGTGCTTTCGGGCAAGCCCGGCCCTGACGCCTGTCCCAGCTTCGAACATCACTCAGGCGATGATGTCCGGGACAATCCGGTCGGCAATGAGCTGTATCTCGTCCTTGAGCGCGAGCTTCTTCTTCTTCATCCGGGCCAGCTCCAGCTGGTCGCAATTGCCGCTCGTCCGGAGCAACTCGATCTCGGCATCTAGCCGGCGGTGCTCGGCCTTGAGAAGGGCGAGCACTTCCCGCGGATCGTCGTCGTTCATATTTTCACCCTACATGACCCGGCGATTGTCGTCACGTTTCCGGGGGTAGCTCGGCAGGGCGCTCGGCAAGTTCGCCAGGCCGTTCTCTTTGATGGCGACAAAGGACCGGTTTCGTGATTTATTCACCAATGTTGTCACGCGTCAGCCAACGAAAGGAAATTGACCGATGGACAAGGCCCATGCCGAGGCACTCGCATCTAAACATGCCGCTCTTCACGCAATCATCGACGCGGAAGAGCATAGGCCTCACCCGGACATGGACCTATTGGCTCGATTGAAAAAGGAAAAGCTGAAGCTGAAGGACGAACTGGTCGGCCACTAGGACCCTTGCCTTCAAGAAAAAGGCCGGCAAGCCAAGGAGCTACCGGCCTTTTTTAACAGCTTTCCTCTCGTAAGGGAGCGGTTAGTCGTCGCGTGAAACGCGCTCGATACGCTCGTGCTTTTCCTGTGCTTCGAGCGTCATCGTCGCGATCGGCCGGGCTTCGAGCCTCGCAAGCGAGATCGGCTCGCCGGTTACCTCGCAATAGCCATATTCGCCCTCGTAGAGGCGGCGGATGGCCGCATCGATCTTGGCGATGAGCTTGCGCTGGCGATCCCGGGTGCGAAGCTCGATCGACCAGTCGGTCTCGCTCGACGCCCGGTCGGCAATGTCAGGCTCGCGAAGCGAGTCGACCTGGAGCTGCGCCATCGTCGCGCGGCTTTCCTCGACGATGGATTCCTTCCATGTCCGCAGCTTGGCCAGGAAATAGGCCTTCTGCTGGTCACACATGAATTCTTCGCTGTCCGACGGGCGATAGCCCTCCGGCAGGATCATCTGATCGAATTGTTCTGAACCAGACCCGTACAGGTCTACAAGCGCGGTCGCCATTCAAGTCCCTCCCCGACACAATCGCCCGCCGCCGCCGCGACCGGGCCACCGGTAGCGCCGGAGGCAAATACACTAGACATTCCCGACACTTAAATCGGTCATGTCGGCATTCCCATCGCGCTCATAGTTAAGCTGGCCTTGCTTAACAAGGACTGACCGGCCAATTGCCAAATTAACTGTGGATTGTTGCACCAAAGGCGCAGGTATTTTCCCATGCCGGCACAGTCCTGTTAGGAGACCGGCGTGCGTATCCTGCTTACCAATGACGATGGAATCCACGCCCCGGGTTTCGAGGTGCTGGAAAGCATCGCCGCGACGCTCAGCGACGACATCTGGGCCGTGGCCCCGTCCGAGGAACAGTCGGGCGCCGGCCATTCGTTGACCCTGTCGCGACCCATACGACTGCGCAGGCACGGGGAGCGGCGATTTTCGGTCAGCGGAACGCCGACCGACGCGGTGATGATGGCGCTTGCCCATGTGATGAAGGACAATCCGCCCGACCTCGTCCTGTCCGGCGTCAACCGCGGTGCGAACCTCGCCGAGGACGTCACCTATTCCGGGACCGTGTCGGCGGCAATGGAAGGCGCACTGGCGGGCATCCGGTCGATCGCGCTCAGCCAGCTATATTCCCGCGAAGGGCTTGGCGACGAAGTGCCTTTTGCAGTCGCCTCCGCCTGGGCCGAGCGGGTCATCAGGCCGCTGATGGACGCCCCCTTCACGCCGGGGACCCTGGTCAACGTCAATTTCCCGGCGATCGCGCCGGAGGCGGTCAAGGGGATCCGGGTGTGCCGGCAGGGCATCCGTGACTACGGGAGGCTGAAGATCATCGAGCGGACCGACCCGCGCGGCTACCGCTATTACTGGTTCGGGCTTGCCCCGACCGTGGAGACGCCGGGCCACGTGACCGATCTCGAGGTGGTAGCGGACGGCTATGTGTCGGTGACGCCCCTGTTCCTCGACCTGACCCACGAGGCCGGTATCGACGCGCTCGTCGACCGCTTCGCGGGGGCATGACCGCTGGTCGAAGGGCCTTGGCGCGGCGGAGGTCAGAAGCGGACCGGGCCGGGCTCGCCGCTTCCCTTCATCACATATTCCGCCGGGCCGTCGCCAGGCAGCTCCAGGGTCCATGAAGCGCCCGCATAAAGCCGCTTGCCAGGCAGATCGACGCACTTGCCAGCACTATCGCACTGCCGGCCATTCATCAGCTCGGCGCTGGCGTTTCCATCATTGCGGACGACGAGCTTTCGCCCGTCACGCGTTCCGGAGATCCTCGGCTCGGGACTGGCCGGGCGGAGAAGCGCCAGGACATCGTAACCGACAAGCACCTTCAGGCCCGAATGGTCGCCGGACACCTCCCCCACCACGGGCTTGATGGTGATCCGGTAGACCCTTTCGCGGTCGAGCCTGTCGGCAATGCTCGCGATCCTGACCAGCTTTCGCTGGTGAGGCTCGAGGATCATTCGGTTGGGGGAGACCAGCAGGCCGAGCTTCTCGGGGTTGGGCTCGCGCACCCGGCGCTCGCCCGGCCGGCCCGCATCGAGTACCTCGACCGGGGCAATCTCGACATAGGAGCGCTCGTTCGAATTGTTCCAGACCTCGACGTCCCGTCGTGGCTGGAGATCGGCGCCAAGTTCGACCACCAGGTCGCTTACGATGAGCTCGGCGCGGGCCGGCGTCGGGGCGCCAAGGAGCGCGACAAGCCCCAAAAATGCAACGCGGCTCTTCCCGGCAATCACTGACACACCACCTTTCCGGCGGAGGAAAATCCCCTGCTCGGCTTCATCTGCCCGAGAGCAAGCTGGCATGTTTCCCCCGCGGCGGACCTTAGCGTCACGGCGTCATTGGCGGCAACGTCAATCTGGAAATAGCCGTCGGCGTCGGCAGAGCCGGTCCCATGGTCTCCCTCGAGGATGGCGTAACCGACCGGATTGCCATTGCCATCGACTGCCTGGCCGAACAGGGTGAAGACCGGCGTCGCCTTCCAGCTCAATCGGTCGACGTTTCCCGGGAAAAGCGTCACCTTGCGCGCGCTGCCATCGAAATGGACGCTCGAGGCGGCGACCGGGCGCAGGCGCACCGAATAATCGCGATAAGGCTGGAGGAAGATCGTCGTCCGCCCACCAGCCAGGACCCTGGCATAAGGAGTCTCGTCGACCAGCACCTCGAACTCGCCGGCACCGGCCTCGCCCCGGCCTTCGCCCTCCACCTCGACGATAAGGGCGCTCTCGCGGATCTGGTAACCGCCGACGGCAAGCGCCGTGCCCAGCGCGGCGCCCGTCTGCACGCCGAGGCTGTACTGGGTGCGGCCCGAGAAATTGTGCAGGAGATCGGCCCTGAGGTTACCATGGCTGGAATCCAGCGAGCCCCGCGCACGGGCCTGCGTCCCCTCACTTGCCCGCTCGAGGCCAGCGCCAATGCTGTAGCGGCCCCAGTCCTCGCTGATCCCCGACCATTCCGTGTTCATGCTGCTAACGTAGCGGCCTGACGTCCCCGCGCCGTCGCCAGACTGCGCCCGGTATCCGGTGGAGCCCGAGCTTGAAAAGCCCCTGCCTGTGAACAGGAACCTGAAGCCGACATAGCCGGCGGTCACGTTGCGGGATTTCAGCGCGTCCGCCTCCGCGCGCAGCTGGAAATTGCTTCCGCGTGCCACCAGCCAGTCGACATTGGGGCCGATGCTGAAGTCGCGGCCGGAACCGTCGGCATCGCTGTAGGAAGCAAAGAGGCGGAAGGTGAGATTGCCGATGCCATAGCCGAGCGTCGCGTTGAACTGGGTGTAGTCGCCGCCAAGGTCGGGAACCAGCGAGGAGGTCTCGCTGTCGAACCCGGTACCGCCGAACGAGCCCGGGATGAGGCCGCCGCCCTTCCTGTCCCAGACCTTCCGAAGGTCGAAGCTGTAGTGGAGGCGCCCGCTCCCGGCGGAGCTCAGCTGGAGGACGCCGCCATATTCGCCGGCGCTGCTTGCAAGCGCCGTCAGCCTCACGCGCGCCTTGCCGGTAAGAAGCGCGATGCTGGTCTCGCTGACCAGCTTTTTCTGCGTTCCAAGAACGACCTGCTGGACCCCGATGTTCTCGCCAATCCGGCGCGATGCGCCCAGCTGGTAGAAGAAGTTGTCCGAGAGGCTGATCGGCCGGTCCCTGCGGGTGGGCGCGATCAGCCCGGCAAATGCCTGGAACCGCGTCTGGCCGACCGGCGCAAGGCTCTCGTCCTTGACGAAGAAGCGTCGCTCTTCCCTTGTCTCCCCGCTTTGCTCGCGGACGCGAAGGACGAGCGGATAGGATCCCTCGGGAAGGCCGGAACTGTCGAGGAGCTGGTTTCCTGCCTCGACGACCTGCGAGGAGACTAGGCGGCCATCGATCAATATCTCGACGACGGAGCGCTGCTGGACGAAGAGCGGTAGCGGCGTTCCCTCGAGCAGCTGGCGATCGGCCCTCGTGTCATACTGGGTTGCGGTTCCAACGCCCATGATCCGGCGCCGGCCGACGAGGCTGGTACCCGGCGTCCAGAACAGGCCGGCCATGTAGCGGCGATTTGGCCTGTCGACCTCGACGAGCAGGTCGTCGGCGACCAGTCCGAGCTCCGAGGAATAGCTGAGGTTGGATTTCAGCCTCGAGCTTCCAAGGCTGACGATCGCCCTGCCCTGCATGTTGAAACTGGGGTCATCGCTGGTCGTCCCGGAAATGGCCGCCCCGATCGTCCCCACCGCTGCAAATTGCCGTGACGTCGGGCTCAGGAATATCTCGGTCGTGAGCGGTCGGCCGAGCAGCTCGTTGGACAGGAACAGGTCCACCCGGAACCTGCTCTCGTCGAAGATGACGCCGACAGACCTGGGCTCGAGCGTTCCACAGCCGGTGCTCAGCATTCGCGAGCAGGCCTGGCCGGCATTGCTTGGAAATGCGGAGGCAAGCGCCTCGCGAATCCCTGGCGCATCGGCGTGGGGGGCAAGAAGCTCCGCAACGGCCGCCGGGTCCTTGAAACGAAGCGATCCCGGGCTCGTGCTGGCCCGGGCGACGCCTAGGCGCTGGCCCCGGTAATAGACGTCGACGACTATCTCGCGCGGCCCCTCGAGGTCGGCGAAGCCCGGCGGTGTCGAGGCGGTAAGGGCAAGCTCGGCCGCCCCGGCAGTATTTGGCTGACCCAGGAACATGGTTAACGCCGCAAGGCAGCCGGCATGGAGAGGAATGGAGCGCGACTTCGCCACGGGCTATTCCTCCGCGACGATCAGCGTGAGAGTGCCGCTATAACTTCCTTCCATCGCGGAAGTGAGCGACGTTGCCGGGAGAATGAGAATGAGGCTTGCGCTGGTCGACGGCCCCGAACCCGCGCAGTTCTGGTTCTGCGCGTCGCTCGTCAGGCCGGAAAGCGCCACGCCCGGGGAGAGCGAGGTGCCATTGGTCTCCCCGCCCCGCTCGTTCCAGCGCACCTCGTAGGATAGATCGGCGGCCGCTCCCGACAGGGTGTAGGCCCCGCCACTTCCCGATCCGTCGGCACGGATGCTGTAGCGGCTGTTTTGCGAATAAAGGCAGAAGCTCTGGAACTGGACCGCGTCCGTCTCGAGATTGGCAAGCGCTCCGAAATTGACGTCGACCAGGCCGTTGATGCGCACCTTTGCCTGTGCCGGAGCCGGCATGGCATAGGCCAACATGACCAGCGCACAAGACATGCCGGCCCGCCGTTTCCGGCGGGCGGCAGGGGTCATGCCCCATTCTAGACCGTATCGAATGCAACGATTCAAGCCGCCCGGGCGCGCCGGGACGCCCGCGCCAGCTCAGAGCGCGCGCAGGAAATCGCCGATCGCCGGGCCGAA
>JAJJPO010000209.1:0-10298 GCA_032907585.1 Sphingomonas sp. | reverse complement strand
GCCGACATTGCCTTCGTTTGGGCTGATGAGGGCGGTGTTGATTCCGACGACCATGCCTTCGCTGTCGATCAGCGCCCCACCTGAGTTGCCCGGGCTGATCGGCGCGCCGGTCTGGATGAAGCGCCTTCTGTCGTGCGGTCCAATAGACCGGTCGGTTGCGCTGACTATTCCGGCCGTGACCGTCTGGCCAAGACCGAAGGGATTGCCGATTGCAACCACATAGTCGCCGACTTCAAGCTGGGATGAATCGCCGAGCGGAAGTGCCGGAACATCGCGGAGACGAATGCGAAGGATTGCGAGGTCGAGCTCCGGAGCGATGCCGATCAGCTCGGCAGGCGAATGCCGTCCGTCTTTCAACCCGACTTCGACCGCGGTGGCGTTTCGGATCACGTGGAAGTTGGTGCCTACCAAGCCTTGACCGGCATCGACAATCACTCCCGAGCCGGCGGAAATGGCCGGGCCCAACACCGACTCTGGAACGCCCATGTAGCGGCGGAAAAACTGTCGATGACATGATTATTGGTGAGGATATATCCGCGCCTCGCATCGACGATCACGCCCGAACCGAGGCTGGACGTCTCACGACGGCGAGGTTGATTCGGAATGTCGAAAAAATATCGGAAAAACGGGTCGCGCAGCAAAGGATTCTGCTCGGCTGGCGATGGCTGCAGCACCGCAATATTGACGACAGCAGGCGCAGTCCGTTTGACCAGGAGCGAAATCGTCATTTCCGGTGCGCTGGCAAGACGGGATTTCGAGTTCGCGGAACCATCGACAGGTTCAAACGGCACAAGGCGCGCGACAACGCCTCCGAGCAATGCGGCAAGAAACAGGAGGAGTGCCAAGAGCAAGGCGCTCGGCAACCGTCCCTTTCGAGCGTCGCCCAAGAGGTTCACAGTTGGATGCTCACGGCATCGGCACAGCCGGCGAGACCGGGTTCGTCAGTCAGGAGGGCGGGGAAAATGGGTCCTCTGTCGACAGGCATCGCCGCAAACCTTTTCGTGGAAGGCAGGAAGTGGCAAATCCGGCCAGCATCCAACCTGCGACTATTGCCCGGGTTCCCTGTTCTTCTTTCAGCTGCGGGCTTGCAAGAAAGTCGGCCGAATTCGATCGCGACCGCCCCGTCCTCATGGCCGTTTTATAGAGTTTTCTTATGGCTGGCTGGGGCGGCAGGATTCGAACCTGCGAATGCCGGTACCAAAAACCGGTGCCTTACCACTTGGCGACGCCCCAGCAGGCGCTTCGACGCCGGGCCTTATAGCGGGGCGTACGGGGCGCGAAAGCCTTTCCGTCAGGCGTTGGGCAGGCGGCCGTTCACCAGGTCGAGATAGTTGCCGGTACCAAAAACCGGTGCCTTACCACTTGGCGACGCCCCAGCAGGTTGCGCCCTTGAGCGGCGCAGGTTCGCGCGGCGGCTTATAGTCCCTCAACGCCCGTTGAAAAGCCTCTAAGACGCGATGCGCCTGGCGGGCGGTTCCACGGCGCGCTCGATCCGCTCCGCGACCACCGGGCGCCCAAAAAAGAACCCCTGGAGCTGCGTGCAGCCAAGTCCTCGCATGACATGTGCCTGGGCTTCGGTTTCCACGCCCTCCGCAGTCGTTTCCACGCCGAGCCCACGCGCCAGAGCAAGGATGGCATGGACGATTGCGACGCAGTCCTTGGCTCCTTCGGCGGCGCCTCGGACGAAGCTCTGGTCGATCTTGATCTTCGAAAAATGAGCCCTGCTAAGATAGCCGAAAGAGCTATAGCCCTTGCCAAAATCGTCGAGAACCAGGCGCACGCCAAGCGAGCGCAGCCTCTCCAGCGACGCGAGGGTGACGGCGTCGTCGCCCAGGAAAACGCTCTCGGTGACTTCCAGCTCGAGCCGGCTCGGCTCAAGCCGTGACGACGCGAGCGCTCCAAGCACCGTCTTGGCAAGCCCGGCGCCCGATAGCTGCGCTGCGGAGATGTTGACCGCTACGCGCATCTGTCCTTCCCACCGAACCGCTTCGGCGCAGGCCTCGCGGATCACCCAGTCCCCAATCTGGTGGATCAGTCCCGCGTCCTCGATGACCGGGATGAACTGGTCCGGCGGAATGTCTCCCCGCCGCGGATGCCGCCAGCGAAGCAACGCCTCGCGGCCAGCCACCTTTCCGGTCGCGGCGTCCACGATGGGCTGGTAGGCAAGAGCCAGACCATCTCCGCCGAGCGCTTCCCGGACATCCTGCTCCAGCAGGCGATTTTCCTCGGCTTCCTCGTACATCCAGCGCTGGAAGAAGGCGTGGACGCCCCTTCCCTCCTCCTTGGCACGGTAAAGCGCGAGGTCGGCGCTACGCATCAGCTCTTCCTCGAGCATGCCATCGTCCGGGCACATGGCGATGCCGATGGTCGCGCCCACATGTAGGGTCGCCGCGCCGATGGTGAAGCTCTTCGAAAGCTCCGCGATGATCCGGCCGGCGACCCGCGATACTCTTTCCGGCCCGCAATTGCCGCTCCACGCCGCCGCGGACTCGCCTCCGCCGAGCCTGACGATGCGACCGCCGTCGCCCACCGCCGATTCAAGGCGGCGGGCAACCTCGACGAGCAGCTGGTCACCAATGGCATGGCCGAGCGTATCGTTGACCAGCTTGAAACGGTCGAGGTCGACCAGGAGGAGCGCGCAACCGGAACGGTCTTCCCACTGCTGGAGCACGGCTTCCTCAAGCAGCTCGCGGACAAGCAACCGGTTGGCAAGACCGGTGAGAGGGTCGGTGCGGGCCGCACGAACGGAATCGTCGCCAGAAAGCCGGGCATCGGTGATGTCCGAGGCAACGCCGTGCCAGCCGACCAGCTCGCCGGCTTCGTCCCGGATGGGCTTTCCAGAAATCGACCACCAGCGCACGCGGTCGGCCGAGAGGATGGCCCGGTCCCTGAAGGGGGTCCCGTTTTCGAGGTCCTGGAACAGCTGGCGCATGCCGCTGGACAGGGTGGAGATCTGGCCCATCGGGTCGAGGAACTTGCGATAGGGAATGCCGATCACCGCCGCTTCGGTGAGCCGCATCTCGCTCAGCAGCTCGGCCGACATCTTGGCGATGCGAAGGTCCGCGTCGAGTTCCCACAGCCCTCCCGACCCCGTGGCCTCGAGTTCGCGCAGGAGCTTGATGATCTCCCCCTGCTCGCGCAGCTCGATGCGGTCGCGGCTATGGGCGATGAACTGCCTCGCGGTGCTGAGAATGTTGAATGTTAGCACCAGCGCATAGGCGATCATCAGTCCGAACATCGATGGACTGCCCAGCCTGATGGTGAGCGCAAGGCACCCAATGGTGAGGCAGCCGACATAAATGAGCGCTGCCTGGGGGAGCGATACAAGAGTGATGCTGCCGGCACTGACCAGGGCTGCCATCACCACGCACATGAAGATGCGCTGGTTGGGACTGGCCGTCTCGAACCATAATAGCGGAGGCACGATCCACAGCGAGGCAAGGAGAAGGACGACGAGGCAGATCTGGTCTGTCCGGGCCGGGAACTGGGTCGCATAATCGGGATCGTAGCGCAGTCGCACCGCTCGGACGCCGCGGGCAAAGCAGCCGAGCATGATACCGCCGAACCAAAGGCCAAGCTGGAAATTGTCAGTCGTGTTGCGAAGGCCAACCACCATCATGGCCGCGGTCATGATCTGGATGACCACCGTGGCCGGTACCAGCCGGACCAGCGCGTCCAGCTGCGACTGGCGAACGGCGCGACCGATGCGGTCAGCGGGTGTCTTGAGCGACAGAAGGTCGCGCCAGTGCATTCCGCGCGGATATCCGCTCGGGCCATGGTTCGATCTTGCCGTAAAATGCGCCACGCTTACCCGGTCTCCGCCCTACCTCCAGATGATCCGGCAAAGCCCGGCTTATGGGGAGAATGCGAAGAAAGGATGAATCCCGCGCGGGAATGATGGTCGACGTCAGAAATTGAGCCGACGGTTGACCAGTTCGTCATAGTCGCGCGCGAGCTGGCGCGAGAGGTCGCCGACTTCGAAGTTCCACGGGCCGGCCGAGCGAACGAAGGTTACTTCCGCGGCCGAGCCGGTGATGAACATCTGCTCGAAGCTCTCGAGTTCCTCCGGCCAGATCGCGCGCTCGATGACCTCGATGCCGAGCCGCCGGGCAAGGTCCATCACCGTCTGGCGGGTAATCCCGTTGAGGAAACAGTCGGGCGTCGGGGTGAACAGCTTGCCTTCCTTGATGAAGAAGGCGTTGGCACCGGTCGCCTCGGCGACCTGGCCGCGCCAATCGAGCATCAGAGCATCATCGAAGCCGCGGTCGTCGGCGTGCTTCTTGGACAGCGTCGCGATCATGTAAAGGCCAGCGGCCTTGGAGTGAACGGGAGCGGTATAAGGGGCCGGGCGACGCCACGGTGCAATGTCGAGACGAAGCCCTTTCTCGGCGATCTCCGGCTTGAAATATTTGCCCCAGTTCCAGGCGGCGATGGCGAGGTGTGGCTTAGTCCCCTTGGGCGAAACACCCATCTGTTCCGAGCCGCGCCAGGCGAGCGGGCGGACATAGGCATCGGTCAGCCCATTGGCCTTCACCACCTCGTTGCAGGCCTCGTCAATCTGCTCGACGGTCCAGGGAATCTCGAACCCGAGCAGCTCGGCTGACCTGCGAAGCCTCGCGCTATGTTCGCTCAGCTTGAAAATCACGCCGCCATAGGCGCGCTGGCCCTCGAAGACCGAGGACGCATAATGCAGCGCATGGGTGAGCATATGGACGTTGGCCTCGCGCCACGGCAGCAGCTTTCCGTCGAACCAGATCCATCCGTCCCGGTCATCGAAGCTGCTCGTGTCGGCCATTTTTAACCCCTCCTGGTGATCAATTGCGCCTAGGATAGCGGCAAAGGGGCGTCAATTGTGGCGGGCGGCCTGGGCTGCCAGCTCCTCGCCGCGCCGGACTGCAGCATCGAGAGCCCGACGGACAAGTACATTCAGTCCGTCGGCCCCATCGAGTACGGCGAGCCCCTGCTCGGTGGTACCCTGCGGGCTGGCGACCCGACGCGATATCTCGTCCATGGAAATCCCTTCGGAGGCGGCATAGGCCGCGGTTCCAACCAGGGTCTGGATGGCGAGTTGATCGGAAAGCCCTTCGCCAAGTCCCATGGACTTCCCGGCGTCCGCCAGCGCGTCGGCGAAGCGCGCGACATAGGCCACGCCTGCGGCCGAGATCGCGCCGATGATGCCAAGCTCCGCTTCGGCCTGGCACCAGGCAACCATTCCCAGCGACGCCATCAGCTGGCCAACGTCGGCCAGCTCCTCCCGGGTTCCATCTTCGGAATATAGGCCGGTGACCCCTTGCACCTCTGCGACCGGGAGGTTGGGCATGATCCGGACGATCGGGCCCGCGTTGGGAAAGCGCTCGCGCAGCGACCTTGCCGATACGCCGGCGAGCATCGACACGAGCCGTGTGCCAGGCCCCACCCTCTCGGCAAGTCCCGGCGCCACCTCGCCGAGCTTCTGCGGCTTGAAGCCGAGCATGACGAAGGCGGGAGCTTCGTCGGGATAGTCGGTCACGGTCCGGACGCCCTCGACCTGCGCACCGCTCGGGCGGATGACCGTCACACCGGAAAAGTCGATGCCACCCTTGCGCCACCCCGTGACCATTGCGCCGGCCATGTTGCCGCAGCCAACGAGCCAGGCTGGTACTGGAAAGCGCGCTGTCACCGCTCAGGCTTCGCCGGCGGTGTCGATCAGCGCCGCGGAAATCGCTTCCGTCGGGGACTTGCCGCCCCAGAGCACGAACTGGAACACGGGGTAGAAACGCTCGCACTCCTCGAGCGCTGCTTCGCTGATGGCTTCTGCCTGCTCAAAACCCATGGTCTCGCCTTCGCCGACGAGGGCTGCATGGCGGAAAACGATGAGGCCAGAGCCAGACCATAGCTCGAAATGACCGAGCCAGAGCTGCTCGTTGATCAGGCCGAGCGTCTCGTAGATGGCGGAACGCTTCTCGACCGCGACCTTGATGTCAGGAAAGGCCAGGAACTGGAGTACCTGGTCTTCCTTGCGCCAGACGCCGCGGAGCTCGTACTGGGCCCAGCTTCCGGTCGCCGAGGCGATGATTTCCCCGTCGCCGGCGCGCTCGCACGCCCAGCCCCTCGCCTCGAAATATTGTTCGAGCATCTCGATGGGAGCGCCGTCGTCGCGCTCCTCGACTTCCGTTTCCGAGCTCAGCTTTTCGCTCCCTTGGAGGCCTTTGAAGCGCGGGGCTTGGCGGCGGTGGTTGCAGCGCCCGCCTCCAGCGCCGCGAGGCGTTTCGAGAGCGCCTCATTCTCCTCGCGGGCCGCGACCGCCATCGCCTTCACCGCTTCAAATTCCTCGCGGCTTACAAAATCCATGCCGCCAACCCATTCGCGCATCTTGTCGCGCATCGAGGCCTCGGCTTCACGGCCGACACCGGCAACCGTGCCGGCGACGCCGTTCATCATCTTGACCAAATCGTCGAAAATCCGGTTCTGCGACTGCATTGCTATGCTCCAATTAGGCCCAGCGGCACTGCGTCCGCGCCGGGGTTCAGCCTGCCCGTCTCATAGTTGAGCGCGAGGGCCAGGCACAACCACAGAAGAGAGGGAAGGAGCAGCCAGCCCGCCATGGGCCGGACCCTGCGGAAGGCCTTGGCCGTCACCAGCGCCGCTATCAGCAACGCTACCAGCAGGAGGAGCCCAATCTCGATCATCCGGCCGCCGAAAAAGACCGGTGACCAGGCAAAGTTGAGCGCGAGCTGCACGAAGAAAAGGCGAAGTGCATCCCGGCGCTCGTGCGAACGTGGCTCGTTCCAGACTACCGCGAGGGCAAGGCCCATCAGCGCGTAAAGCCCGGTCCAGACCACTCCGAACATCCACGAGGGTGGCTGGAAGCTCGGCATCTCGAGCGATCGGTACCAGCCATTGTCCATGCCGCTGTTGGAAAGCCATCCCACTGCAATACCAGCAAGAACAATTGCCGGTATCGTAATGGCCGCCTTTGCCCAGATGCCGCGATCGTCCCTGGCTTCCTCCACGATCAGGCCTCCTTCACTGCGCCGAGCAGGAACTCGACATTGCCTTCCGGCCCGGTGATCGGGCTCGGTTCGACGCCAAGAACGCGCCATCCCCTCGAGCGGACCCAATGCGCGGCATCATCGCAGACGCGCTGGTGGACCTCTGGGTCGCGAACGACGCCGCCCTTGCCGACTTCCTCCCTCCCGGCCTCGAACTGCGGCTTCACAAGCGCGACGAGCGCACCGCCGGGCCGGACGAAGCCGAGGGCGGCGTCGAGCACCTTGGCCAGCGAGATGAAGCTCGCATCGCAGACAAGGATGTCGACGGGCTCGGGAATGATCTCGCTGGTGAGATCCCGCGCATTGGTTTTTTCGTGGACCGATACGCGCGGATCATTGCGCAGCTTCCACGCCAGCTGGTTGGTTCCCGAATCGACCGCGTAGACCCTCGTCGCGCCCCTCGAGAGCAGGACATCGGTGAAGCCACCGGTAGAGCTGCCGACATCGATGGCGACAGCCCCGTTCACGTCGATCCCGAAATGGTCGAGGCCGTGGTCAAGCTTGATGCCGCCCCGCGACACCCAGGGGTGGTCGCGGCCCTTCACCAGCAGGTCGGCGTCTTCGGCGAGCATGTCACCGGCCTTGGCTACCCGCCGGTCGCCAGTGAAGACCTTGCCCGCGAGGATCAGCGCCTGTGCCCTGGTCCGGCTCTCGACAAGACCGCGGGTGACCAGCAGCTGGTCAGCGCGCACCTTGCTCATGCCGCGCTCCGGATGGTCCACCCCGCCATGAGGTCGAGGTGGCGCCCCAGCTCTGCGACCGTTGGATCGGGGGCCAAGGGCGAAAAGGCTGGAAGCGGGTCGGAGCCGCGCATCGACCGCCAGAAATGGATGATCAATGCCTCGATCTCGGGGCGGTCGATCATGATCTGGCTTTCGAGCCTGTCCCTGGGAAGCGGCCGCAGCGGGGCGTGGTAATAGGCACCAAGCTCGCGCCACAGGAAGCGGATCGTCGTTGGCGACACGAAGGATTGCGCCATTGCCTTTTCGAAACGCTCGAACTCCACCCGGCCGCGCCGCTTCGCCAGCCAGCGGTGGCGCCGCCGGGACATTGGCATCGTCAGGAAAAACAGGCCAACGAGCCCGACGAACCCGAAGAGGAGCCACTGGCTGAGTGTCAGGCTATGGCTCCCTTCCCGGCGCCGACGTCGTTGCGGCGAAGCGCCTTCAGCACCGTCTCGACTATGCCGGACGCGTTGAGGCCGGCTTCCTCATACTGGCGTTGAGGTGAATCCTGGTCCTGGAAGACGTCCGGAAGCCGCAGCGTTCGAAGCTTGAGCCCGGCGTCGATCAGCCCTTCGTCGCTGGCCATGGTGAGCACATGGGCGCCAAGACCGCCGATTGCCGCTTCCTCGATCGTCACCGCGACCTCGTGGCTGGTGAGGAGCCTGCGGATAAGGTCCTCGTCGAGTGGCTTTGCAAAGCGCAGGTCCGCGACGGTGGTGGTCAGCCCCTTGGCCTCGAGGATATCGGCAGCCTTCTCGGCCTCCTCGAGCCTCGTCCCGAGGGAAAGGATCGCGACCTTCTTGCCCTCGCGGATGACCCTTCCCTTGCCGATCTCGATCGGCTCGGGAGCAGCGGGCAGCGCGACGCCGCGGCCGTTGCCACGGGGATAGCGAACTGCGGTCGGCCCGCTGGCGGGGAGCGCCATGGTGTGCACCATCCGCACCAGCTCCCCCTCGTCGGCCCATCACGACGAGGTTCGGAAGCGTGCAGAGATAGGCGAGGTCGAAGCTCCCCGCGTGGGTGCAGCCATCGGCGCCGACCAGCCCCGCCCTGTCCATGGCGAAGCGGACCGGCAGGTTCTGGATGGCAACGTCATGGACCACCTGGTCATAGGCGCGCTGGAGGAAGGTCGAGTAGATGGCACAGAAGGGTCGGTGACCCTGGGCAGCGAGGCCTGCTGCGAAGGTGACGGCATGTTGCTCGGCGATGCCTACATCGAAGGTCCGCTCCGGAAATGCAGCCTCGACCTTGTCGAGCCCGGTGCCGGACGGCATGGCAGCGGTGATCGCGACGATCCTCTCGTCGCGCGCCATCTCCGCCTTCAGCGCCTCGGCAAAGACGGCTGTATAGGCCGGCGGCCCGCCCGGGGGCCCCTTGTCCTGCTTGCCCGAGACAATATCGAACTTGACCACGCCATGATATTTGTCGGCGGCATTTTCGGCGGGGGCATAGCCCTTGCCCTTCTTGGTCACTGCGTGAACGAGGATTGGGCCTTCGTCGGCGTCGCGGACATTTTCGAGCACCTCGACGAGCACATCGACATTATGGCCGTCGACCGGGCCCACATAATAGAAACCGAGTTCCTCGAACAGCGTGCCGCCAGTGACCCAGCCCCTCGTATATTCCTCCATCTTGCGCGCGGCGCGATGGATTGGCGCAGGCATCGCCCGGGCGAGCTTCTGGGCCAGCCGCCGGGGACCGAGATATTTGCCGGAAGAAACGAGCCGGGCGAGGCTGTTTCTGAGCGAGCCGACCGGCGGTGCGATCGACATGTCATTGTCATTGAGGATGACAATCAGCCGGTTGCCGGCCTCATGGGCGTTGTTCATCGCCTCATAGGCCATGCCGGCGCTCATGGCCCCGTCGCCGATGACCGCGATGGCCCTGCCCGGGCGATCGGTAAGCTTGTTGGAAATGGCAAATCCGAGGGCCGCGGAGATGCTGGTCGAACTATGCGCCGCCCCGAACGGGTCATATTCGCTCTCGGCGCGCTTGGTGAATCCCGAAAGTCCGCCGCCCTGGCGGATTGTCCGGATCCTGTCCCGCCGGCCAGTGACGATCTTGTGCGGGTAGCACTGGTGCCCGACGTCCCAGATGAGGACGTCGTTGGGCGTATCAAACACATAGTGGATCGCAACCGTCAGCTCCACCACGCCAAGGCCCGAGCCAAGGTGGCCGCCCGACTGCGAAACGGCCGAGATCATCTCGGAACGGAGCTCTTCAGCGAGCTGCGGGAGATCTGCCTTGGGCAGCTTGCGGATATCGGCCGGGTAGTGGACGCGGTCCAGGAGCGGCGTTTTGGGACGATCGGACATGCCGGCGCACTTATCCCCTAGCTCGGGCGATGTCACCAACTGCGGCCCGGTTTCAGCAAATGCTCATATATTGATCAGCCGGCCCGTTGCCGGCCACCCCGACGCCTCAGCTGCAGTCGCCGCAGCGTCCACGCACTTCGATCACCGGCCGGACCTCGGCAAAACCTGCATGTTCCGCAGCATCGCGCACCCCGCTCGATAGCTTGTCGTCGTCGATATGCGTTGCC
>JAJJPO010000208.1:0-10436 GCA_032907585.1 Sphingomonas sp. | reverse complement strand
CGCCCGCGGCAAGCATCACTCCATAATCCTGCTCCTTGAGCAGGTGACCGAGCTTTCCGATCGTCGTGGTCTTGCCCGAGCCATTGACGCCGATCACCAGGATGACGTGCGGCCGGGGGAAACCCCAGACGTCGAGCGGCTTTGCAACGGGCGCCAGTATCTTCTCGATTTCCTCGGCGAGGATCGTTCGAAGACTCCGTTCGTCGAGCTGCTCGAAGCGTCTCGCTGCAATTGAATCGCGGATGCGCTTCGAGGCTTCGGGCCCGAGATCCGAGGCAATCAGCGCCTCCTCGATGTCGTCGAGAGTCGACGTGTCGAGCGCGGCTTCCTTTACCAGGCCGCTCAGATTCTCGCCGAGCCGGTCGGCCGTCTTCTTGAAACCGCCCGTCAGGCGTTCGAGCCAGCTCATTCAAATGTCCCGATCAGCATGTCCTGGTCGCGTCCCGTAATCCGTGCGGTTCCAATTTCCCCCCGTTCGGAACCGGCGATTCGGACGGGAGCGAAGACATCGCAATGGCCTTTCTCCCGGTTTTCGACCAGCACTGTCTGGGTCGAACCGACGAGGCTGTCGAGCCAGCGCATGCGACGCTCTCCGGCAGCGTCACGAAGGCGGGCCGCGCGCGCCTTGACCGTTTCCCGCTCGAGCTGGGGCATTCGCGCCGCTGCCGTTCCCGGCCGCGCGGAAAAGGGAAAGACATGGGCCGCGACGATATCGCAGTCATCGAGCAGCCGAAGGCTGTTGCGCGCGGCCTCCTCGCTCTCGGTCGGGAAGCCGGCGATAAGGTCGGCGCCGATCGTCACATCGCTCCTCGCGGCCTTGAGCTGCTCGACCGTCCGGACGGCGTCGGCTCGAAGGTGGCGCCTCTTCATCCGCTTGAGGACAAGGTCGTCGCCCGCCTGGAGCGAAAGATGGAAGTGGGGGAGGAGCCTTGGCTCGCCCGCGACCAGCTCGAGGAGCGCCCCGTCGATCTCGACACTGTCGAGAGAAGAGAGCCGAAGCCGCTCCAGGCGGGGAAGGTCGGCGAGGAGCTTCTGGCACAAGGGGCCAAGGCCTCCCTCATAGTCGGTGATGTCGACGCCCGTAAGAACGATCTCCCTTGCGCCGGCATCGAGTTCTCGGGCGACCGCGTCGCGCACTGCCTCATAGGGAAGCGAACGGCTTGGTCCTCTCGCCTGCCAGATCGAGCAGAAAGTGCAGCGATGGTCGCAGCCGGTCTGCACCGCGACGAAGCTGCGGACCCTGGCGAGAAAGCCGGCAGCTACCGGAGGAGCGGCTGCCGTCATGACGTCGCTTACCACGAGGCGCCTGTCGCCGTTGAAGGCGGAGGCGCGATACTTGTCGGCATTGCCGATTACCCGATCGACCTCGGGCATTGCAGCAAACCCCTCGGGGTCGAGCTGGGCTGCGCATCCGGTGACGATTATCTGCCTTGCCGGGTGCTCGCGGCGAGCGCGGCGGATCGCCTGGCGGGTCTGCCGCACTGCTTCGCCGGTAACTGCGCAGCTGTTGACGATGATGCTGCCATCGTCCGCTAACGAGCGCATCGCCTCGCTCTCGGCGAAGTTCAGGCGGCACCCGAGCGTGATGGTCGACACGGTCATTGGCCAAATTGCTCGAGGTCGATCTCGCCGCGGAAAACAAGGGTGGCCGCCCCCCGCATCCTGATCGGGTCACCCGGCGCCCAGGAGATTGTGAGCGATCCGCCCCTCATGTGGACCTGGACCGGGGAAGTCGCCTTTTTCTTCGCGATTGCCGCGACGGCCGTCGCGCATGCGCCGGTGCCGCAGGCCATGGTCATGCCCGCGCCGCGTTCGAACGTCCGGAGGTGGAGGCCATCGTCATGGACGGACGCGACATTGACGTTGATCCGCTCGGGAAAGGCAGGGTCATGCTCGATGCTCGGGCCCAGGCTGACGAGGTCGATCTTCGTCTCGTCGTCGACGAAGAAGACGAGATGCGGGTTACCGACGCTTAGCGCCATGGGATGTTCGAGCGGGCCCCAGCCAAGCGGAAGGCTGGTGGTGTCCATCGGATAGTTGATCGGCACCTCGTCCCAGGCGAAGCGGGGAGGGGGAAGCGAGACTTCGACCTCCATGCCGAAATTCTCGCCCTCGACGATGCCGCCGCCGGTCTCGAGGCTCCTGGCCCCGGTCAGTGCGACGACGCAGCGGGAGGCGTTGCCGCAGCTTTCGACCTCGCCGCCGTCATGGTTCCAGATCCGCATCTTGAGCTCGGCAACCGCCGAGCCCTCCAGCAGGATCAGCTGGTCGCAGCCGATGCCAACGTGTCGGTCGCACAGGGCCTTGGCCAGCTCGCCTGTCATGGCAATTGGCTGGTCACGGCCGTCGAGCACGACAAAATCGTTTCCAAGCCCGTGCATCTTGTGGAATTGCCGCATCACGCGCGCCGAATTAGGGAGCGAGACGCGTCAAGTCCACCGCGCCGGTCGAAATCAGGAGAGTGAAGGTGCAAAGAGCAGCGTCCGATGTCATGCAATCGATCCTCCTGTCGGCGGTGATCGATGCGCTCGAAGCAATGAAGCAGGCGTCGAAGGGCGTTCCAAACCAGATGCTTCGCGACCTGCAGAGCGTTCATCGCAACACGACCTTTGGCGACCTCCCCAAGGCGGTCCAGGATTCGATCGCCCAAAGCGTGCGCGCAGCCTTCACCCAGCTGCTGAAGGAAGGCTATGCCGTTGGCCCTCGCCAGGCGGTGCAGCAGTCGCGGCCGCTGGACCGCGTTCCTGAGCGTCAGCGCCACGGTCCGTCCGACCGCAGGGGCCCGCCGCGTGGACCAGGCCGGGGACCTCGCCCGGGTGGCGGGCGTCCGGGCGGCGCCGGCGGGAAGCCGGGCGGTGGGAAGCCTGGCGGAGGAACGGGCGGAAAGCCGAGGGGCAAACCCGGGAAGTGACCCGCCTTCCCCCGGCGGCGGAGCTGGCCCCGGCAATCATCCGCTTCTGGTTCGAGGAGGTCGGCGAGGACCGCTGGTTTGCGAAGGACCCGGCCCTCGATTCCGAGATCAGGCGGCGGTTCGGTGCTTTTCGCGAGGCGCTTCTTTCCACGAGGGCAAGCGGCTGGCGCGATAAGCCCGAACATCTTCTCGCCGCCATCATCATGCTTGACCAGTTCTCGAGGAATATTCACCGCGGCTCGGCGCGAGCCTTTGAAGCAGACGAGCTGGCGCTCGAGCTTTGCAGGCTGGCGCTTCACCGCGGCTGGGTCGCCGATGCCCCCGACGAGTGGCGCCAGTTCTTCCTGATGCCGCTCCAGCACAGCGAGAAGCTCGAAGACCAGCTTCGCTCGGTCGAGGAATTCCGCCGGGCCGGGAACGCGCTCGGCTTGCGTTATGCACTGCTGCACCTCGACCAGATCAGGCGCTTCGGGCGATTCCCCGGGCGTAACCTGGCGCTGGGGAGGCTGAGTACTCCTGAGGAACTGGCAGTGATCGAGCGGGGCGAGACATTCTAAGGATGAATGCCTTGAATTCCCTCGCGGCAGCGATCGCACGCTCTACATTGTCGCCTATGTCGTGCTGGATGATCGCGTGAAGCTGTTAAGAGCGCTCCATGGCGCACGAGGGTGGCCAACAGCGATTTAAAGACCAATAACTGCGATCAATGGCATGGCCCGCTCTACTGGCCAACGTCGCTATCCCTGGAGGCAAACCTCCCGAGCGTTCAAGCTGCCGTCGGCCGGATGCAGTCTGAGCCAGAGCGTCGAATGTTCCTTGGCCAAGCTAGTCTTGCCCGGTGGTCCAGGGATTGATGAGTGCGACACCAGTGGCTCTGAAGTCGTCCTCGTTGCGTGTGACAACCGTCATGCCATGTACCAGGGCGGTTGCGGCAATCAGTGCGTCGCGCTCTGATTTCGGATCCGGGACGTGCAATGCAGCGCAGCGGCGGGCCACGGCGAGGTCAATCGGCAGAATCCGCTCCTCAAATCGAATGAGAATGTCACGTTCTAGCCAATCGCGATAAAGATTCGCCTGCGCCTCATCGGTGCGCGCCTTACGCAAGATTCCCTGCTCAATTTCCAAAACTGTTATGACGGATAGATAGAAGTCCTCGGCATCAACTGATGCCGCCCAGTCGATAACCTCTCTGGGAGCCTTGTCGATCCGGCGGAAAACCGAAACCACATTGGTGTCGAGCAAATGCATCAATCGAGCTCTAGCGGCCTCGTAATTTCACCGATCTTGGAGAACTCAACATCCTCGGCGAGCGGGGCCCGGTTGCTGGGAATGAGTGATTCTAGCAAACTCATCCTCTTGCCGCCGCGCAGTCTCTTATAGGCTCCAATGGACAGGAGCACATGAGCCGGTTTTCCTCGATCCGTAATAAAAACCGGCCCTCTGGCGGTTGCCTTCTTGGCTCTAGCTACATCCGAATTGAAGTCTCGAGATGATAAGGTAGTGATGCTCATGCTCAACTCCATTCACTATGTAGCTATGTTGCCACATAAGGTAGCGATATGCAAGACATGTAGCTACGTGGCTACAAATAATCCTGTCGAACTCAGTCCGTCTCGCCAGAAGCGAGTGGCCCCATACGGCTGATTGCCGAACTGCCAATCGAAAAAGCGGTTCGTTCAGCTATCAGCCAGTGTGGGTCTTCAGAGAATGAGCCACGGGGTCATCCCGGGGGCATCCGGCAGTGCTGCAACGACCAACTGAGTCCACCACTGGACCCGGGCAGAGCTTGACCTTTGGCGCCTCCTAACCTAGGGGCGGCCCACGTCTTAACGGACAGGAAATCGATGGAAGCGCCCACGGGTGCACGCTGGCCGGCGAGGTTTCGCCCGCCGGCGTCGTTTGCGTTGGGCCCATCGAGATGAGGAGTTGTTGATGTTCGAGTCCCTGAGCGACCGGCTGTCGCAGGTGTTCGACAAGCTCCGCGGCCGCGGAGCCTTGTCGGAAGACGATGTTCGCTCCGCGATGCGCGAGGTGCGCGTCGCGCTGCTCGAGGCCGACGTGGCGCTGTCGGTGGCGCGTGACTTCGTCGAGCAGGTGACGGAGCGGGCGGTCGGCCAGGAAGTGATACGCTCGGTCACGCCCGGCCAGATGGTCGTCAAGATCGTCAACGACGCGCTGGTCGAAATGCTCGGCTCGGAAACGGCGGAGCTCTCGATCGATACCAGCCCGCCGGCAGTCATCATGATGGTCGGCCTCCAGGGTTCAGGCAAGACGACCACCACTGCCAAGCTCGCGAAGCGGCTCTCGGAGCGAGAGCGCAAGAAGGTCATGATGGCCTCGCTCGACGTCGCCCGCCCGGCAGCGCAGGAGCAGCTCGCGGTGCTCGGCCGACAGGCCGGCATCGACACGCTCCCGATCGTGTCGGGCCAGACGCCGGTCCAGATCTGCGAGCGTGCGCTGCAGTCGGCCCGGCTCCAGGGCTATGATGTTCTCTTGCTCGACACCGCGGGCAGGCTTCACGTCGATGACATGCTGATGGCCGAGATGAAGTCGGTCGCGGCAGCGTCAAAGCCGGTCGAGACGCTGCTGGTCGTCGACAGCCTGACCGGGCAGGACGCGGTCAATGTCGCCAAGGGCTTTGCCGGAGAGGTGGACCTGAGCGGCGTCATCCTGACCCGCATGGACGGCGATGCCCGCGGCGGTGCCGCTCTTTCGATGCGCGCGGTTACCGGAAAGCCGATCAAGTTCGCAGGCACCGGCGAGGGCCTCGATGCCCTCGAGGCATTCCATCCCAGTCGGGTTGCAGGCCGGATCCTCGGGATGGGCGATGTCGTGTCGCTCGTCGAGCGGGCCGCCGAGACGGTTCGCATCGAGGATGCCGAGAAGCTTGCCCGGAAGATGGAGAAGGGCAAGTTCGACCTCGACGACCTTCGGATGCAGATCAGCCAGATGCAGCGGATGGGCGGGCTTGGCGCCCTTGCCAACATGCTCCCGGGAATGAAGGGGCTCAAGGGACCAGCCAATATCGACGAGAAGGCGCTTACCCGGCTGGAAGCGATGATGAGCTCGATGACCCCGAAGGAGCGCCAACGCCCCGAGCTTATCAACGCCAAGCGCAAGATCCGCATCGCCAAGGGAAGCGGGACCACCGTCCAGGAGGTCAACAAGCTCCTCAAGATGCACCTCGAGATGTCCAACGCCATGAAGCGGCTGAAGAAGCTCGGCGGCTTCGGCAAGCTGGCGGCAATGTTCCAGGGCGGAGGAATGGAAAAGGCGCTCGGCAGCATCGGGCCGGGCGGCCAGCTCCCCGGAGGGCTTCCCGGCCTTCCAGGCGGCAGCGCCCCGTTCAACCTCCCGCCCGGGTTCGACAAGTTTTCAAAGAAGTAATCGAATAGTCAGAAAAGGAATGGAATAATGGCAGTTGCAATTCGCCTGGCCCGTGGTGGCTCCAAGAAGCGTCCCTATTACCGCATCGTCGTTGCTGACAGCCGCAATGCGCGCGACGGCCGCTTCATCGAGAAGGTCGGTACCTACAACCCGCTGCTCGCCAAGGATTCGCCCGAGCGCGTGAAGCTCGATGCCGACCGCGTCTCGCACTGGCTGTCCGTTGGCGCCCAGCCATCGGACCGCGTCGCCCGCTTCCTCGACGCCGCTGGCATCCGCGAGCGCACTGCGCGCAACAACCCCCAGAAGGCCGAGCCGGGCGAGAAGGCCAAGGAGCGCGCCGAGGAGCGTGCAGCCAAGGCCGCAGAGGCAGCGGAAGCCGCCAATGCGCCGGCCGAGGAAGCCGTGACCGTCGAGGAAGAAATGGCCGCCGAACAGGCTCCGGCCGACACTGCCGATCTGCCCGCCGACGAGCCGGTTGCCGAAGAGGCTGCCGCTGAAGCATCGGCTGGCGCGGAAGCACCGGCCGAGCCGGTCACCGAGGAAGCAGCCGAGGCCAATGCCGAAGCGACCGCTGGTGCCGAGCCCGCCGAGGGTGCCGACGTCGGCGCGACTGCGGATTCGCCCGAGGCCGCCGAGGCTCCGGAAGCAACCGGTGAGAGCGCCGAGGCCCCGGCCGAAGGCGCCGCCGAGGAAGGCGAGAAGGCCGAGTAAGCGATGAGGGTCCCGGGCAGCGTAAGGCGTGTCGCGCTCGCCGCGGTAGCCGGGGCCCATGGCGTGAAGGGCGAGCTGAGGTTGAAGCTGTTTTCTGACAGCGTCGAAAGCCTCGCTCGCCATTCATCGCTCCACGTCGGCGGCGAGCCCAGGGCTCTTCTCGACGTCAGGCAGGCTGGAAAGACTGCCATCGCCCGCTTCGAGGGCATTGCCGACCGCAGCGCTGCCGAGGCGCTTCGCGGCCAGCTCATAGAAATCGACCGTTCCGAGCTCCCGCCGCTCGAAGAAGGCGAATATTATCACGCGGACCTGGTCGGCCTTGCTTGCCTTGACCAGGACGGAAAAACTCTCGGCAAGGTTGTCGCTGTCGAGAATTTCGGCGCCGGAGACCTGCTCGATGTGGAGCTTTCCGGCGGCAGGCGCTCGCTCATCCCGTTCCGCGACCCAGTTGCCCGGGTGGAAGACGGGGTCATCGTCCTCGATCCCGAGTTCCTAGCGTAACAGGGGTTTCGACTTCGCCAGGTCGTTCCGGATGGCGGTGGCGGCAATCCCGCCCTGGCCCATCGCGCTGGAGATCTGGTCGAGCCCGATGACGAGGTCGCCCGCCGCGTAAAGCCCCTCGATGCTCGAGCGCATATGGTCGTCGACCGCGACGCAGCCCACATCGTTGAGCTTTGCACCAAGCATCTGCGCAAGCTGGCAGTGGACGTCGCTGCCGAGCGCCGGATAGACGCTATCGAACGTGAAATGGCCCTCGGCGGTACTGATGGTGATGCTATCTTCGGCAATGGCCACGGCCTCGGCGGGCCCATCCACCGTCTCGATCCCGGCTGCCGTGAGCGCGTTGCGATCGTCCGTTGAACCCTTCATCGCCTTGTCCGGCGCAATCAGGGTCAGGTCGGCCGTGTAGCTGCGCAGGAACAGCGCCTCGGCCACCCCGTGATGGCCGCTTCCAAGGATGCCGACCTTGCGATCGGTCACTTCATAGCCATCGCAGACCGGGCAATAGCGTATGAGGCCGCGGCCAAGCGCCTGGTCGTGGAGTTCCTCGTCCATTGGCGGCCGGCGGTTGGTGACGCCGGTGGCAAGCAGGACCGACCGTGCGACGATGGGCCCCGAACCCCATTCCGCTTCGAACAGGCCGCCGTCATCGTCGCGGTGGAGCCTCGTGACGAAGCCGTCGACGATCTTCGCCCCATAGCGCTGGGCCTGCTCCCTCATCGCCGCGACGAGCTCCCTGCCGGAAATCCCGTCCGGGTACCCGGCATGGTTGCGGGTGCAAGGAATGCTCACTGCCCGGCCCTTGCCCGCGTCTACCGCCAATATGTCGAGGTGGAACCGGGCAAGGTAGATCGCGGCCGTGAGCCCGGCTGGCCCGGCGCCAACGACCAGGCAGTCGAGGGGTTTTTCCATGGATGGCCAAAGCGCTCGGCTACGAGGCTGGTTCCGCCGGCCGCTTTTCGGTGCCGGCCCTTGCCAAGGCCGCCACGAGGGCTAATCGGCAGGCCATGACGTTCCGCGCCACCATTCTCACCCTTTACCCGGACATGTTCCCGGGCCCCCTGGGTAGCAGCCTTGCCGGGCGGGGCCTCGCGGAAGGCATATGGGAGCTCGAGGCTCGCAACATCCGCGATCATGCCATCGACCGGCACCGGACGGTCGACGATACGCCCGCCGGCGGCGGCTCGGGGATGGTGCTGAGATGCGACGTCCTTGCTGCCGCCCTCGACAGCGTTGCCGACGGGCGGCCGATGCTGGCGATGACCCCCCGCGGGGCACCGCTGACGCAGGCCCGCGTTCGGCAATTGTCGGCGGGCGATGGCGCAATAATCCTGTGCGGCCGGTTCGAGGGATTTGACGAGCGCATCTTCGAGGCCAGGCCGGTCGAGCCCGTCTCGATCGGCGACTATGTCCTTTCCGGTGGAGAAGTTGCGGCAATGGTGCTGCTAGACGCTTGCGTTCGGCTTCTTCCCGGGATAATGGGCGCGGCTTCCAGCGGAGAGGAGGAAAGCTTCGAAACGGGGCTTCTCGAATATCCGCACTATACCCGACCTGTGGAATGGGAAGGGCGCACGATCCCCGAGGTGCTGCGGTCGGGGGATCATGCGAAGATCGCGGCGTGGCGACACGAACGCGCGATCGAAGATACACGGCTAAGGCGGCCGGACCTGATCGAGCGCCATGGGGGCGCGACGCAGGCACCGCCCTCTGGCGCGCGGCGCGATAGATAGGGTTTTAGAAGAAAATGAACCTCATCCAGATGCTCGAGGCCGAGCAGGTTGCCGAGCTCTCCAAGGGCAAGAAGATTCCCGAGTTTCGTCCAGGCGACACGCTGCGCGTTGGCGTGAAGGTGGTCGAGGGCGAGCGCAGCCGCGTCCAGATGTACGAGGGCGTTTGCATCGCCCGCTCGAACAAGGGCGTAAACTCCAATTTCACGGTGCGGAAGATTTCGTTCGGCGAGGGCGTCGAGCGCGTTTTCCCGCTCTATTCGCCGATCGTCGACTCGATCGAAGTGGTCCGCCGCGGTGCGGTTCGTCGCGCCAAGCTTTATTATCTGCGCGGCCGCCGGGGCAAATCGGCCCGCATCGCCGAGCGGCGCGATGTTCGCGCCGAGGCACCGACCGAGGGCAAAGAGGGCTAAGACCTCTCCCGCCAAGGCGGGAAAATGCTTGAATCGCGGCCGGGCCTTCCAACATGGTGGGTCCGGCCGTCGCCTTTTTTGGATCGAAGGAAATCTAGGGAAATGTCATCGGGCTATCGCCTCGCCGTGGTGGGCGCGACCGGCAATGTCGGGCGCGAGATTCTCAACATCCTCGCCGAGCGCCAGTTTCCGCTGGCCGAGGTGGCGGCCGTTGCAAGTCCGAGGTCAACCGGTGACATCATCGACTTTGGCGACAGCGGACAGGAACTGAAGGTCAGGAACCTCGAGCATTTCGACTTTTCCGGCTGGGACATGGCATTGTTCGCGGCCGGTTCGGACGTCTCGAGGCTCCATGTGCCGCGGGCCGCCAAGGCGGGCTGCACGGTCATCGACAATAGTTCGCTCTACCGGATGGACCCCGACGTTCCGCTCATCGTGCCCGAGGTGAACGCCGAGGCGATCGACGGCTATCGGGCAAGGAACATCATCGCCAACCCGAACTGCTCGACCGCCCAGATGCTGGTCGCGCTGAAGCCGCTCCACGATGCCGCGAGGATCAAGCGGGTGGTCGTCGCGACCTACCAGAGCGTCTCGGGCGCCGGGAAGGCGGGCATGGACGAGCTGTTCGAGCAGAGCCGCAACATCTTCGTCGGCGATCCCAACGAGCCGGTCAAGTTCACCAAGCAGATCGCCTTCAACGTCATCCCTCACATCGACAGCTTCCTCGAAGACGGCTCGACCAAGGAAGAATGGAAGATGGTCGTCGAGACCAAGAAGATCCTCGAC
>JAJJPO010000207.1:0-10471 GCA_032907585.1 Sphingomonas sp. | reverse complement strand
CTCCCATGGCCGGTGGCCCCGAAAGGTTCCCGGGACCGCAGCCCCTAACTCTCCTCGTCGATCGCCCCGCATAGCATGTCCACCAGCTGCGTCAATGCCGCGATCCTGACGGGCCCACGACCGATCGGCCCGAAATGACGTTCCTCGATCCTCGTCTTCCCGCCGCGGCGGGCCGAGGCCATGAACACCAGCCCTTCTTCATGCTCGGGGCCGGATGGGCCGGCAAAACCGGTAACCGAGAGAGCGATATCGGCATTGCACCGCGAAAGGGCTCCCTCGGCCATCGCCTTTGCTACCCTTGCGGTCACCGCCCCATTCTGTTCGACGAGTTCCGGTGAAAGCCCGAGCAATTCCTGCTTTGCCTCGGGCGAATAGGTAACGAAGCCACGGTCAAAGCCATGGCCGCAGCCCTCGATGTCGGTGAGGAGCGAGGCGAGCAGGCCGCCGGTGCAGCTCTCGGCCGTGGCGACCGTCAACTCTTTTTCGCACAACCGGCGCATGGCGAGCTCGGCCTTTCGGTCGAGCTCATCGCCAAGCGCCGGCTGAAGCGTTTCACTCACCCGCGCTCGCCCGGCTTTTCAGGCTCGGGCTGAGGCGCAGGAGCAGTCCCGCCGGGAGCTTCCTGCCGCTCGGCCGCGCTCTCGTCGCGCGCTGCCCTGAACTCGCTGTCCTGGCTCCAGTTGGGCCAGGCATTCGAGTTGGCAAGCTGCCAGCCGAGCGCGTGGAGCAGGCGAGCGTCCTGGATCACGCCCTGGTAATTCCAGCCCGGCTGCCACTCGTCGTCGGGCTGGTGATATCGCTTGGCGGTATATTCCGCCGCAATGGCATTGCCCCGCTCGGTTCCTCCCTCGACGAGGTCGTTGCCTGAGCGGAAGCTGATCGCCGGGACGCCTTCCTTGGCGAAGGGGAAGTGGTCGGAGCGGAAGAAGCCGCCTGCCTCGGGCCTGGGATCCGCGGTGAAATAGCGCCCCTGCTTCTTTCCTTCCTCGACCAGCAGGTCGAGCAGTTCCAGCTTCACCAGCCCGGAAATGCTGAAGTTCTTCGCCGGGCCATAAATGCCCATGGAGTCGGTATTGATGACGCCTACAGTCCTGCTCAGCGGATAGAGCGGGTTGGCGGCATAATATTCGGAGCCGAGCAGGCCCTTCTCCTCCGCCGCGACGAACAGGAAGAGGAGCGAGCGCTCGGGCCGCGGTCCCGAGGCGAAGGCCCGGGCCTGCTCGAGGATGTGGGAAGTGCCCGAGGCGTTGTCGACGGCCCCGTTGAAGATCCGGTCGCCGTTGGCGTCCGGCTGGCCGATGCCAAGATGGTCATGGTGGGCGGTGAAGATCACCGTCTCGTCGGGGCGGCTGGTCCCGGTGAGGCGGCCAGCGACGTTATAGCTGGTGATGACCTCGGTCTTCGCGTCGAGGGCGAGGCTCATGCTGGTCTTGAGGTCGACCGGGGTGAAATCCTTGCGCTTGGCCGCGGCCTTCAGCGCGTCGAAATCGAGCCCTGCGTTCTTGAAAAGGGTCTTGGCCTGGTCAAGCTGGATCCAGCCCTCGACGGCGGCATGGCTCGACTTTGCGTCCTGGCGGACGATGTCGAACATGGTGTTGGTGTTGCTGTTCTCGACCGTCGGCCAGCCATAGCTTGCCGGCGCGGTCTCGTGGATCACGATGGCCCCGGCCGCCCCGCGGCGGGCAGCTTCCTCATATTTGTAGGTCCAGCGGCCATAATAGGTCATCGCCTTGCCGCCGAAGTCGCCTTCGCCGCCCTCAAAGTCGGGATCGTTGACGAGGACGACGATGAGCTTGTCCTTGACGTCCACTCCCTTGAAATCGTCCCAGCCACGTTCGGGCGCGGTGACGCCGTAGCCGACGAAGACCATCGGCACATGGTCGAGCCGCAGCTGGGTCTGCCCGTTGAGCGGCGAACGGATCGCGATGTCGGGGCCCTGCCGGAGGCGGGACTGTTCATTGCCATGGTGAAGCGTGATGACCGGCTCGCCGACGATGTCCGACTTCAGGAGCGGAACGCGCTGGGTCCACTGGCGCTGTCCGTTCACCACTTCGCCGCCAGGCTCCAGCCCGGCTGCCTGGAGCTGGGTGGAGAGATACTGGACGGTCATCTGTTCGCCGGCCGTCGCCGGCCCGCGGCCCTGGAACTCGTCCGAGCTCAGCGTCCTGACATGGCCGTCCAGCCGCGCCGCGTCGAATGCGGGAGCTCCCTGGGCCGCCACGGACTGTGTGACGGGCGCCACGAACATCGCCGCGCTGGCGAAAAGGAGGGTGAAGGCAGGGCGGGATGCAAGGCTGCGCAAGGCGTGGGACTCCTGACGGGGTTGGAAGGAGGCAAATGTTTGGAGCCGCCTTCCGCTCCCGTCAAGGAAGCCTGCCTAGTCCGCGGTGCGTTCCTGCTTGTCAGCGCCGCGCTTGGATTTTGGACGCTGCGCTGCGCCGCCGGGCTTTCCCCTGGGCTTCGGCGGCGCCGGCGTGATCTCGAAGGCAGGGGCGCCGTCCTTGATGTGGACCTTGACCTCGCCGCCGTCGACCAGCTTGCCGAACAACAGCTCCTCGGCAAGCGGCTGCTTGATCTTCTCCTGGACCAGCCGCTGCATCGGCCTTGCGCCGTAGAGCTTGTCATAGCCGCGCTGGATCAGCCATTCGCGTGCCTCGTCGTCGAGCTCGATATGGACGTTGCGGTCGGCCAGCTGGAGCTCGAGCTGCAGGATGAACTTGTCCACCACTCGCGCGACGACCGCCGGCGGGAGATAGGCGAAGGGCACCACCGCGTCGAGGCGGTTGCGGAACTCGGGCGTGAACATCTTCTTCACCGCGTCTTCCTGCGCATCCTCGCGCGATGAGGCCCCGAAGCCGATGCTTTCGCGCGCCATGTCGGCCGCGCCCGCGTTGGTGGTCATGATGAGGATGGTGTTGCGGAAGTCGACCGTCTTGCCGTGGTGGTCGGTCAGCTTGCCATTGTCCATGACCTGCAGGAGGATGTTGAAAAGGTCCGGGTGGGCCTTCTCGATCTCGTCGAGCAGCAGCACCGAATGCGGGTGCTGGTCGACGGCATCGGTGAGGAGGCCGCCCTGGTCATAGCCGACATAGCCCGGCGGGGCGCCGATCAGCCGGCTGACCGAGTGGCGCTCCATATATTCCGACATGTCGAAGCGCTGCAGCGGGATGCCCATGATCGAGGCCAGCTGGCGGGCGACCTCGGTCTTGCCGACGCCGGTCGGGCCGCTGAAGAGATAATTGCCGATCGGCTTGTCCGGATCGCGAAGGCCGGCGCGCGACAGCTTGATCGCCGAGGCCAGCTTCTCGATCGCCAGGTCCTGGCCGAAGACCACCCTTTTCAGGTCCGCCTCGAGCGTCTCGAGGACGCGCTTGTCGTCGGTCGATACCGACTTTGGCGGGATCCGCGCCATCGTCGCCACCACCGCCTCGATTTCCTTGGTGGTGATGGTCTTCTTGCGGCGGCTGGGGGGAACCAGCATCTGCATTGCACCGACCTCGTCGATCACGTCGATCGCCTTGTCGGGAAGCTTGCGGTCATGGATGTAGCGGGCCGAAAGCTCGACCGCCGACTTGATCGCGTCGCTCGTGTAGCGGACGCCGTGGTGCTGCTCGAACGATGAGCGCAGCCCGCTGATGATCTTGATCGTGTCCTCGATCGTCGGCTCGTTGACGTCGATCTTCTGGAACCGGCGCAGGAGCGCCCGGTCCTTCTCGAAATGGTTGCGGAACTCCTTGTAGGTCGTCGAGCCGATGCAGCGGATCGCGCCCGAGGAAAGCGCCGGCTTTAGAAGGTTGGAGGCATCCATTGCGCCGCCGCTGGTCGCGCCGGCGCCGATCACCGTGTGGATCTCGTCGATGAAGAGGATCGCGTCCGGGAGCTTCTCGAGTTCCGATACGACCGATTTCAGCCGCTCCTCGAAATCGCCGCGGTAGCGCGTCCCGGCGAGGAGGGCGCCCATGTCGAGCGCGTAGATGGTCGCTTCCTTGAGGACATCGGGAACGTCGCCCTCGATGATCTTGCGCGCAAGGCCTTCGGCGATGGCGGTCTTGCCGACGCCAGGATCACCGACATAAAGCGGGTTGTTCTTCGACCGGCGGCAGAGGATCTGGACCGTGCGGTCGACCTCCGGCATGCGCCCGATGAGAGGGTCGACCTTGCCGGCCCGCGCCTTGTCGTTGAGGTTCACCGTGAACTGCTGGAGCGCGCTTTCCTTCTTGTCGCCCTTGGCCTCGGTCTTTTCCTCGGTGCCCGACGGGGTGCTCGGCTCCGAGGACACCTCGCCCTTGCCGACCCCGTGGCTGATATAGGTGACGGCATCGAGCCGGCTCATGTCCTGCTGCTGCAGGAAATAGACGGCATAGCTCTCGCGCTCGCTGAACAGCGCGACCAGCACGTTGGCGCCGGTCACCTCGTCGCGGCCCGATGACTGGACGTGGAGGATGGCGCGCTGGACGACGCGCTGGAAACCGCTGGTCGGCGTCGGGTCGGTGGCGCTGTCCGCGACAAGCGCTCCAAGCTCGCTGTCGAGATACTGCTTCACGGTCGCCTTGAGCTCGTCGCGGTTCACGCCGCAGGCAGTCATGACCTGGCCGGCATGGACGTCGTCGACGAGGGCAATGAGCAGGTGCTCGAGCGTCGCATATTCGTGGCGGCGCTTCGATGCCTCGGTGAGGGCGTTGTGCAGGCTGGCTTCAAGTTCGCGGGCGAAACTGGGCATTCGGTTACTCCATGCCCACCGGGGAGCCGGCGGGCTCAGCTCATAATGTCGGCGCGTTGGCTCCTTCAATCAAGGGCAAAGGATGAGCGCCGATTGCCAGCCTGCCGATCGCCGGCATGAATTTCCCCGCTACTTCTTGAACAGCTGGTCGGCAGCGCTGCGATGCCGTTCCACCTCGTCCATGTGTCGCTCGATGCGCGCGATTTCGTTCCTCAGGGCCTCGATCCGGGCCTTCAGTTCCTCGATCGAAAGCGGGCCGAGATCCTGCTTGAGAAGGAGGCTCAATGGATCCTGGGGCCTGCTCGAAAAGAAGTCGTCCTCGTCCATGGCTCGAAGCGTTGACCCGCCATGCTCCCAAGTCAATAAGCTTGCGGCCATTGCTTTGCCCGGGGGGACAGATGATCGAGACCATTCCCAGGACCATGAGGGCAGTGGAGATTGCCGAGGGCAGGCTTCGTCTCGCCAGCCGGCCTGTTCCAACGCCCGGGGCAGGCGAGCTGCTGGTCCAGGTGGCGGCCGCCGGCGTCAACCGCCCCGATGTCCTGCAGCGCAAGGGTCTCTATCCGCCGCCGCCGGGCGCCAGCGACATCCCGGGGCTGGAGATCGCCGGGACGATCGTTGCAGCGGGGGAGGGAGCGACCCAGGCGATCGGAAGCAGGATATGCGCGCTGGTCGCCGGCGGGGGATATGCCGAATATTGCATCGTTCCTGAAGGAACCTCGCTTCCGGTTCCCGAGGTCATTCGGCTGACCGAGGCGGCGGCCATGCCGGAGACATTGTTCACGGTCTGGATCAACCTCTTCGAACGCGGCTTTGCCGCCGAGGGCGACACGGTGCTGGTACATGGCGGGACGAGCGGCATCGGCACCATGGCGATACGGCTGGGCCGGTTGTTCGGCCTCGAGGTGATCGTCACCTGCGGCTCTGACGCCAAATGTGCAGCGGCGATGGAGGTCGGGGCCGCCCATGCGATCAACTACCGGACGACGGACTTCGTCGAGGTGGTTGCCGAGCGAACCGGGGGGAGGGGCGTTGCGGTCGTGCTCGACATGGTCGGGGGCGACTATGTCGCACGGAACCTCGCCTGCCTTTCCGACGATGGGCGTCACGTCTCGATCGCCTGGCAGCGGGGCCCCACCGCCGAGATACCGCTGGTCGAAGTCGCCCGCCGGCGCCTGACTCTTACCGGCTCCACGCTTCGCGGCCGGGACCTCTTGTTCAAGACGATGGTCCGCGACGAGATCCGCCAGGCCGTCTGGCCCTATGTCGAGGGCAACCGGCTGAAGCCGGTGATGGACCGGCAGTTCCCGCTCGAGGAGGCCGCGGCCGCCCATGCCCGCATGGAGGCAGGTGACCATGTCGGCAAGATCGTGCTAGTTACGGGCTCATGAGCGGGCTCATTCTCCATGAAGATGCGCGGTCCGGCAATTGCTACAAGGTCCGGTTGACCGCGGCCCATCTCGGGATACCGCTCGAGCGCCGCCACTATGACATCACGAAGGGGGAGACGAGGACCCCCGAATATCTGCGCGACGTCAATGCCAATGGCCGCATCCCGGTGCTCGAGGACGGCGACCGGTTCCTCCCCGAGAGCAACGCCATCTGCTTTTATCTCGCCAACGGTTCCGCCCTTCTCCCCGATGGCCATTTCGACCTCGCCGACGTGCTTCGCTGGATGTTCTGGGAGCAATATAGCCACGAGCCCAATATCGCGACGCTCCGCTACTGGTTCCGCACGGTCGGGATCGACGCGCTGAGCGATGCCCAGCGGATGCAGATTACCGCCAAGCGGGAAGCGGGGCTCCAGGCCCTCGACCTGATGGACCGGCATCTTGGCGAACGCAGATGGTTCGTCGCCGACCAGTTCAGCCTCGCCGACATCTGCCTCTTTGCCTATACCCATGTCGCCGACGAGGCCGATTTCGACCTCGAGGCCTATCCCGCCATCGTGCGCTGGATGGAGCGGATCATGACCATGCCGCAGCATGTCGGGCTCGACGACTAGGTTCTTCTTGCTCTGGCGCGGGCGCCGCACTAGATGCGCAGTCAATGACTGGCCGCTCCTTTGGTGGGGCGGCCCTTATTGTTTGCGGAGAAGAAGATGGCCCAGCCGCTGATGCCCCACGCGACCGCCGCCTGGCTGGTCGAGAACAGTTCGCTGACCTTTGCCCAGATCGCCGAATTCTGCGGCCTTCATGTGCTCGAGGTCCAGGCAATCGCCGATGACACGGCAGCGACCAAGCTTACCGGCCGCGACCCGGTCCGCTCGGGCGAACTGACCCACGAGGAAATCGAGAAGGGCCAGGCCGACCCCGACTATGTGCTGAAGATGCACAAGGCCCCGGACCCCGTGACCCGCACCAAGGGGCCGCGCTATACCCCGGTCAGCAAGCGCCAGGACAAGCCCGACGGCATCGCCTGGATCATCCGCAACCATCCCGAGGTCACCGACGGCCAGATCTCGAAGCTGATCGGCACCACCAGGACGACCATCGCCGCGATCCGCGAGCGGACCCACTGGAACATGGCCAACATCCAGCCCAAGGACCCGGTGACGCTCGGGCTCACCACCCAGCGCGAGCTCGACGCCGCCGTCGCCAAGGCGCAGAAGGCCGCCGGGACCTCGGCCCCGGTCGACGAGCGGCTCGCAAGCGACCGCGAGGCGCTGATCGAGCAGCTGCGAGCCGAGCGCGACCAGCATGCCCGCGAGGCCGAGGCCGCGCTTGCAGCGGCGGACATCGATCTCGAGGGCGGCCCGGCAAGCGACGAGATCCTCCCGGGCATCAAGGACCCGTTCAAGCGTTGATTTGATGCTTGCCAGCGACCAAGGTCGAGCGATGGAAGCAAAGGACATCGAGAGCATGAGCTTCGAGGCGGCGCTCGCCGAGCTCGAGCAGATCGTGCGGAACCTCGAGCAGGGGCAGGCACCGCTCGACGAGTCGATCGAGCTCTACCAGCGCGGCGACCGGCTGAAGCGGCACTGCGAAGCGCGCCTGAAGGCCGCCCAGGCGCGGATCGAACAGATTTCGCTTGGGCCGGACGGCGCGCCGCAGGGCACGAAGCCCTTCGATGCTGCTTGACGAGGGCGTGAACAGCGCCGAGCTACAGCTCGAGGCGGGCCGCATCGCGGCCAAGGTCGAGGCGGTATTTTCCCGCTATCTCGCCGGCCCGGGTGACGGGCGGGATCGCCTGTTCGAGGCCATGCGCCATGCCGGCCTCGGCGGTGGCAAGCGGATCAGGCCTCTGCTCACCGTCGCCACCGGCCGGCTGTTCGGTCTTTTCGAGGACGGGCTGATCCGGGCCGGGGCAGCGATCGAGGCAATCCATGTCTATTCGCTGATCCACGACGACCTCCCCTGCATGGACGACGATGACCTGCGCCGCGGCAAGCCGACGGTGCACCGGGCGTTCGACGAATCGACCGCCGTCCTTGCCGGCGACTGTTTCCACGACCTTGCCTTCGAGATCATCTCCGACCCCGATACCCATGCCGACCCCTTCGTCCGCTCCGAGCTGGTCCTCGAGCTTGCCCGGGCCTCCGGGCCGCATGGCATGGCCGGCGGCCAGATGCTCGACCTCGTCGCCGAGGGCCAGCACCTCGATATCGGCTCGATTACCAGGCTCCAGCAGCTGAAGACCGGCGCGCTCATCGAGTTTGCGGTCGAGGCGGCCTGCATCATGGCGAGGATCCCGGCGGACGGGCGGACGCCCTATCGCGGCTTTGCGCGCGACATCGGCCTTGCCTTCCAGATCGCCGACGACCTCCTCGACCATGCCGGTGACGAGGAAGCTGCTGGAAAGCGCCTTCGCAAGGACCGCGAGGCCGGGAAGGCGACCTTCGTTTCGCTGCTCGGCGAGGAACGGGCGCGCCAGCAGTGCGGCTTCCTCGTCGCCCAGGCGATCGAACATCTCCACCAGCATGGCGAGGAGGCCGAGCTGCTTCGCGCCGTCGCCCGCTATGTCAAGGAAAGGGACCGCTAATGGCCTTGAAGGAGCGCGTCGCCGTCTATCCGGGCACCTTCGACCCGGTAACGCTAGGCCATCTCGACATCATCCGCCGGGGCGTGCACCTCGTCGACCGCCTGGTCATCGGGGTCACCACCAACCCGGCCAAGGAACCGATGTTCACGGTCGCCGAGCGGCTGGAGATGGTCCGCCGCGAGGTTGCCGACTTGCCGCAGGCGACCGTCGTCGAGTTCGATTCGCTGCTGATGGATTTTGCCGAGCAGCAGGGGGCGAGCCTCATCCTTCGCGGGCTGAGGGCGGTCGCCGATTTCGAATATGAGTATCAGATGGCCGGGATGAACCAGCAGCTCAACGACCGGATCGAGACCGTCTTCCTGATGGCCGACGTCTCGCTCCAGCCGATCGCGTCAAGGCTGGTGAAAGAAATTGCCCGCTATGGCGGCGCAATCGACAAGTTCGTGACGCCCGCCGTCGCCGCCGACGTCGCGGCGAAGCTCAAATGAGCGCTGGCGAAGCAATGGTGGCCGTTCTAGTCGGTCGAGTAATGAAGAGCTGGGAGCCCTGGGGATGATCAAGCGTTTGGTGGCGTTGCCTTTTCTCGCCATGTTGTCGATCGCGGCGAGGCCCGCTCCGGAGCCGGCCAAGCCGCAATTGTCGGTAACGGCGCCGGCCGAGGTTGCCGCCGATCCCGCCAACCGGTGGACGCTCGAGCTCTCGACCGGCGGCAAGGTCGTTGTCCAGCTGAGGCCCGACATCGCGCCCCAGCATGTCTACCGGATCCAGCAGCTTACCAGCCAGGGCTTCTACAACGGCCTCAAGTTCCACCGGGTCATCCCGGGCTTCATGGCCCAGGGCGGCGATCCCAAGGGGACCGGCGCAGGCGGTTCGAGCCTTCCCGACCTCGCGGCCGAGTTCAACGACCTGCCGCACCTTCGGGGCGTCGCCTCGATGGCAAGGACGGATGATCCCAACAGCGCCAACAGCCAGTTCTTCATCATGCTGACGCCGCGCTTTGGCCTCGACCAGAAATATACCGCCTTCGGCCGGGTGATCGAGGGAATGGCAGCAGTGGACGGGATCGCCGTCGGCGAGCCGCCGGCCAACCCTACCACCATCGTCAGGGCGAGCATCGGCGGGCCGCTTCCGCAGCCGCCGGCGGTTGCAGTGGCTGCAGCGCCGGCAACGCCCGCACCCGAGCCGGCATCGCCGGAAGCATCGCCGGAACCCAGGGCCGCCGGACCTTCGGACGAGGCCGGTGAAGCGCCGGCACCGAGCGTGGCGCCAGCGGCCGCACCGGCGACTTCCGAGCCTGCCGACGCGGTCCCGGCAGAAACGGATCCCGCACCGGAAGCCCCGGCGCCGGACGCTCCCTCGGCCGAGCCCAATGCTGCGCCAGCGCCGCCCGAAGGCGCGCCGGAGGAAGCTCCTGACGAGGCGCCGACGCCCCGGTAATGCGCGTCGACCTGTTTGATTTCGATCTTCCCCAGGATCGCATAGCCCTAAGACCCGTTCGCCCGCGTGACGCGGCGCGCATGCTGCTCGTCGATGGCGACCAGCTTTCAGATCGAGGCGTCCTCGACCTTCCCGATATTCTTCGCCCAGGCGACGTGCTGATATTTAACGACACGCGCGTCATTCCCGCCCATCTCGAGGGCCGGCGCGGCGAGGCACGGATCGGCGCAACCCTCCACAGGGGCCGAGGGCATCGCGAGGGGTGGGCCTTCGCTCGAAAACCGCGGGGCCGCAAAATCGAGGTTGTCATCGAGGTTGACACCGAGGAGCAGG
>JAJJPO010000206.1:0-10590 GCA_032907585.1 Sphingomonas sp. | reverse complement strand
GATGCACGGCCTGTTCCCCAAACGCGTGCTGGACACCGTGCTCGATGCCATGACCGACCACGAGAAACTGTCGCTGGAAGTGCTGGATAACGAGACCAAGAGCCGGGCGTTTGCGTTGGTGATCTTGAAGATGCTGACCCAGCAGGCTGGTCTTTCGGCTGGCTTGGTAAAGACAGGGGCGTAGTGGGCACGTGAGTCGCATCGAGCAGCATATCGTCAACGCGTGGGCTAGCAGATTGGCTTCAGATGCCGTCAAGGATGTCATTGGAAAACTTAGAGCCATGGAGGCTGTGCTGTCCGGGGACTCTGGGCTCGCACATGTCTGGGAGGAGATCTGTGCGCAGGTCCAGCGGGAAGAATCCGCAGCCTGGCCTGCATATACCAACCTCGTGGACGAATTCCTGTATGGCTACCTGGAGCGCCTGGATAGGGATGCCCTATTGGCTCTGTGGGCAGCCACCGATGCGGGCTGGGACTACCTATACGACCATCATGCGGATCAGCGGATCGGTCCGGATCTTGTCCCAGGCTCCGTTCAGGGTCATCAGGCCGTTGATCATGCCGCCCCAGCTCGGCATCCACAGGACGACCGAGAAGACCATTCCCAGCGTCTGCGCCCAGTCGGGAAGCGCGGTGTAGTGGAGGTGGTGCGGGCCTGCCCAGATGTAGATGAAGATCAGCGACCAGAAGTGAATGATCGACAGGCGATAGCTGTAGATCGGTCGTTCGGCCTGCTTGGGCACGAAATAATACATCATGGCGAGGAAGGGCACCGTCAGGAAGAAGGCGACGGCATTATGGCCATACCACCACTGGGTGAGCGCGTCCTGGACGCCGGCGAAGAGCGAGTAGCTCTTGGATCCCGCGAATGAGACCGGGATGGCGAGGTTGTTCACCACGTGCAGCAGCGCGATGGTGATGATGAAGCTCAGGTAGAACCAGTTCGCGACGTAGATGTGCGGCTCGTTGCGCCTGACGATGGTGCCGACAAAGACGATCAGGTAGGCGACCCAGACGATCGTCAGCCACAGGTCGACGTACCACTCGGGCTCGGCATATTCGCGGCTCTCGGTGATCCCGAGCAGGTAGCCGCTCGCGGCGAGGACGATGAACAGCTGGTAGCCCCAGAAGACAAAGCGGGCGAGCGAGGGAAAGGCGAGCCTTGCCCGGCAGGTCCGCTGGACGACGTAGAAACTGGTGGCGATCAGCGCATTTCCGCCAAAGGCGAAGATGACCCCCGAGGTGTGCAGCGGCCTCAACCGGCCGAAGCTCGTATATTCGATGCCGAGGTTGAGGACCGGAAAGGCAAGCTGAAGCGCAATGAACAGGCCTGCAGCAAGGCCCGCCACGCCCCAGAACATGGTTGCGAGCACGCCCCGGCGAACCGGGTCATCGTCATAACGCATCGTGTCGGGGCCGGCCGCGACCCGAAGCGGGTCGTAATTGGCATTCTTCAGCGTGAATATCATCGCCAGCATTGCCGCCGCTGCAATGATTCCAAGATGCACCGAGAATCCGAAATCAGCGGAGACGGTCGCAATGAGCGTTGCGACGATGGCGACTGCAAGCAGCCCGCCGCTCCGGGTCATCAGTGATTCCATCTGTTCGGTGCTCCGGCAAAAATTTTGTACCGCAGGCGATTACGCCATGGCTGCGCAGGGGCGGGATAGGGGATGTTACGGAGGTCCCCGCCCCGGAGAATTGATCCGGGTCAATTTTCCGGAAAAAAGCGGGGACCAGGCTTTGCCTAGCGCCCGGCTTCGTCGGGGACCGTATAGGATTCGATGTGGCCGATGCCCTGTCCGTAATCCACCAGCGACACATGTTTGCAATGTGCGCGCATCAACGCCGTGGCGCTGTCGTCGGGAACTCCAAGGTCGGAGAGGTTGGGATGCCGCTCGACCAGCAGCTTCCAGGCAAGTTCCCGCTCCGGTGGGTCGGTCACCTCGGCGGCATGACAGCCGGCATAGACCGCCTGTATCTCGCCCAGCGAACGGGCCTCGCCGCTGACCGCGACGGCAACGCGGTCATTGAGCGAGATGTTTGCGAACTTCTGGCTGGCCCTGAAGATCAGGAAATAGAGGGTCCAGCCATCATTGGCGTAACCGACAATCGTCGTCTGCGGCCAGTTGTCCGGGCGAACGGTCGAGATGGCCATCTGGCGATGACGGTTGAGCAGCTCGATCGCTGGGTGCAGCATGGCAAGGGACCCTTTTAGGTTGAGTTTATGCACGAACCTGCACTTTTGGGGAATGTCATGAACTAGGGGAAGCTCCCTAATTCCTCGCTTTTCCACGTCGAAGCCCATGTTTCCTCGGGTCGCATCGAAATGATCGTGCTGCTAACAGCGCCTGGTGACCGTTCAAATCAGCCAGCAACAGCAGCAAGCCGAGCGCAATGCCGGCCTGATCCTGATCGGCTCCGCGATTGCAGCGCTTGTCGTCGCCAATTCGCCACTGGCGCCAATCTACGAAGCGGCTCTCCACTGGAAGGTGGGGCCGGTCTTTCCGCGCTTCGGACAGCTCGACCTTCATCACTGGATCGCCGATGGGCTGATGGCGATCTTCTTCCTGCTGGTTGGGCTCGAGGTGAAGCGCGAATGGTACGAGGGCAGGCTGTCGACACCCGCCGAACGCCGGCTTCCGATCGTCGCGGCGGCCTGCGGCATGCTGGCCCCGGCGCTCATCTTCCTGGCGGTGGCCGGTGGCGATTCCACGCTGGTGCGCGGCTGGGCCATTCCTGCTGCGACCGACATCGCCTTTGCAATCGGAGTCCTTGCGATCCTCGGCAAGCGGGCCCCTGCATCGATCAAGCTGCTGCTCGTCACGATCGCCATCGTCGATGACATAGGTGCGGTGGCGATCATCGCGCTGTTCTATACCGCCGAGCTCAACGTCCATGCGCTTGGCGGTGCGGTCGCGGTTGCCGTCGCGCTCGCCGCGCTCGGCCAGTTCGGAGTGCGCAAGCTGTGGCCCTTCCTTGTCGGCTTCGCCATCATGTGGCTGCTCATGCTTGAAAGCGGTGTCCACGCCACCATCGCCGGCGTGCTGACGGCGCTGACCGTCCCGCTTGCGCGCGGCGAACCCCGTTCGCCGCTGAAGCGGCTCGAACATGACATCCATCCCTGGGTGATGTTCGGGATCATGCCGCTGTTCGGGTTCGCCTCCGCAGGTGTTCCCCTTCCCGCGGACCCCGCGATGGTCGGACGGCCGCTTCCACTCGCCATCCTGCTCGCGCTGTTTCTCGGAAAGCAGCTCGGCGTCTTCGGTGCGATCTGGGCGTCGGTGAAGTCCGGGCTCGCGCCGATCCCCAAGGGCGCAGACTGGCGCCACATCTATGGCGCGTCGCTATTGTGCGGCATCGGCTTCACGATGAGCTTGTTCATCGCCGCACTGGCGTTCAGCGATCCCGAGCTCCTTGACGAGGCCAAGATCGGCATCCTTGCAGGTTCGCTGGTCTCCGCGCTCGCCGGTTACGTCGTTCTTCGGGTGACTCCGCCGCCGGCCGTCAGCAGGGAGGATGTCCTCGAAGCCGAGGAGCTTTTCGGAGCGGACCAACCCGACTAGGCGTTTCAAGACTACCATGGATCATTTCAACCTGAAGGATGGCAACCTCCATTGCGAGGACGTGCCGCTCGAGCTCATCGCCGAGGAGATCGGAACCCCGGTCTATGTTTATTCCGCCGCGACGCTTCGGCGCCATGCGTCGGTGATGAAATCGGCGCTCGAAGGCCTCGACAACCCGCTGATAGCCTATGCGGTCAAGGCTAATCCCAATCCCGCCGTGCTCGCCGTGCTGGCGAGAGAGGGGCTTGGTGCGGATATTGTCTCGGTCGGCGAATATCGGGCCGCGCGGGCCGCCGGGATGAGGCCGGAAACGATCCTATTTTCCGGCGTCGGCAAGACCGCTGACGAGATGGCCGAAGCGCTCGCCGGCGGCGTAATGCAGTTCAACCTCGAGTCAGTCGAAGAGGCCCACACGCTTTCAATCGTCGCCAGGGCGATGGACGTCACCGCACCCGTCGCGCTTCGGATCAACCCGGATATCGAGGCGGGGACGCATTCGAAGATCACCACCGGTACCAGCGACAACAAGTTCGGCGTCGCGGCATCGCAGGCAGTTGCCGCCTTCCGAGCGCTCCGCGAAATTCCGCGGCTGGAGGTTAGCGGCATCACCGTCCACATCGGCAGCCAGCTGACCAGTCTTGCGCCGCTCGAAGCGGCATTTCGGCGGCTTGGCGAACTCGTCCACCTGCTTCGCTCGGAGGGCTTCGACCTCAAGACTGCCGATCTTGGAGGCGGCCTCGGCGTTCCCTACGGCCCCGACCAGCCAAGTCCGCCAAGCCCGGCCGACTATGGTGCGATGGTTCGCGAGGTGACACGCGACTGGAATATCCGGCTGGCGTTCGAACCCGGCCGGTTGATCAGCGGGAATGCGGGCATCCTCCTTGGCCGGGTCATCCGGGTGAAGCCTGGAGAAACCCACCCCTGGCTGATCGTCGATGCGGCGATGAACGACCTGATGCGCCCGGCGCTTTACGATGCCTATCACCATATCGAGGCGGTCCGGCCCAGCGGCTCCAGGATGAAGGCGCATGTCGTCGGCCCCGTTTGCGAGAGCGGGGACACGTTCGCGATGGCGAGGGACATGGATGATGTGAAGGAAGGTGAACTCATCATCTTCCGTACCGCGGGCGCTTATGGCGCGGCCATGTCGAGCGGCTACAACAGCCGCCCGATCACGCCCGAAGTGCTTGTCGATGGCGATCGCTGGGCACTTGTTCGCCAGCGCCTCGATCTTTCGGACGCGGCCTCCCTGCCGCTCCCGGACTGGCTGCGCTAGCGCCAGCCGCTTTCGAGGGCCGCCTTTTCCTGCTCGGCGTCGAACGGTTCGCCCGCGATTGACTCGTCGATCAGCGCTGCAAGCTGGGGATGCTGTCCGGCTGCCATTCGATAGTCGCTCGATGCACCCTCGCCGGCCGGGAAGAGACCGCGAAGCTCCCACCCATCGCCGGCCCGGCAGGCGAGTCCGCTGGCAGAAGGCCCCGAAAAGCTGCGACAGATTTCGCCAGCCCTGTCACGATATGTGAGGCCGATCCTCGTTGCTTCACTCGCGGAGCCAGCAAGCAATGTGTCGAGCGACTGTTCGAGGCCTGCCGAGGCGACCAGCCGGCCTCCTTCCATGGTAACCGGCGACCTGTCGGCCGCCGGGCCAGAAAACTGGCTTCCAACGACCAGGCCAAGGGCGAGAGAAGCGGCAAGAGCTGCCCACTGCGGAATTCTCGGCCGTACCGCTGCGCGCCGGCGCGCAGCGGCCAAGTGGCTGAGACTAGTCGCGGTCGATGCAAATCGCGGTGGCTGGGATGGCGCCTCCACGACGGGAGCAAAGGCGCCGCGAAGCCCCGCCGCGAGACTGCGGTGCTGCTCCGCGCGGGCGCTGAGCTCCGGCGACGAGGCAACCTTTTCGGCGACCCGGCGAGCTTCGTCGGGGGGGAGTTCGCCGTCCAGCCAGGCAAAGAATTTTTCATCGTCCATCAGCTCGCCCACCTTCACCCAGCATCGCCAGCAGCGCCTGCCGGCCCCTTGCCAGCCGGCTCGAAACGGTTCCGATCGGCTGGCCCAGTATTTCCGATGCTTCGCGGTATCCGAAGCCCTCGATGAGGATCAGTGCCACCACCTCGCGCTGCTCCTCGGGAAGCCGCTGCATTGCAGCCACCGCGCGGGCAAGATCTATGCCGGCCTCGATCGATGGCGAGGGGTCGTGGCCCAGTTCGCCGATTTCGGTTTCCGCGCGTTCGTGGGCCGAGCGGCGCGAGCGGGACCTTATCGTGTCGATCCAGACAGTCCTGCAGATGCGGAATATCCAGCTGTCGAAACGGCTTCCTGGCGAATATTGGCTGAACGACCTGAAGGCTTTCTCTGCCGCCATCTGCGCGAGGTCGTCTGCGTCGGCCTGGTCCCGTGTCAGCGCCTGGGCAAAGCGCCTCAGGCGCGGCCAGACCGCGGCGAGCTCGAAATCGAATGATGATGTTGGCATTGAACTCCATGCGGATGAAACGGCGCGCGACCAACGTTTCTTCCCCGAAGTCATAGAAAATGGTGCTTTACATGTCCAAGCTTGGCCTGCTGCTACCCCCTCTGATCGCGCTCATCGCGGCTTCCGCGGCCCACGCGCAGCTCCTCGGCGGACCCCTGGGCGGCGTGACCCGGCCGGTAACTGGCGTGATCGGCCAGGTCGGGAACACGGTCGAAGGCGTCGCCGGCGTTCCCATTGGTCCAAGGGAGCAAAGCAGGATCATTGCGCCATCGCTTGACCGGGTGGTAACGCCGCTGGCCCTCGTCGAAGCCTCTGCAAGCCAGCTCGCTGAGCTTCGACGGCTGCGGCTAGATGCGCTGGTCAGGGCCAATCGTGCGGTCCTTGCCCGCGACACCGACGGCCAGCCCGTCCGGAAGGGCGAACTCATTGTCACCGACCCGGATCCAGCGACATTGTCCCTCGCCATACGGTCCGGCTTCCGGCTCCTCGGGGACGAGACGGCGGGCGAGCTGGGGATGCGCCTGGTGACCCTTGCGGTTCCCGGCGGGATGAACGTCAACGAGGCGCTGAAGCGCCTGCGCAAGGTCGCGCCTCGGCTCGAGGCGGATTACAACCATGTCTATGAGCCTGCAGGCGGTTCGCTGCTGCCCGCCGCTGCAACACGGCTCGCGGCCGCGCCCCGGCTCGATCAGAATATCCGGATCGCAATGATTGATGGCGGCGTTGCCACCCATCCGTCCCTGGCCCGGGCCTCGATCGAGCAGCGCGGATTTGCCGGCCCGGCCCAGCCAACCGGCCATGGGACCGCGATCGGGTCACTCCTGGTCGGCGAGGAAGGTGCCTTCAGCGGAGCAGCGCGCGGCGTCCAGCTGTTCGTTGGCGATGTCTATGGCGGCAATCCCGCGGCAGGCTCGGCTACTGCCATTATCCGGGCGCTTGCCTGGGCCGCTTCGAAACGCCCCGCGGTCATCAACATAAGTCTCGTCGGGCCCCAGAATCGGGCGCTGGCCAGGGCCGTTGCCGCGCTTCGCGCGAAGTCCATTCCGCTGGTCGCCGCGGTGGGTAATGACGGGCCCGCTGCTCCGCCGCAGTATCCAGCCTCTTATGAGGGCGTGATCGCGGTCACCGGCGTTGACGCGAGGGATCGCGCCCTGGTCGAGGCTGGGCGGGCGAAGCACCTCGATTTTGCTGCACCGGGCGCCGACATGGCGGCAGCGCTTCCGGGCGAGGGCTACACGAGGGTCCGCGGTACCAGCTTTGCTGCTCCGTTCGTCTCGGCCAGGCTCGCGGTGGCACGGACGGCAGCGAAACTCGCTCGCGAAGCGGTTCCGGGCAAAGGCCGGGTGGGGCGGGGCATAATATGCAGATATTGCCGGGTCGCCCCCGGGCAGGTCGGCCTTCGCTGACCCTTCGGAAAAAAAGCCGATCGCGAAACCAGGCGGGATGAACCTGCCGGTCCATGTCGTTCTCCGAACTAGCGGGACAGGATCAGCTGTCCCTTACAAGGGAGAAACTTCATGACCAGGACGAGATATCTGATGCTCGCGGTTACCGCCTCCGCGCTTGCGGCCGCTCCGGCGCATGCAGGCGGGTTGCTTGGTGGTGGGCTCACCGCGCCAGTAATCGGCAACGGATCGATTGTCGGCAATGTCACCGGGAGCGTCGGAAAATCGCTTGAGCTTACAACGTCGCGCTCGATCGACCCGCGCGGCGGGAGCAACATAACGGCCGGCGTTGCCGGATCAGTCAGCAGCGTCGCAGGAGCAGCCGCAGGCGCAAATGGCCTGGGGCAAAGCATTGGACTCGCGGGAAGCTCTTCCACCAATGCCTCTGCTGAAAAGGAAGCCGGCATAGGCGTTCCGGGAATTGGCGCCACTCCGGTACGCGCGCTTGCCGGCAACGTACGGGGCGCCGCGAACGGCAGTGGAAGCGCCCTCGCCGGGGCAGGATCCAGCGCGGCTGCCGTTGCCGGATCAGCAGGAGCGATGATCGGCGCAACGGCGGCCGGTGCGATGACCTCGGGACAGCAAGTGAGCGCGTTCCCGGGAGGCATAAGCGGTAGCGGTTCGCTCGCCGGGACGGTCAGTTCCGCGGCCAATGGAATGGTTTCGGCTGGAAGTCCCGTTGGCGAAAACGGCCAGGTATCGCTTGGCGGCGCACTGAACTCGGCTGCGAGCGGCGCGCTCGCCGCTGCCGGGGGCGCGGCAGCTCCGAAAGACGGTCAGGATGAACCCGGGGAAAGCGCCAGGTCGGCACAGGGCACAGATAAATCCGCGCGGAACCGCAAGCCCGAACCGAGGAAGCATCCCAGACGCTAGGAACAGGACGCCGGAATGAGCCGCCTGCCAGGTTCGCCCCTTTCTCCTCGGGGGCGGACCTGGCCTGCAGTTCACTATAGTTTCTCGGTGAGTTCCGGGACGATCTTGAACAGGTCGCCGACGAGACCGATGTCGGCGACCTGGAAGATCGGCGCGTCCTCGTCCTTGTTGATGGCGATGATCGTCTTGGAATCCTTCATCCCGGCCAGATGCTGGATGGCGCCCGAGATGCCGATCGCGACATAGACTTCCGGAGCGACGATCTTGCCGGTCTGGCCGACCTGGTAATCGTTGGGGGCATAGCCGGCGTCGACCGCGGCGCGCGAGGCGCCGACCGCGGCGCCGAGCTTGTCAGCGAGCGGGTCGAGCAGCCCGTGGAACTGCTCGTTGGAGCCGAACGCACGGCCACCCGAGACGATCACCTTGGCGCTGGTAAGCTCGGGCCGCTCCGACTTGGAAAGCTCCGCACCGACGAAGCTCGACTTGCCCGACGGGCCGCTTGCATCGACCGCCTCGATGGCGGCGGAGCCGCCGCTGGCTTCCGCCTTGTCGAACGCGGTGCCGCGCACCGTGATGACCTTCTTGGCGTCCTTCGACCGGACGGTGGCGATGGCGTTGCCGGCATAGATCGGCCGGACGAAGACATTGTCCTCCTCGATGCCGATGATGTCGCTGAGCTGCATCACGTCGAGCAGCGCCGCGACCCGCGGGGCGACATTCTTGCCGGTGGTCGTCGCCGGCGCGAGGAACGCGTCATGCTCGTCCATCAGCCGGGCCGCGATCGGGGCGATATCCTCGGCCAGCTGGTGCTCGAGGTGCGAAGCATCGGCGAGCCTGACGCCGGCCACCCCGGCGATCTTCGAGGCCGCCTCGGCGACCGGGCCGACACTGGAGCCGGCGACCAGCAGGTGAACCTCGCCGAGCCTCGCCGCCGCGGTCACGGTGGCGAGGGTCGCGTCCTTGATGGCGGAACCGTCATGCTCGACCAGAACCAGCGTCTTCATTTGGCTACTCCCAGCGCCTTCAGCTTGCCAACCAGCTCGTCGACCGAGCCGACCTTGATCCCTGCCTGCCGCTTGGGCGGCTCGGTCACCTTGATGGTCTCGAGGCGCGGCGCAACGTCGACGCCAAAGTCGCCCGGCGACTTCGTCACCAGCGGCTTCGACTTGGCCTTCATGATGTTGGGAAGCGAGGCATAGCGCGGCTCGTTGAGGCGAAGGTCGGTGGTCACCACCGCCGGCGTTGCAAGCGCCAGCGTCTCGAGGCCGCCATCGACCTCGCGGGTCACGTTGAGCTTGCCCCCTTCAGCCTCGAGCCTGGAGGCAAAGGTCCCCTGCGGCCAGTCGAGCAGCGCTGCCAGCATCTGGCCCGTCTGGTTGCTGTCGTCATCGATCGCTTGCTTGCCGAGGATCACCAGGTCGGGCTTTTCCTCGGCCGCAATCCCCTTCAGGATCTTGGCGACCGCCAGAGGCTCGACCTCCTCCTCGGTCTGGACGAGGATCGCCCGGTCGGCGCCCATCGCCAGCGCGGTGCGAAGCGTCTCCTGGGCCTTGGCCGGCCCGACCGAGACCACCACGATCTCGCTCGCCTGGCCCTTCTCCTTCAGCCGGATGGCCTCCTCGACCGCGATCTCGTCGAACGGGTTCATCGACATTTTGACATTGGCGAGGTCGACACCCGATCCGTCCATCCGGACCCTTGGCTTGACGTTGAAATCAATCACTCGCTTGACGGCGACGAGTAGCTTCATGCTTCTCTCCGGAAGGCGTTCAATGACTTACGGTGCCCTTGCATCTCGCCGACGGGCTGGCAAGCCCGATGTTGCGGCGCGAAAGACGGGCCCCGGTCCGGCTTGATGGGCCCGCCGTGGGCGAACTGTCAGGCGGGGACCGCCTGCTTCACCTGGGCAACGATCTTCTGTGCAGCGTCTCCAAGGTCATCGGCGGCGACGATCGGCAGGCCGCTCATTGCCAGAATGTCCTTGCCCTGCTGGACGTTCGTTCCCTCGAGCCTGACGACGAGCGGCACGCCGAGCGACACTTCCTTGGCTGCCTCGACGATTCCTTCCGCGATGATGTCGCAGCGCATGATCCCGCCGAAGATATTGACCAGGATCCCCTTCACCGAGGGGTCGCTCAGGATGATCTTGAACGCCGCCGTTACCTTCTCCTTCGAGGCGCCGCCGCCGACGTCGAGGAAGTTTGCCGGCTCGGCGCCGTTGAGCTTGATGATGTCC
>JAJJPO010000205.1:0-10633 GCA_032907585.1 Sphingomonas sp. | reverse complement strand
CTGCCTCTGCCGGCACATTGAAGAGCGCGGCGACGTTCCAGCGATCATCTGGGAAGCCGACAGTCCCGACGAAGCGGCGCGGACCATCACTTATCGCCAGCTTCACCAGATGGTCTGCCGCTTCGCCAACGCGCTCAAAAGACAGGGCGCAAAGCGCGGGGACAGGATCACGCTATATCTGCCAATGGTGCCCGAGGCCGCGGTCGCAATGCTCGCCTGCGCCAGGATCGGGGCTGTCCATTCTGTCGTGTTCGGCGGATTTTCTCCCGAAGCGCTGGCCGGCAGGATCCAGGACTGCGACAGCACGATCGTGGTCACCGCGGACGAGGGCCTTCGCGGCGGAAGGGCGACGCCGCTCAAGGTGAATGTCGACAAGGCACTTGCCCATTGCACCTCGGTCTCGAAGGTGATCGTCCTCCGCCGCACCGGCGCGACCGTTCCGATGGAAGAAGGGCGGGACATCTGGTGGGAAGATGCCGAGAAGGGCGTCGGCGATGAATGCCCGGCAGAGGAAATGGGCGCGGAAGACCCGCTCTTCATCCTTTACACCTCGGGTTCAACCGGCCAGCCCAAGGGCGTTCTCCACACCACCGGCGGCTATGCGGTCTGGGGATCGCTTACCCACGAGCAGGTATTCGATTATCGCCCGGGCCAGATCTACTGGTGCGCGGCCGATATCGGCTGGGTCACCGGCCACAGCTATATCGTCTATGGGCCGCTTTCGAACGGGGCGACCAGCCTCATGTTCGAGGGAGTTCCCAACTGGCCGGATCCAAGCCGGATCTGGCAACTGGTCGACAAGCACCAGGTCGAGATACTCTATACCGCCCCGACCGCGATCCGGGCGCTGATGCGCGAAGGTGACGACTGGGTCAGAAAGACCTCCCGCAAGTCACTGAAACTGCTCGGTACTGTCGGCGAACCAATCAACCCGGAAGCATGGGGATGGTATCATGAGGTCGTCGGCGAGGGCCGCTGCCCGATCGTCGATACCTGGTGGCAGACCGAGACGGGCGGGATCCTCATCTCGCCGCTTCCGGGCGCGACGGCGCTCAAGCCGGGAAGTGCGACCAGGCCCCTGTTCGGGGTCCAGCCGGCGATCGTCGATCCCGAGGGGCGGCTCCTCGAGGGCGCGGCCGAGGGAGCTCTGGTGATGACCGACAGCTGGCCCGGGCAGATGCGGACGGTCTGGAACGACCATGAGCGCTTCTTCCAGACCTATTTCACGACCTTCCCGGGATATTATTTCAGCGGCGACGGCTGCCGCCGTGACGGGGATGGCTATTACTGGATCACCGGGCGGATCGACGACGTCATCAACGTCTCGGGCCACCGCCTCGGGACCGCCGAGATCGAGAGCGCGCTGGTCGCTCACCGCCATGTCGCGGAGGCCGCGGTGGTCGGCATGCCGCACCCGATCAAGGGGCAGGGCATCTATGCCTATGTCACGGTAAACTCGGGCTGCGCTGCCGATGAGCCGCTTCGGCAGGAACTGCTGCAATGGGTCCGAGAGGAGATCGGCCCCATTGCCAAGCCGGACGTGATCCAGTTCGCGCCGGCCCTCCCGAAGACCCGGTCAGGCAAGATCATGCGGCGGATACTTCGCAAGATTGCAGAGGGTGACGTCTCGAACCTTGGCGACACGTCCACCCTTGCCGATCCCGGAGTGGTCGACGAGCTTCTTGCCAATCGCGTGGCGGGCGAACCCGTGGCCTGAGCGATGGAGCGACGCGCCTTGGCAAAGCGCGGAGCGCGCGTACCTGCCAAGCGGCCGGCTAGGCGCCCGATGCTGCCAGCGCCGGGTGCGGCCGCCTCGCATAATAGCCGAAATAGGCGATGACCGCGTAACAGCAAGCCGGCAGCAGCAGGGCGATCCCGAGGCTCCCGGAGAGGTCCGCGAGCATGCCGGTGAGAAGCGGGACCACCGCGCCGCCGAAGATGGCGATGTTGATGATGCCCGATCCGTCGGCCGCGCGCGGCCCCAGGCCTTCGCAGGCGAGGCTGAAGATGGTCGGGAACATGATCGAGTTCATCAGGCCGATCGCCAGCAGGCTGTAGCCCGATAGGGCCCCGTCACTGTTGATCGAGATGAGGATGAGGGTGATCGCGCCAATCGATACTCCGGCGAGGATCTTGCCGGGGCTGATCAGCCGAAGGACGCCAGAGCCGATGAACCGGCCAACCATGGCACCGCCCCAATAATACATGATCATGTCGCCGGCACTTCGCTCGTCGAGCCCCATGACGCCGGACTGCATCAGGTAATTGACGATGAGCGAGCCGATCGCGACTTCCGCGCCGACGTAGAGAAAGATGCACATGGCGCCGAGGCCGAAGCGTGGCTGCTTCAGCAGCGAGAAGCCGGCAAGCGGCGAACCCTGTTCATGCCTTTCGTTCTTGAGGCGGTGCCGGAAGAGGAAGACGGCAAGGGCGATGATCGCCAGCGCGATCGCAAGGCCGATATAGGTGTTGACGATCATGCGGGTCTCGGCGGTGCGATAGGCGTCCAGCTCGGCGCCGGACAGCTGGCTCGCGGTGACCCCGGCGAGGCCGCCGAGGATGAGCGCGGAGCCGACCCGCGGGAAGATGGTGGTTCCAAGGCTGTTGAAGGCCTGGGCGAAGGTCAGGCGGCTGTGCACGGTCCTGGCCGGCCCGAGAAGGCTGATCAGCGGGTTCGCGACGACCTGGACGACGACGACGCCGCTGGCGAGGATGAAGAGGGCGAACAGGAACAATCCGTAGGTCGCGGTCTGCGAAGCCGGGATGAAGAGCAGGCAGCCGACCATCATCGTCAATAGGCCGACGACGGCGCCGCGCATGTAGCCGATTTTCTTGACCAGCTGCGCGCCGGGAATGCCGATTACCAGGTAGGCCGTGAAGAAGCAGAACTGCACCAGCATCGCCTGGGTGTAGTTCAGCGTGAACAGCTCCTTCAGCTTGGGGATGATCACGTCGTTGAGCGAGGTGATGCCGCCGAAGATGAAGAACAGCGCCATCACGAAATATTTCAGTTCCGGCGCGTCTACCTGGCCGTTGTCGGCGGTCATCGGCACCGGGTCGGTGGAGCTGGTCTCTTCGATTGCGGTTGGTGTCATCGCCATTTTCGACAAGCTCCTCTTCAACCCCGGCCCCAAACAGCGCCTTGTTCTCGTTTGCCCGCTTTGTGTAAGCGGTTTCAAAGTGCTGGCAACAGCCATGTGGCAGGTCGGAGAAAAAAATGGCGGCAAGACGGATCGGGTTGGTGACGGCTCTGCTGGGAGCCTGGCTTCCGGCCCAGGCGCTGCAGGCTGGCGAACCCCTGGCCGGACAGCACCCACAGCCGCCAATCGAGCCTGGCGGATATTCCTACCAGCTGTTCATCCCGAGGCAGGTTTCATCCTCCGCCGAGAAGACCCGCTGGCCGCTGATGATCTTCCTTCACGGCTCGGGCGAGCGGGGCGACGACATCAACCGGGTCAAGGTCCATGGCCCGCCCAAGATCGCCGACCGCGATCCCGATTTCCCGTTCATCCTCATCTCGCCCCTTCTCCCGGCGGACGAGGACTGGGACATCGCAAAGCTCGACGCCATCCTCGACAAGGCGACAAGGACGCTACCGGTGGACCGCTCGCGCATCTATCTCACCGGTCTCAGCCGCGGTGGTCACGCGAGCTGGCGCTGGGCGGCAGCCGAGCCGGGCCGGTTCGCGGCGGTGGCGCCGGTGGCGGGGAGGGGCGACCCGGCGGTCGCCTGCAACCTCGCCGCAAAACCTGTCTGGGCGTTCCACGGCGACCGCGACGACGTGGTGGTTCCGGAAGGAAGCTTCCTCATGGTCCGCGCGATCCGGGCCTGCGGCGGCAGCCCGCGCCTCACCATCTACCCGGACCTTGGCCACAATGCCTGGGACCCGGCCTATGACGACCCGGCGCTCTACCTCTGGATGCTGTCGCACCGGCTCCCGGGAGCGAAGAAATGAGGAGGCTCGCCACCCTCGTCGCCGGCCTTGCGGCGATGTTCGCCGCTTCCGCGGCGCCCGCGGAGGGCCGGGGCGATGCAGTCCGGGCAATGACCTACAATATCAGGCTCGACCTGGCGTCGGACGGAACGAACGCCTGGGCGCATCGCCGGGAAATGGTGGCAGCGCTCATCCGCCACGAGGACCCGGACGTCATCGGCATGCAGGAAGTGCTGCTTCGGCAGAAGCAGGACCTGGAACGGGCCCTTCCGGGCTACGCCATGGTCGGGGACGGGCGCGACGGCGGTGACAAGGGCGAGTTCTCGCCGCTTGCCTATCGCCTGGACCGGTTCGAGCTCATCGACAGCGGCACCTTCTGGCTTTCCGAAACGCCGTCGGTGCCGGGCAAGGGCTGGGACGCAGCCTATCCCAGGATCGCGACATGGGCGCTCCTGCGCGATCGATCGGGCGGCGAGGTCCTGAGGGTGATCAACACCCATTTCGATCATGTGGGCAGGATCGCCAGGCACCAGAGCGCGGTGATGCTGTCCAGCTGGCTGGCGATGGGTGAATGGTCGACCCTTCCGACCATCCTCATGGGTGACCTGAACTCGGGTCCCGAGGAGGATGGCTACCGGCTGCTCGCGAGGGAAGCGACCGGCCTTCGCGATGCCAGGCTTGCCAGCAGCACGCCCCCTTACGGTCCGCCCGGAACCTTCAACGCCTGGAAAATCGACAGCGATGCTGCAGCACCGATCGACCATATCTTCCTCTCGGCCGACTGGTCGGCCCGCCGCTATTCCGTGATTACCAAGCACTGGGGCGGGCGCCTGCCGTCAGACCATTACCCGGTAGTCGTCGATCTCGTCCGGAACCGGCGGTGAGGCTCCTTGCCTGGCTGGCGCTGGTCCTGGCGCTGGCGGGCTGCGCGACCATTCGCGAGACTGGCCCCGGCGAGGGCAACCGGGTCGTCCGCGAGCTGGGCGATGGCTGGCAGTTCCGCTTCGACGACAGCTGGGATCTTGCCGATGCCATGTCCGCCCGGGATCAAGAGATGGAGAGGGTCAGTATCCCTCACAGCTGGACCCGGCTCGGCGAACAGGGGCTGGTGCGAACCGACGCGACCGACGACCGGCGGGGAAGGGGCTGGTACCGTCTCGCGATCGACGGGCGTTCGCTGGATCCTTCGAGGCGCCATTTCATCGAGTTCGACGCCGTCGGGAATGTCGCGGACGCCTGGTTGAACGGGCGGCATCTCGGGCAACATGCAGGGGCCTTTTCAAGGTTCCGGTTCGAACTCACGCCGGCGCTCGATTTAAGGGGCGCTAACCTGCTTGTCGTCAGGGCGGACAATAGCGAGCCGAAGCCGGGAAGCACGACGGAACATGTCGTCCCCCTTCTCGGCGATTTCTTCATCCATGGCGGTATCTACCGGCCGGTGCGGCTGGTCAGCGTCGCGCCAAGCCATTTCTCCCTTGCCGACCATGGCGGCCCCGGGATCTACGCAGATATCGGGCCGGTCACGCCGGACCGGGCCCAGCTTTCCGTCAGGGCGAGGCTTGCCGGTGCACGGCCCGGCCAGATGGTCGAGGTCCAGCTCGTTGAGGCCGATGGCCGCCTCGCCGCCAGCGCACGGAGGGAGCTCGGGCAAGGCGACGTCACCGAGACGAGGATCGAGCTCGCTCTTGACCGGCCTCGGCTGTGGGAGGGGAGGCGCGACCCCTATCGCTACCGCCTGGCCGCGATCCTCCTCGAAGATGGCCGGCCGCTGGATCGCGTCGAGCAGTGGGTAGGGATCCGCTCCTTCCGTTTCGACGCGAACGAGGGCTTCTTCTTGAACGGTCGGCACCTGCCGCTGCACGGCGTGTCACGCCACCAGGACATGGCCGGGAAGGGGTGGGCGCTCGAACCGGCCGACCATGAGCGGGACATGGCGCTTATCGCCGAGATGGGTGCAAATACGGTCCGCTTCGCCCACTATCAGCACGCCGGGCAATGGTTCGATCTCGCCGACCGTTACGGGATGCTGGTCTGGGCCGAGATACCCTTCGTCAACAAGCTGAGCTTCGGCGACGTGGGCGCCTCGCCGCAGCTGGTTGCCAACGCCAGGCAGCAGCTCGTCGAGCTCATCCGCCAGAACTACAATCATCCTTCCGTGGTCACTTGGGGCATTGGCAACGAGGTCGACATCGACCTTGCCTTCAACCGCCTTGGGCCCAAGGCCGATCCGCGCCCGCTGCTCCGCGAACTGAACGCGCTATCGCATGCCGAAGACCACTCGAGGCCCACCGTCATCGCCGACTGCTGCGAGGCGACCCCTGGCGACAAGGTCGATTACCTGGCGCCGCTGACGGGCGAAGCGGACCTCATGGGCTATAACCGCTATTACGGCTGGTATTATGGGAAAGTCAGCGACCTCGGACCGCATCTCGACGCGCTTCACGCCCGCTATCCCGACGTCCCGCTGTCGGTCAGCGAATATGGAGCAGGGGGAGCGCTGACCCAGCATGTCGCGGACCCCGAGCACCACAGGATCAATGCCGGCGGAAGGCCGCATCCCGAGGAATATCAAAGCTGGATCCACGAGCAGAGCTGGCCGCAGCTTCGCTCGCGCCGCTACCTCTTCGCCAACTGGATCTGGAACATGTTCGACTTCTCGTCGCGCCGGAAGGAAGGCGACAGCGTTGATCTCAACGACAAGGGGCTCGTCAGCTTCGACCGGAAGACGAGGAAGGACGCGTTCTTCTACTACAAGGCGCAGTGGTCGCAGGAACCGGTCGTTCACATCACCAGCAGGCGCTTTATCGAGCGGACCTCGGCAAGCACCGAGGTCAAGGTCTACAGCAATGCCCAGCGGATCTCGCTGTTTCTCAACGGCGCAGCCTTGGGCGACATTCCCTGTGTCGACCGCATCTGCCGCCTCGACAAGGTGACGCTGCGCCCCGGTCACAACCAGGTCGAGGCGGTCGGGTCTTTCTCCGCGGGGCCGGTCCGCGACGTCGTCGAGTGGCGGCTTGAGAAGGTGACCCTGGGGAGAGGGGCAAACCTCGTGGAGGCAGTGGCGAATTTCCCGGAAGGCGAGGTGCGGGACCGCGTCGAGTGGCGACTGGTGCCCGAGAAGGCAGGGGGGCTTACTTCGCCCGTTCCAGCCAGCCGCCGGTAAAGCCGATCCGCTCCAGTCCGCGGACGATGTGCGGATTCTTGCGCATCACCTCCCAGACGAGGCCACTGCGATGGTTTTCAAGCATCGCGAGGATGGCGCGCTGGTCGATGCCGGTATGGTCCTTCGCGACCCAGCCGAGCTCGGGGTCGACGCTGCCCGATCGCGATCCTGCATCGACGAAGGTGAAACTTGGGTTGAAGGCGTCCAGGAAACCGTAGCGCGTATATAGCCGGCCGCCATATTTTGCCTTCATGTTCATCAGCGCTGGGATGGTGATTTCCGGCGCGAAGGGGATGGAGCCGCCTGCCGCCGTTGGAACGATCGTGCCGTCGTCGACGACCCGGATGGCACTGACGCCGCGTGCGGAATAGCCCATGAACTTTCGCTCGATCCCGTTGACCGTCCTGCCCTTGATCCCGCCTGGTCCATCGGAGGCGCTCCAGCCCCAGATGTCGGCGGAATAGCCGACCCACTTGTTCGGGTTGTCGGCGCCATAGGCGCGCTGGGAAAGCGTCGCGCGGCGGCTGTTCTCGAAATAGTCGATGCCCTTCTTGCGCATGAACTCGTCCTGGATCCCGCGAAAGTCGACCCAGACGTGCGAATATTGGTGGCCGAACATCGGCTCGAACTGGAGGTGCTCCTGGCCATAATAGGTGCCCCAGTCGCTCTCGAGCCTCGCTGCCCAGCCCTGGTCCCAGGAGTCCTTGCCGACGGGATGGGTCGGCGATCCGAGCGCCAGCACATAGACCAGCATGCCCTCATTATACCCGACCCAGTCGTGCGTTCCGAAGCCGCGCTCCGGGTACCAGCCCATGGCAATGGCGTGGGAGTCCTTGAGATTATGTGCCTTTGTCCCGGTGAGGTCGCGCTTGACGAAGGTCCAGTCCACGCGCCGGTAGATCTTCTCGGCGAGTTCGCGGATCTCGCGCTCGACCTGCGTGTCGCGGTCGAAATAGCTCTGGGCGAACAGGGCGCCGCCGAGGAACAGGGTCGTGTCGACGGTCGATAGCTCGGTGGTCTGGTGGCGCGTTCCATCCCCATATTTGAGGAAATGGTAGAAGAAGCCCTTGTAGCCGGTCTTCCCTTCCTTTTCCGGACCCTGCGGCGCGTTCCAATAGAAGGCGAGGCAGTCGCGGGTGCGCTGCGCTGCTTCTTCACGGCTGACGTAGCCGCGTTCGGCGCCGATGCCGTAGGCGGTCAGCGCAAAGCCGGTTGCGGCAATGCTGGAGAAGGTGCGCGTCGGCCAGCGATCGGGCGCGAGGCACCGCTCGGTGTCGGTGGTTTCCCAGAAATATCGGAAGGTACGCTCGCTTAAGTCTTCGCTGAAAGCTTCCGTCGCCGAGACCTGGGCTGGTGCCTGCCCGGCCGGAGGGACGGTCGCCGGGACGCAGGCGGAAAGCCACGCGGCTCCAAGGGCGAGGCAGCTGCGGCGAAAACTCGGAAACATTTCAACTCCTGTAAAAAATGCGGCCGGGTTTCCCCGGCCGCACCTGGCCAGCTCCGGACTAGAAGGAGAAGCCGGTCGACAGCTTGAACGTCCTTGGCGGTCCGTCGATGCTGATGTTGTTGGGGTTGCGCTCGCCGGTGACCGCGTTGAACGAGTTGTAGTTGCGATCATTGAGCACGTTCAGAACGTCGACGCGCATCCAGATCTGCGCGTCTTCGCTGAGGAAGCCAAGCTTGAGATACTTGGTCAGTGCAAGGTCGAGCTGGCGATAGCCCCACTTGCTCCCGTTTCCGTCCGTCTTCACGGCGACCACGTCGCGGGACAGCGGGTCACCCTGGACGAAGGTGAAAGTCTTGAGATAGCGCGGCGAAGCGATCTGGAACTTCCCGGACAGGGTGAAGTCGAAGGGAAGATCGGCCGTTCCGGCCATCACCAGGCGATGCTTGCGCACGCCGTTGGAGCGGGTGAACGGGTAATCGTCGATGCTCGGATAGTCGAGCGAGAAGACCTCGCCGAACTGCCGGTTCTCTTCCGCTTCCGTATAGGTATAGGTCGCGGTCAGGCTCCACGGCGAGAAGGGCGTGTAGCTCTTGTTGAACTTGGCATAGACCGAGTCGGCCTTCGTCTTGATGCCATTGTCGCCGATGATGATCGAACCGAACGGCGAGGGAGGGAAGCCGAACGGCGAGCTGGGGTTGCCGCTTGGCGGGAAGAAGCTTCCGTCCGGCCGGCGGTTGCCGAGCAGGAAGACGAAGCCGTCATTGCTGACGATGTGCGAATAGCCGACCTCGGTCTCGATGAGGTTGCTGACCCGGTGCCTGACGCCCAGGCTGAACTGGTCGGAGTAGGGCATCTTGAGGTCATTCTTGATGAACCGCAGCTCGCCGCCCGCGCCGGGAGGTGCATTGGCGATCAGCTGGGCGCGCCCGGCTTCGGTAAGATAGATGGGATCGAAGGGGACGCAGGTCACGCTCGGCGTGCAGCCGTCCGGGTGCCCGGCGTTGAGGAAGTTGAAGGTCCGGTTGGTTGCAAGGCCCTGGGCCAGTTCCTGCTGGATGAAGTCGAACTGGTGGCGGTCATAGGAACGGCCGTAACCACCGAAGACGACCCAGCGGCGTTCATCGTCGATGGCGTAGGTAAAGCCGATGCGCGGCTGGATTGCGCCCTTGAAAGCCTTCCGCTCGCTGCCCGTCGAGATGTAGTCGTTGATGTCGTAATCGGCGTTCAGGAGGTTGGGATAGGCGGGAAGGCCGGTGTTGGGATTGAGCGTCACCCCGGTGACGAGATCGACCACCGCCGGGTCATGCTCATAATTGAGGAAGGCCGGGGTCCGCTCATAGTCCCAGCGGACGCCGAGGTTCAGCGTCAGCCGGTCGGTTACGTCCCAGTCGTCCTGCGCATAGATGCCGAACTGGAAATTGTCCGACTTGATGCGTGGATCCGTGTCACCAAAGGGCGCGAAGAAAACGACACGATAGGGGATGGTGTCGTTGAAGGTGCCGCCGTTGGGATTGAAGCCAACATTGAAGGTGTAGACGGGGTTGGTGTTGTTGGCCTGGAAGGTATTGAGCGAGACCCACTTTGCCTTCGCGCCGACCTTGATCGTGATGTCCTGCTCGATCGGCGCCTTGCTGCGCTCGGCGAGACCCAGTTTGCCTTCGCGCCGCCGTTGGTCGTGTGATTTTCGAAGCCGGTGAAGGTAAAGTCGTCCTGGATGCTCCATCCCTTCTGGCCCTTGTCCTGGAAGTTGCTTCCACCGCCGATGCGAAGGATGTCGCCGCGCCGGCTAAGGCCGGTGTTGGGATCGGTGACGCTCGCGAAGAAGACGTAAGTATCTTCATCGTTGAACGGGCGGGGACCCCAGGTCACGTCCTCATAGGCGATCTTGAGATCGTTGATCCACGTGTCCTCGCTATGCTCCCAGCGGGCAAGGCCACGCCATTCCTCGACCTTTGCGATTGTCCGAGTTTCATAGGCGGCAATCCCGCTGTTGAAGGTTTCGCCGGACTCGTCGCGGTACTTGACCGAGAATTCGAACAGGTCCTTCGACGTCGGCGAGAAGTCGATCTTTCCGAAATAGAGATTTTCG
>JAJJPO010000204.1:0-2514 GCA_032907585.1 Sphingomonas sp. | reverse complement strand
GGCGGAACAGCGGGCTGGATGACGGCCGCCCTGTTCGGCAAGCTCTTCCAGGGACTTTATGACGTCGAGCTGGTGGAGAGCGAGGCGATCGGCACCGTCGGGGTGGGCGAGGCGACCATACCCGCCATCAAGAAGTTCAACGAGCTTCTGCAGCTCGACGAAGCCGAGTTCGTCCAGCGCACCAACGGGACGTTCAAGCTCGGTATCCAGTTCGTCGACTGGGTGCGGCCGGGCCATGAATATTTCCACGCCTTTGGAGTCATCGGCCAGGACTGGGAGTGGCTCCGCTGCCATCATTATTGGTTGAGGGCGAACCAGCGCGGAAGGGCGCGGGATTTCGCCGATTTTTCAATTAACTGCGCGGCGGCCTTGAAAAACAAGTTCATGCACGCCCGCGCCGACATGGCGGATTCCCCGATCAGCCATATCGCCCACGCGTTCCAGTTCGACGCTTCGCTTTACGCGAAATATCTGCGCGGGCTTGCCGAACAGCATGGTGTTCGCCGGACCGAGGGGAAGATCGTCGATGTTTCCGTTACGCAAGGCGGCGACATCGCGTCGGTGACTCTCGATGGTGGTGCGGTCATCGAAGCGGATTTCTTCATCGACTGCTCGGGTTTCAGGTCGCTGCTCCTCGGCCAGGCGCTTGGCACCGGCTTTGATGCCTGGTCCCACTGGCTTCCCTGCGACCGTGCCATGGCGGTCCCCTGCGCCCGGACCGATCCGATCACACCCTACACCCGTTCGACTGCCCGTGAACCCGGTTGGCAGTGGCGCATCCCGCTCCAGCACCGGACCGGCAACGGGCTGGTCTATTCGAGCCGCCACATCGACGATGACAGCGCCGAGAAGCTGCTGCTGGCCAATCTCGACGGGGAGCAACTCGCCAATCCGAACCGGCTTCGTTTTACTGCTGGCAAGCGCCGCCAGACCTGGGTCCGCAACTGCGCCGCGCTCGGCCTCGCGGCCGGCTTCCTGTAGCCGCTTGAATCGACCAGCTTCCATCTCGTCCAGTCCGGGGCGATCCGCCTCGTCCGCATGTTTCCGGACGGCGCGACCGACCAGGCGACGATCGACGAGTTCAATCGCCAGACTGACTTCGAGTGGGAGCGCATTCGCGACTTCATCGTGCTCCACTATTGGGCCAACCAGCGCGACGGCGAGTTCTGGGAATATTGCCGGACGATGGAGCTGCCCTACACGCTCCAGCGGAAGATCGATCTCTGGAAATCGAACGGCCGCATCTTCCGCGAGGACGAGGAGCTGTTCAGCGAGGAAAGCTGGATCCAGGTCTTCATCGGCCAGGAAGTCATACCCGAGAGCCACGATCCGCTCGTTGCCATCAAGAGCGATGCGCAGATCGAACAATATCTCGGCAACATTGCAGCAACGATCGAGCGTTGCGTCGAGGTCATGCCGACCCATGATGCCTATATCAGCCGCTTCTGCGCTGCAGAGGCGGCAGCGTGAAGCAGCTGGTAGCAGCGTTCGCGGCCGTTCTCCTTGCCTCGGGCTGCGCCACCGTTCCGGAAGCCGGGACCCGTTCGGCCGGGATGTGGCTGACCACCGCCGACGAGAGCATGAAGCTTGCCGAGCAGCCGAAGGTGCTGCCCGCGGGCGCTGCAACCGGAAGCGAGGCGGTGAAGATCGATCCCGCGCAGCGTTTCCAGCAAATGCATGGCTTTGGCGCCTCGATGACCGACGCCTCGGCAGAGCTTTTCAGTCGCCTGCCGGAAGACAAGCGAAAAGGGCTCATGGCCGAGCTGTTCGGCCGCCAGAACGGCGGGCTCGGGCTCTCGTTCACGCGATTGACCGTCGGTGCATCCGACTTCTCGCCAACCCACTACAGCTACGACGACACGCCGGGCAACGAGCCCGATCCCGGCCTCGCTCATTTTTCGATCGAGCCGGCGCGGAAATTTGTCCTGCCGCGCACGCGCGAGGCGCTCGAGATCAACCCCCAGCTGCTGGTGATGATCAGCCCGTGGAGCGCACCGGCGTGGATGAAGACCAGCAAGAGCCTCATCAAGGGCGAGCTTGAGCCGCGTTATTATGACGCGTTCGCTCGCTACCTTGCGCGGACGGTCGAGGAGTTTGGCCGCGAAGGCGTCCCGGTCTCGATGCTCACCATCCAGAACGAGCCGGACTTCGAACCGGAGGATTATCCTGGAATGCGGGTCAATCCGCCCGAGCGCGCCGCCATCATCGGCAGGCACGTCGGACCGCTTTTCCGCTCGAGGGGACTGAAGACCCAGATTCTCGACTATGACCATAACTGGGATAATCCCGAGATGCCGCTCGCGGTACTCGCTGACCCGGTCGCTCGTTCCTATGTCTCGGGCGTTGCGTGGCATTGCTACGAGGGCGATGTCCCGGCCCAGTCCGTCGTGCACGATGCCTATCCGGACAAGGATGCCTGGTTCACCGAGTGCTCCGGCGGCGAATGGGCACCCAAGTTCGGCGAGACTCTCGGCTGGATGGCCGACAAGCTGATCATCGGCGCCGCCAATCACT
>JAJJPO010000203.1:0-2515 GCA_032907585.1 Sphingomonas sp. | reverse complement strand
ACCTGCGCTGCAAACAGCGTCGCGACGCCTTGGCCAGCGTTGCTCCACCGGTGCCTTACACCATTCAGGACGGCTGCATCTCCGGCGTTCAGCAAGGTCCTTGCGCCGTCGTCCAGCTCCAGTTCGAGCGTACCTGTCAGAACCACAATGAAATCGAGCGTGCTGGTCGCGTGGAAACCGGGCTCATTGGCATCGGCGAGTTCTCCGAGCGCATCCACGATGAACCGGTGATAAGGTCCATTGCTCCCTGGCGGGATTGTCAGGGTTGAAAACCGACAGCCTCCCGGCGGCGGCTGAGAAGACGTTAATTCTGGCTGCCGCCCGTCATCGGGAAAGTCCGCGATTTCGTCGCGTCCCCAGAAAAACGTGGCAGCCACTCCACCGTCGGCGAGAAGGAGCGGCCGTTCGGTCCTGTCGGCCACGATCCTCGCGCGACCATCCGGAGTATGCCCCGTCACGACCATGCGGCCGCTCAAGGAAGTCAGTTCAGCCATAGCCATTGTCCGCTTACTGGGCGGCGACGGTTTCTGCCGAGCTCGCTACCTCAACTTCTGCAGGCGTAAACCGGTAAATCCTCTCGGCGTTGGACCGGAGAATCTTGTATTTCACTTCGTCGCTGAGGTGTCGCATCTGACCCAGGGCGTGCTGAACGCTGTTCGGCCATTTTGAATCCGAATGCGGAAAATCCGCTTCGATGCAAATATTGTCTTCGCCGATGATGTGGGCCGTGGCGAGGCCAGCCTCGTCCTTGATGAAGCAGCCGTACACATGATCGTGAAAGAGCTTCCTGATATCGAGCGTTGCGAAATCGACGAGATTTTCCTGCAGTTCGCCGAGGCTCTGGGTCGTGTGGTCGATCCTTCGATCCCCCTTGGATGCCCAGTAGCGATGGTTGTTCAGCACCTCCTCGGCGCGCTCAAGGAAATAGGGCATCCAGCCGATGCCGCCCTCGGAAAGGGCGATCTTCAGGTTCGGGAACTTGTGGAAGACCGGCGAAAACAGCCAATCCAGCATGCAGCCGCTGCTGGTCACCCCGATTGCCCATGCCATTGTCGCGACTTCCGGCGTGTCGATCGCAGTCCGCATCCGCTTGCCACCGGTACCCTGGTGCATGCAGATGACGATCTGCTCGCGCTCGGCGATCTCCCATAACGGATCCCAATAGCCGCTGCGGTCATTGAGCGTCGGAACCTCATTCTGCTTTAGATTCTCGGGGAAGGCCAGCGCACGCACGCCGCGCGGCACCCATCGCTTTACTTCCTCAACCGCGAGGTTCACGTCCCACAAGGGAATTTGGATGCACGGGATGAAGCGACCCGGCGCTGTGGCGATCCAGTAATCGAACAGCCAGTCATTCCAGGCCCGGCAACAGGCGAGCGCAAGCTCCCGGTCTTCCATCCTGAGATACATTTGTCCGCAAAAGCCGCTCACCGAGCCAAAGCATAGCGATGCAAGAATCCCGACGGCGTCCATGTCCTTCACCCGCTCGACCGGGTCGTAGCAGCTAGGACGCATCTTAGCACATGAGGTCGAAGGTGGTCGGCTCAGGGGTCCATTCCTCTTTGGGATTGCCCATGGCAGCCAGCAGGCCGAGCATCGGCTGCTTGCCGCCCTCATATACCCAGAAGTCGGAGCCGTTTTCGTGAACTACTCTAGGAGCACGATCTTTGAACTTTGGATCGATCCAGTCCTCCCAAAGATTAGGCGGTTCAACGATGTGATCGTCGCACGAGATCATCCAATCCAGCTTGCCCATAAACCCTTCTCCCAGAACCGTCAGGTGTAGAGCCTCTACGAGGGCCCTATCGCTCTACCGGTCAGAGCTACACCCCCTCGAAGGCCCTGTCCAGCGCAATAAGGCTATCTTCATAGCCTGTTTGCGTTCCTTGCTGCCGATCACAACCCAATCGGCTCAATCTTTGACGATGGTGCGGCGGTCGAGCCCGAGGCGTGCGCATCGCGCCCTAATCCTGGTCAATTCAGTGGCGCGCCCGCTTCGTCGGCAGGCTCGTCGCGTCCATCCTCGGCCGATCGGCCGTCAACGGCCCATGAAACTGGGCGCGCGTTTCTCCTTCACCGACGCAAGCCCTTCGCGAAAATCATGACTTCCAAGCAGGATGGTCTGCGAAAGGACATTGGCCGACCACTCCTTCTCCATCGAGGATTCGAGCCCCCGGTGAATCCCTTCCTTGGCTGCACGATAGGCCAACGGCGGCAACCGAGAGAGCTCCTCTGCATATGCCTGGGCCCTAGCCATCAACTTGGCGGCGTCATCGACAGCGCTTGTCGCAAGGCCCGAGCTCAGTGCTTCTTGCGCGTCAATGGCACGGCCGGTCAGAACCATTTCCTTGGCCATGCCAAGCCCCACGATATGCGGCAGGAGAAAAAGGCCGCCGAGCGGCGGTATAATTCCGAGCCGGATCCAGCTTTCCTGGAAGAGAGCCTTGGGCCCGACGATCCGGAAATCGCATGCCAGCGCAAGCTCGCATCCGACGGTGATCGCAGCTCCGTTGAT
>JAJJPO010000202.1:0-10827 GCA_032907585.1 Sphingomonas sp. | reverse complement strand
CGATGAGCGCGCCGACCATCGAGAGCGCATAGGCAATGATGAGCCCGTCCCTGGTGGAGATGAAGGCCCAGGCGAAGGCGGCGATGGAGATTGTCCATGGCTCGACGATCGCGCGTGCGCGCACCGTCGAGGCGACGTCGTTGCGATAGGCAAGCGCGGCAAGGCAGATATCCGACCAGGCCAGGGCGATGACGGTGACCGGAAGCGCCCATTCCATCCCGGTGACCTCGGAATTGGGGAACATGGCCTGGGGGAAGACCGCGAGGATCAGCATGGCGACCACCGATCCGATGGCCGCGACCAGGAGCGCATCGGCGACCACGCACACATGGGGCTTGTCGGTTCTTGCCAGCTGCTGCGCGAGGCCCCGTTTCAGCCCCAGCGTCGCGAGCTGGGCCGCGAATTCGACGATGAGGATTGCATAGGCAAAGCGTCCCAGCGCCTCGGCGCCATAGATGCGGCCGGCAATGAACAGGAACGGAAGCCGCGCCAGCAGGCGCAGGATGAAGCCGAAGAAATTGATCCTGCCGCCGCGAGCAAGTGCTGCGAGGTCGGCCGTTTGCGACGCTGGTCGCTCAGCCTCGCTCAATGCGCAGCGCCCCAGTTGGGGCCCCAGCCCACTTCGACGTCGAGCGGGACGTCGAGGGTCAGCGCCGGCTCGGCGGCCCCGGACATCGTCTCGCGGATAACTGCGGCGGCAGCTTCTTCCTTGCCTTCGGGGACCTCGAACACCAGTTCGTCATGCACCTGGAGGAGCATCCGGACGTCGGCCAGGCCAGCCGCTTCCAGGGCTATGTCCATGCGGTTCATTGCCCGCTTGATGAGGTCGGCGCTGGTCCCCTGGATCGGGGCATTGACCGCAGCCCGCTCGGCGCCCGCCCGGAAGTTCGGGTTGGATGCGCGGATGTTCGGGAAATGCGTCTTGCGACCGAACAGCGTGCGGGTGAATCCATTCTCCCGGGCGAAGGCGAGAGTGTCGTCGATATAGGAACGGATCCCCGGGAAGCGCGTGAAATAGCGATCGATGATCGCCTTTCCCTCTTCCTTGGCCACGCCGAGGCGCCCGGCCAGGCCCCAGCTCGAGATTCCGTAAAGGATCGCGAAATTGACGGTCTTGGCCTTGCCGCGGGTATCGCGATCGACCGTCCCGAACAGTTCCATGGCGGTCAGCGCATGGATGTCCTCGCCTCTCGAGAAGGCATCCTTCAGCTGGGGCACGTCGGCCATGTGCGCCGCGAGCCGAAGCTCGATCTGGCTATAGTCGGCGCTGAGGAGGACATGGCCGGGCTCCGCGACGAACGCGTCTCGGATCTGGCGGCCGATTTCGGTGCGGATCGGGATGTTCTGGAGATTGGGCTCGGTCGAGGCGAGCCGCCCGGTCTGCGCTCCCGACAGGCTGTAGCTCGTGTGGACCCGGCCGGTCTCCTTGTTGATCTGGGCCTGGAGCGCGTCGGTATAGGTTGACTTGAGCTTGGAAAGCTGGCGCCAGTCGAGCACCAGCCGGGCCACCTCGACGCCCTCGCCGGCAAGCCTCTCCAGCTCGTTGACGTCCGTCGAATATTGGCCGCTCTTGCCCTTGCGGCCGCCCTTGAGGCCAAGCCGGTCGTAGAGGACGGCGCCGAGCTGCTGGGGCGAGCCGATGGTGAACGGCCCCTCGGCTGCCTCGTAGATGCGCTCCTCGAGGGCGGCGATATCGGTCGCAAAGCTGCCCGAGAGCCGGGCAAGATAGTCGCGGTCGACCTTGATGCCCCGGCGTTCCATCCGGGCGACGGTCGTGACCAGCGGCCGGTCGACCATCTGGTAGACCCGGTTGGCGCTCTCGGCGACCAGCCGCGGCTTCAGCCGCTGCCAGAGCCGGAGGCAGATATCGGCATCCTCGCCGGCATATTCGGTGGCTGCATCGAGCGGCACCCGGTCGAAGCTGATCTGCTTGGCGCCGACCCCGCATACCGACTTGAAGGCGATGCATTCATGATCGAAGTGGGCCTGCGCCAGCTCGTCGAGGCCATGGTTGGAGCGGCCGGCGTCGAGGTCGAAGCTCATCACCAGCGTGTCGTCGTAAGGCGCGACCTCGATCCCCGCCTTCTGGAACATGACCCAGTCATATTTGAGGTTGTGGGCGATCTTGAGCACCGCCGGGTCCTCGAGCAGCGGCTTGAGCCTGGCGAGGACCAGGTCGGACGAAAGCTGCCTTGGCGCATCGCTCAGGAGATCGCCGCCGACATGGCCGACCGGGATGTAGCAGGCCCTGTTCGGGGCAGTTGCAAGGCTGATCCCGGCGAGCCGCGCCGCGATATTGTCGAGATTGTCGGTCTCGGTGTCGATCGCGACATAGCCCTGCCGGAATGCTTCCGCGATCCAGGCGTCGAGCGCTCCCGCGGTGACGACCGTCTCATATTGCGTCCGGTCGACGGTGATCTCCTCTTTTTCCGCGCCTCCCGCCTTCGCTGCCGGAGCCGGGCGCGACGCCATGACGTCAATCGGCCGGGCGCCGCCGCTGGAGGCGCCTTCCTTCCCGACCCGGTTCAGGAGCGACTTGAAACCCTGGTCCTCGAGGAACTCCCTGAGCGGCTCGGGCGGTATCCCTTTCAGTGAAAGGCTCTCGAGCGGCTCTGGAAGCGGGGCATCGCAGATGAGCTCGACCAGCTTTCGCGACAGGCGGGCCATTTCGGCATGCTCGGTGAGATTCTGCTTGAGCTTGGGCTTGGTGATCTGGTCGATCGAGGCAAGCACGGTGTCGAGGTCGCCGAACTGCTGGATCAGCTGCGAGGCGGTCTTGGGGCCGATGCCCGGGACCCCGGGGACATTGTCGACGCTGTCCCCCATCAGCGCCAGCACGTCTCCGACCTTCTCGGGCGGAACGCCGAATTTCTCGAGCACCTGGTCGCGGCCAATGCGGCGGTCATTCATCGTGTCGAGCATGTCGACCCGGCCATCGTCGATGAGCTGCATCAGGTCCTTGTCGGAGCTGACGATCGTCACCTTCCAGCCGGCCCTCACCGCTGCGTAGACATAGCAGGCGATGATATCGTCCGCCTCGAGGCCATTTTCCTCGATGCAGGGGATCGAAAAGGCGCGGGTCGCCGTGCGGATGAGCGGGAACTGCGGGACAAGGTCCTGGGGGGGCGGCGGCGGGTTCGCGTTGTACGTGTCGTACATCTGGTTGCGGGGGGTCGACTCCGAGGCGTCGAGGATGACCGCCATGTGGGTCGGGCCGTCGGCCCGGTTGAGGCCATCGGCAAGCTTCCACAGCATCGCGGTATAGCCGTAGACGGCGCCGGCGGGCACGCCGTGCCGATTGGTCAGCGGCGGAAGCCGGTGATAGGCGCGGAAGATGTAGCTCGAACCGTCGACGAGGTAGAGATGGGGCTGGACTTCTGACATGCGGGCGCCGGTTTAGCAGGCTGAACGGGCGATGCCAGCGTTAGGGCACCAGCACCGTGTCGTTCGCTTCCTCGAGCGTCTCTGGATAGTCGAGCGTATAGTGAAGCCCGCGGCTTTCATGCCGCGCGAGCGCCGATCGAACGATGAGATCGGAGACCTCGAGCAGGTTCCTGAGCTCGATGAGATCGGGGGTCACGCGAAAATGCTTGTAATATTCGGTGACCTCGAGGCGAAGCATGTCGATCCGCCGCTTGGCGCGTTCGAGCCTCTTGGTAGTCCGGACGATCCCGACGAAGTTCCACATGAAGCGCCTGATCTCGCCCCAGCACTGCTGGATGACGACTTCCTCGTCGCTGTCGGTAACGCGGCTCTCGTCCCAGGGGCGGATCGGCGGCGGCTCGCTCGTCGTCTCCCAGTGGTCGAGGATGTGGGTGGCGGCGCCCCGGCCGAACACCAGGCATTCGAGGAGCGAGTTGGACGCCAGCCGGTTGGCGCCGTGAAGCCCGGAACTGGTGACCTCTCCGGCGGCGTAGAGGCAGGGCGCATCGGTCCGCCCATGGATGTCCACCACCACCCCGCCGCAGGTGTAATGCTGGGCCGTGACGACAGGGATCGGCTGGGCGGTGATGTCGATCCCGAGGCTGATCAGCTTCTCGTAGATATTGGGGAAATGCTGTTTCACGAACTCGGGTTCGCGGTGGCTGATGTCCAGGTGGACGTAATCGAGCCCGTCCCGCTTGATCTCATGGTCGATCGCCCGGGCGACGATGTCGCGCGGGGCAAGCTCGGCCCTCGCATCATAGTCCGGCATGAAGCGATGGCCGGTCTCGGGATGCTTCAACAGCCCGCCCTCGCCGCGGACCGCCTCGGTGATCAGGAAATTCTTGACGTCGAGATTGTAAAGGCAGGTCGGGTGGAACTGCATGAACTCCATGTTGGAGATCCGGCACCCTGCCCGCCAGGCCATGGCAATGCCGTCACCGGTCGCGCCCCTCGGGGCAGTCGAGAACAGATAGGCCCTTCCGGCCCCGCCGGTTGCAAGCACGGTCGCCCGGGCGGTCAGCGTTTCGACGGCCTCGCTTTCCTTGCTGTAGGCATAAAGCCCGTGGACCTCGCCGCTGGTCGAGAATTCCGCGGCGTGCCGGCCGGTGATGAGGTCGATCGCCACCATGTCGGGGATGAGGGTGATATTGGGACTGGCCGCGGCCGCTTTCTCGAGCGCCTGCTGGACCGCCCAGCCGGTCGCATCGGCGACATGGACGATCCGCCGGTGGCTGTGCCCGCCTTCCCTGGTGAGATGGAGCGCCCCGTCTTCCATCGCAAAGGGAACGCCAAGGCCGATCAGCGCCCGGATGGCTGCCGGTGCCTCGCTTACCACATGCTCGACGATGGCCTGGTTGTTGAGCCCAGCGCCCGCGATCATCGTGTCGCGGACATGCGACTCGAAGCTGTCGCCCTCCTCCAGCACGGCGGCGATCCCGCCCTGCGCCCAGCCGGTGGCGCCGTCGCTAAGCCGGCCCTTGGCGATCACGCCGACCTTCAGCCTGGTGGCAAGGTGAAGCGCAGCGGTAAGCCCCGCGGCGCCCGAGCCGACGACGAGCACGTCGAACTGGCGCGCGCTCAAGCGGCGGCCTCGCGGGTCAGGCTCAGGAAGACGTCCTCGAGGTCTGGATCGCGGGTCGAAACATCGACGATCCCGAATCCGTCTCGCTGCAGTGCGTCGAGCACCTGGCCCGCGTTCACCTTGTCCTTGCGGTAGGTGATCTCGATGGTCCGCGGACCGGTAAGGTCGATCCGCTCGAAGCAGGCCGCGTCCGGGGGCGTCGTGAAGTCACGGTCGACCTCGACCACCACCGCCTTGTCCTGGGCCTTGGCGATCAGCTGGCGGGTCGGCTCATTGGCAATGAGGCGGCCGTGATTGATGATGGCGATGCGATCGCACAGCTCCTCGGCCTCCTCGAGATAGTGGGTAGTAAGAACGACCGTGACCCCCTGGCGGTTGAGCCCGCGCACATAGTCCCACAGCTGCTGGCGAAGCTGGATATCGACCCCGGCGGTCGGCTCGTCGAGCACCAGGATCGGCGGTGAATGGACCATGGCCTTGGCCACCAGCAGGCGCCGTTTCATGCCGCCCGAGAGCGTCCTCGCATAGGCATCGGCCTTGTCGGTGAGGTGGACGGCGGCAAGCAGCGCGTCCGTTATCCGCTCGGCCGGTTTCACGCCGTAGAGACCGGCCTGGATCTCCAGTGCCTCGCGCGGGGTGAAGAAGGGATCGAACAATATTTCCTGGGGGACGATGCCGATCGAGCGCTTGGCGTTGCGGGGATGCTCGTCGATGTCGAAGCCCCAGATCGAGGCCCTGCCGCTCGTCTTGACTACCAGCCCGGCAAGAATGTTGATCAGGGTCGACTTTCCGGCCCCGTTGGGACCAAGCAGGCCGAAGATCTGGCCGCGCGGGACCTCGAAGCTGACCTCGTCCAGCGCCCGCTTGGGCTCGCTGCCCTTGGCCCGGTAGGTCTTCGACAGCTGCTTGATGCTGATTGCAGGCTCGTTCATGCATGAGTCGCATAGCGGTGGCGCTGGTCGCGGGAAAGCCGGCGCGCGCAATAAGCGATTCGCTTAACGTTGATGGTGGAAATCTTCTTAACCCTGCGGGGACGCGCGAGCGTCGCTGCGAGGGCAAGTGCATGAACCATGCCCTGCCACCCGAACCGAACCGGTTAAGACGTAGCGGTAAATTTGCGGAAACCCATTGCATTGAAAGCCTGTGAAGGCGCGATTCGCCAGACTGGCCCGGCACGATCAACGTGTGGGGAACCAGAAAAATGCGCTTTAAAATCACTCTTGCGGCAATCGCCGCCACCTTTGCCTTTGCCCTTCCGGCACAGGCGCAAACGGTCTCGGCGACGGCCGAGGCGCGCGGGCTTGTGCTCCAGCCGCTCACGCTGAGCCGGGTTGACGACCTTGATTTCGGAACGGTCATTTCCGGTGCAACAGCCGGCAGTGTCAGCATCAATCCCGACAGCGGCTTTCGGACCCTGGTGGGCATCGCAGCGGGCCCGGCAGCGGGCAACCGCGCCCGCTTTTCCGGTGCAGGCACGCCCGGCCAGCAGGTCGACCTCGACCTGGTCTATCCCGGCGTCCTGACCAGCGCCGGAAACAATATCGCCATCACCAGCCTTGATTTCAGCGGCGGCGGCGGACAGTCGACGACCGTTACTCTCGACGCGACCGGAACCTTCGAAATCGGCGTCGGCGGCACTTTCGCCATCGGCGCGAACCAGGCCAATGGCCTCTATACCGCGCAGTTCCAGGTCACTGCCGAATATCTTTAAGCTTCGAATAAGACCCCACTCTTATTGAAGCGACGGGAGGTGGTTGCTAGGGGCATTCCCATGCAACCGCCTCCCGAACTCATCCGGACCAGGAGCCACCGGGTCTATTGCGACGGCTCCGGCCAGGTAGATCCCGCGCTCGGACACCCCCGGGTCTACTACCAGATCGATGACGAGCTGGGCTTTGTCGACTGCGGCTATTGCGACCGTCGCTTCGTGATCGAGGGCGGGCCTGCCGACCAGCCGCAGGCTTCGTGAACCCGCGCGATCTTCTCTATCGAAACCTCGATCCTGCCGAGGCTGCCTCGCTCGCGGCGAAGCACCTGGCGGCCCATGACGATGGCGAGCTTTATCTGCAGCACCGGGTGAGCGAGGCCTTCGGCTTCGACGACGGGCGGCTGAAGACCGCGGACTTCCACAGTGCCTCGGGCTTCGGGCTGCGCGGAATTACCGGCGAAACCACCGCCTTTGCCCATGCCAATGAAATCAGCGCCGCGGCGATTGAACGTGCCGCCCGGACGCTGAAGCTGCTCGACCCGGCGAAGGGTGCGCCGGCCGAGCCGCCGCCGAGGACCAACCGTGCGCTCTATGGTTCGGAGGACCCGCTGTCGGCGATTGCCTTCGCGAGGAAGGTGGAGCTCTGCCAGGCAATCGATGCCGCGGCGCGGGCGCGCGATCCAAGGGTCGCGCAGGTCAGCGTCGCCCTTTCCGGCAGCTGGTCGGTGGTCGAGGTCGTCCGGGCCGACGGCTTTGTCGCGACAGATGTGAGGCCGCTTGTCCGGCTCAATGTCTCGATTGTTGCCAGGCAGGGCGACCGCCGCGAGACCGGCAGCTTCGGCATGGGCGGTCGTTACCTCTATGACCAGCTGTTCGAGCCGGCGACCTGGAACCGGGCGATCGACGAGGCACTGGCCCAGGCGCTGGTCAACCTCGAGAGCATTCCCGCTCCCGCCGGGGAAATGCCGGTGGTGCTGGGGCCTGGCTGGTGCGGCGTCCTCCTCCACGAAGCAGTCGGTCATGGCCTCGAGGGAGACTTCAACCGCAAGGGGACCTCAGCCTTCTCGGGCCGTATCGGCGAGCGGGTGGCCGCTCCCGGCGTGACGGTCATCGACGAGGGTTCGATCGAGCAGCGCCGCGGATCGCTCAGCATCGACGATGAAGGAACGCCCACCGGCCGAACCGTTCTGATCGAGGACGGCATCCTCAAGGGCTATCTCCAGGACCGCCTCAACGCCCGGCTGATGGGCATGGAGCCGACCGGGAACGGCCGCCGCGAGAGCTTTGCCCACGCGCCGATGCCGAGGATGACCAACACCTTCATGCTTGGCGGCCGCGACGATCCTGCAGAGCTGGTCACCCGGGTAAGGAACGGCATTTATGCCAAGAGCTTCGGCGGCGGCCAGGTCGACATCACCAGCGGCAAGTTCGTCTTCTCCTGCACCGAGGCCTATCGCATCGAGGACGGGCGGATCGGTGCCCCGATCAAGGGGGCTACGCTGATCGGCGACGGCCCGAGCGTCCTCACCCGGGTCAAGGGCATCGGCAATGACATGGCGCTCGACGAGGGGGTCGGGGTCTGCGGAAAAGGCGGCCAGTCGGTGCCCGCGGGCGTCGGCCAGCCTACCTTGCTGATCGACGGCCTGACCGTTGGCGGTACAGCGGCTTGAGCCTGGTCGAGCTCGCAAGGTTCGGGACCCGGGTCGAGGCCGACCTCGCGCGGCTTGAGCTTGCAGCCAACGGCATCGAGGCAATCATCTTTGATGCCGAAGCCAATAGCTTTTTCGGCGGCGGCGGCCTTATCGCGGTCCGGCTGATGGTGCTCGACGATGAACTGGACGAAGCAAGGGCGATCCTCGCCGAAGAACCCTAGTCCTGGATTAGGTGGGCCACCGGCCCAAGATCGAATCCCGCGGCACTTGCCTTGGCCTCGAGCTCGGCGCTTGGCACGCCGTCTTCGCTCCTGGCCACGGCCCAGGCCAGCGCCGAGCGATTGCCACTCCGGCAGAAGGCAAACAGCTTTCCCTCCCCGCACGAATTGACTGCCTCGCGCATCGCCTCGATGTCCGATGGGCCAAGGCCCCTCGCGATCGGGACATGGCGATAATCGATACCCGCCGCCCGTGCGGCGGCCTCGATATCGTCACTGGCAGGCTGGTCCGGGTCTTCGTTGTCCGGACGGTTGTTGATGATCAGCGTTACTCCAAGCTCCTTCAAGCCGGGAACGTCCTCGGGCCGGATCTGGCCCGATACGAGTGTCCTGTCGTCGAGCTGCCGCTGCATCGTCCCTCCCGTCGAAACGCCCATGCCCAAGTGGCGAGTCGCTGCGCTGACCAGGATATGGCCGATCCGCAACGCCGCGTCCATTTGTCGCATCGAAGCTTGGCGCGGAGTCCCCGATTTGCCAAAGACGGTGGAAATGACGGTGCGCGTGGACATGGGGGTCGGGCCGTCGGGCGACCCCGTATCGATCGATCTTGAAGAGCTGCTTGCGACCCGGTTGCTGGTGCAGGGCAATTCGGGAAGCGGAAAGTCGCACCTGCTTCGCAGGCTGCTCGAACGGAGCGCCGGCGAAGTGCAGCAGCTGGTGATCGATCCCGAGGGCGATTTCGTCACTCTCGCCGATCGCTATGGCCATGTGCCGGTCGAGGCCGCCGACCATAGCGAGCGCGACATTGCCCGGCTTGCCGCCAGGGTTCGCGAGCATCGCGCCTCGGTCGTTCTGAGCCTCGAGGGCCTCGAGGCCGAGGGCCAGATGCGCTGCGCCGCGGCCTTCCTGTCCGCGCTGTTCGAGGCACCGCGCGAATATTGGTATCCAGCCCTTGTCGTGGTCGACGAGGCCCAGCTGTTCGCCCCGGCCGGGGGCGGCGAGGTGGCGGAGGAAGTCCGCCGCGCCTCGCTCTCGGCAATGACCAACCTCATGTGCCGCGGCCGAAAGCGTGGCCTTGCCGGGGTCATCGCCACCCAGCGGCTTGCAAAGCTCGCCAAGAATGTCGCTGCGGAAGCATCCAACTTCCTCATGGGAAGGACTTTCCTCGACATCGACATGGCCAGGGCAGCCGACCTGCTCGGGATGGAGCGCAGGCAGGCGGAGGCCATCCGCGACCTGTCCAGGGGAACATTTCTTGCCCTTGGCCCGGCGATCTCGCGCCGCCCCATTGCGGTCGCGATCGGCGAGGTGGTGACGAGGGCAAGGTCGGTGAGCCCACGGCTGGTGCCACTTCCCGAGGCTCCCTCGTCGGATGACCTCCAGCAGCTCCTCTTTGCGCCGGGCGAGGATGTCCCGGTGCGGACCGAGCCTCTTCGCGAGGCGCCCGCGCCGCTTCCTTCCGAGCAATTGCTGGCGGCAATGGCGAGAGCAGCGCCAGTCCGCGAAATCGTGCCGGCGCGAAGCGAGGAAGAGATTGAGGCCATCATCGCCGAGGTTCTCGCGGCGATCGTCGACGACCCGGAGAGCGGCGCGCGCTCCGGATCGATCCTCTACCAGGACTTCACGGTGCGCTGCCGGATGGCCGGGGTGCCGCGGGCGCCGCTCGACCTGGCCGAGTTCACCCGGCGGCTGTCGATGGCGCGGGCAGGGATTTTCGATACTGCCGACGAGAGCTGGGCGCCTGCGCTGGAAGCGGCCCGGTCGCTTCCCGATGACATGCTCGGGCCGTTCCTGCTGGTCGCCCGGGCCGCGCGCGAGGGCGCGCCCTGCCCTTCGGACGAAGCCATCGCAGCGAGCTATGGTACCGCGTCTCTCGGGCGCGCCCGCCGCCTCCTGCAATATATCGAGAGCCGGGAGCTGATCGTCAGCCGGGTCGACCTCTCCGGCAAGCGTTCGATCGCCATCCCGGGGCTCGGCTGGAGCACTGCGGCCGCCTGAGCGGCCGCCCCCCGACCAGGCCCGCCCTCACTCGTTTCGGCGATGACCAGCCGTCGCTCGGCTGGGGCAAGGCGAGCAACTGCCAAGGCAATGGCGTGTTCTTGTCACTCCCCCAAATATTGGAGTGTTAGCGTCATGAAACTGCTCTTGGGCACTGTAATGCTCGGACTTTCGGTACCCCTCGCCGCCCAGGCCACGGGCGGGATCATCCTCACCAACCCGGAATTTGAAGGTGGGTTCGAC
>JAJJPO010000201.1:0-38776 GCA_032907585.1 Sphingomonas sp. | reverse complement strand
GCTCTTCTCGCGGAACGGCTCGACCGCCTTGATGAGCAGCTCGGTCTTGGGAAGCCGGCCAAAGAAGCGCGGCAGCGCGGTCTCCGCCTCCTGCTGGGCCTTGAGCGACTCGTCGATGTAGCGCTGCCGGCCGGCCGGCGTGTCCGGGTAATAGAAGCGGTCACTGTCGCGGACATGGGCGAAGAACTGCTGGAGCGTCCCCGAAAAGCCGACCTGGCGCTTGATCGCCTCCATCTCGCCATGGATCCTGGCGACCTGGGCAAGACCGAGCTCATGGACCTGGTCGGGCGTGAGGTCGGTGGTCGTGTAATAGCCGAGCAGCGCCTGGTACATTGCAGCGCCGTTTGGAAGGCGCCAGATGCCATCGTCGGTCCCGGCGCGCTTCTCCTGGTCGCGTAAAGTTGCGATCACCCGCTGATAGGCCGGCCCCATCTCCTCGACGAGTGCCCGGCGGGCCTCGGCGACAAGAGCGTCCTTGCTACTATCGGTGATGTTCAGTGCATCAACCTTCTTCTTGAAATCGGCGAAGAGGTCGTTGTCCGGGCCATTGTCGAATGGCGCGCCGCGGATCAGGTTCTGAGACTGCTCGATGACCTGGCTGAAGACCCATTTCGGCGGCAGCGTGCCGGCCTTTTCCCTCGCCTTCGCCTCGGCGATCGCCTGGTCGAGATAGGAAGCGCTCGCCCGGATGCGGCTGATATAGTTCCTCGCGTCTTCTTCGTTCTCGACCTTGTGGATGTTGATGAGGAAGGCCGGGATATCGGCCTGCGCCCCGTTCATCTGGTCGAACACATAGCCGCCGTACCGATAGGGGAAGATGCTTGCGAACCGCTCGTTGCGATAGAGCAGCAGGTCATAGCTCAGCTGGTCTTCCGCCGAGAGGCTGTCGCGATCAAAGCGCCGGACCATCTCGTCTGCGAACTTCTGGTCGAGTTGGCGATTGCGAAGAGCTGCTTCCTCGCCGAACTCGTCGAGCCTGCCATAATCGCCGTCCTTGATCCCTCGATAGGCCTTGCTGATCGGCGACAGAGCGAGCTCGGCACGATCATATTCCTCGAAGAACTGCTTCAGCGCCGCGGCCTGGTCAGCCGGCGCCACGGTTGCCGCCGGCGCTGACGCCGCTTCGGTCGTGACCGGCGGAACCAGCAGCGCGTCCGGCGGGCTGGTCGTTGCGCAGGCGCCGAGCATTGCGGTCGCGGCGAGCAGTGCAGATCGATGCAAGATGGTTCCCCTCGGTTGCTTGATGGCTTGCTATTGTTCAAGGAGATGCCTGCCGCCGGATCAACCCCGGCACCAGCATTTTCGACGAACGACGGGCGCCACATGGGAATTTACAGACTGTTTCGGCCGCTCGCTTTCGCGCTCGAAGCCGAGCGGGCCCACCAGCTGACGATCAGCGCGCTGAAGGCAATGCCGAGCCTGCCGCCGCCCTCCTTCGAGCCATCGCTCGCCTCAACGGTTGCAGGCATAGATTTTCCCTCGCCGGTCGGGCTCGCGGCCGGGTTCGACAAGAATGCCGAGGTCGCCCGCGCCATGCTCGGCCTTGGCTTCGGCTTCGTCGAGGTCGGGACCCTGACGCCCCGTCCCCAGGCTGGAAATCCCCGGCCGCGCCTGTTCCGGCTGGCCGAGGACCGGGCGGTGATCAACCGGATGGGCTTCAACAACGAGGGGCAGGAAGCAGCGCTGGCGCGGCTCCGCAAGGACAGCAGCCGGCAAGGAGTGATCGGCGTCAACGTCGGCGCCAACAAGGACAGCAGCGATCGCATTGCCGATTATGTGGAGGGAGTCCGGCGCATGGCGCCGGTGGCGAGCTATCTCACCATCAATATCAGCTCTCCCAATACCCCCGGTCTTCGCGGCCTCCAGGACGAGGGCGCTCTCGACGAATTGCTCGCGGCCCTGCGCGAGGCAAGAGCCGGAAAACCGATATTCCTCAAGGTCGCGCCCGATCTGGGCGAGGGTGACCCCGAGCGGATCGTCCGCTCGGCGATCGACCAGAAGATCGATGCACTGATTATCGCCAACACGACCGTTTCGCGTCCGCCCCTGTCATCGCCCTTCGCCGGGGAGGCGGGCGGGCTTTCCGGCGAACCGCTCGCGCCGCTCGCCCTTGCCGCGCTCCGCAGCTTCCGCTCGGCAAGCGGCGGCCAGATCCCGCTGATCGGTGTCGGTGGCATCGCGACTGCCCAGGACGCCTGGCAGCGGATCTCGGCCGGGGCCAGTCTCGTCCAGCTTTACTCGGCGATGGTCTATGAAGGTCCGGGCATTGCCCGGCGCATCGCCGAAGGCCTCGCCCGGAGGCTTCGCCTCGAAGGAATGGACAATATCGCCGAGGCTGTCGGCTCGGCCTAGCGGCCCTGCAGCAGCACCCTGCCTTCGCGCCGCGGATCATAGCCGCCGTCGATGCGGCCATCGCGGACGATCACGCCATGAACGCCGCTGTCCTCACCCTGGCCGGGTTTCAGGTCGATCCCGCGGGCCTTGAGGCCAGCGAGCACCGCCGGCGGGAAGCGGCTGACCTCGCCCTGGAAGCTTTGCCCCCGTGCGACGAGGTTGGGCGCGCCGATCGCCTCCTGCATGGGCATGTTCCAGTCGATCGCCGCGACCAGCGACTTGGCGACATAGGCAAGGATCGCGTTGCCGCCGGCCGAGCCGATCGCACCGGCGAACCGGCGGTCGGCGGTAAGCAGGATGAGCGGGGTCATCGACGAGCGCGGGCGCTTGCCCGGGGCCACCGCGTTGGCAAGCGGCCGGCCCTTGTCGTCGACCGGCGCAAAGGAGAAGTCGGTCAGCTGGTTGTTGAGGAAGAAGCCGTCGACCATCCGCCCGCTTCCGAAGATGGATTCAACGGTGGTGGTGATCGAGAGCACATTGCCCGCAGAATCGCCGACGATGAAATGGGAGGTCCCGCCAGGCTCCAGCGTCCGGTCGGCAGCGCGCACGGGGGCGCCGGGAGGTGTCCCGGCGAGAGGCGGCGGCCCGGCGTTCTCGCCGATCATCGCGGCCCGGGAATCGAGATAGGCCGGGTCAAGCATTCCCTCGACAGGGACGGACGCGAAGGCGGGATCGCCGACATAGCGGTCACGATCGGCATACATGAGACGGCTGGCCTCGGCGAACAGGAACCAGGCCTGGGGATCGTCGGGGCCGCGCCCGGCGATATCGGTCCGCTCCAGGAGTCCAAGCAGCATCAGCGTGCCGACCCCGCTCGCCGGTGGTGGCGGCGCACAGGCGATATAGACCCTATAGGGACGGCACAGGGCCTCGCGCTTGACCGGCCGGTAGCTGGCAAGGTCTGCCATGGTCATCGAACCGCCGAGCGGGCCCGCCCTGGTCCGTGCGACGATCCTGGCCGCCGTCTCGCCTTCGTAGAGGGCCGAGGGGCCATTGGCTGCGAGACGGCGGAGGAAGCCCGCGTAAGCGGGATTGTAGAGCCGGTCGCCGGCGGTCATCCGGCTGCCGTCGGCGCGGCGGAAATAGGCGACGACGTCAGGCGCGCCGTTTTGCGGATAGCGGCCTTGAAGCAGCCGCCCGAGCCGCGGGCTGATCACAAATCCTTCTTCGGCGGTGCGGATCGCCGAGCCGAACAGGCTGTTCCACGGCAGCTTTCCATGCTCGCGGTGGGCAAGCGCCAGAGTCGCGACAACCCCGGGAACGCCGGTTGCGCGTCCGCTAAGGACAGCGGTTCCGAAGGGCAGGGGCTTGCCGTCGGCGCCGAGGAACATCCCCGGGTTCGCCTGGGCCGGCGCGGTCTCGCGGCCGTCATAGATCGAGACCTTGGCGGTGGCGGCGTCGTAGCGCGTGACGAACGCGCCGCCGCCAAGCCCGCTGCTCTGCGGCTCGACCAGCGAGAGCATCGCCTGGACCGCCACCGCGGCGTCGATCGCGCTTCCGCCACGCTCGAGCACTTCCATGCCCGCCCGGGCAGCGATCGGGTTGGCGGCAATGACGAAGCCCTGGTGTCTTTGCGCGGGCGCCTCGGCCGGCGGAATGGTCGCGCAGGAGCCCGAGATCAGGAGGAGTGGCAGGAGAAGCAGTCGGAGGAATGGCATGGGAAAAGGGGCTTAGGCGAGGCTCGCAAAGCTTGTCCACCGCCGAAAAGCACTGCTGGCGCCGCTCCGCCAATCCGCTAAACAGCGGCTCAACTGCGCCCGTTTCGAAGGCGCTGCATGGGAGGATCAACGTGGCTCGTACCCAGCTCGAGCATTTCCCGAACCTCGTCACCATGTTCCTGACCCGGGTCAGGGAGAAGGGTGACCAGCCGTTCCTCTGGTCGAAGCAGGGCGGCTCCTGGCAGCCGATCAGCTATAACGAGGCAGCGCGCCAGGTGGCAGCGCTCGCCGGGGCGCTGCGCAGGCTCGGCCTCAAGCAGGGTGACCGGGTGATGCTGGTCAGCGAGAACCGCCCCGAGTGGCTCATCGCCGACCTTGGCATCATGGCATCCGGCTGCGTCACCGTTCCGACCTACACCACCAACACGACCCGCGATCACCAGCATATTCTCGCCAATTCCGGGGCCAGCGCCGTCATCGTCTCGGGCCAGAAACTCGCGAAAAACCTGCTGCCTGCAGTGCTTTTCTCCTCGGAATGCCGGCACGTCATCTCGATCGACGACATCATTTCCGGCCAGTCGCCGGGAGCAGCGAGCTTCCACCACTGGGAGGAGCTGGTGTCGGGGCCAGCCGACGTCGCCGAGCTCGAGCAGCGGATGGCGAAGGTGGCCCGGGACGACCTTGCCTGCCTCATCTACACGAGCGGAACCGGCGGCGCGCCGCGGGGCGTCATCCAGCACCACGGCATGATCCTTCACAATGTCGAGGGCTGCATCGACGTCATTGCCAATGATTTTGGCTGGGACGACGAGGTGTTCCTCTCGTTCCTGCCCGCGAGCCACGCCTATGAGCATACCGGCGGCCAGCATTTCCCGATCGCGCTCGGCGGGCAGATCTATTACGCCGAGAGCCTCGAGAAGCTTGCAGCCAATATCGAGGAGGTCCGGCCGACGATCATGGTCGTGGTGCCGAGGCTGTTCGAAATGCTTCGTGCCAAGATCATGAAGCAGGTCGAGAAGGACGGTGGGCTGCCCGCCTACCTGATGGGCCGGGCGCTTTCGATCGAGAGCAAGCGCTATGCCGGCCGCAAGGTGCCGTGGGACCTGCCGATGGACGGCATTCTCTCGCTAACCTTGCGCCGCAAGGTCCGCCGCAAGTTCGGCGGGCGGATGAAGGCGATGGTTTCCGGCGGCGCGCCGCTCAACCCGGACGTCGGGATATTCTTCCAGGCGATGGGGCTTCCGATGCTCCAGGGCTATGGGCAGACCGAGGCGGGGCCGGTCATCAGCTGCAATCGCCCGAGCGCAGGAATTCGCATGGAAACGGTCGGCCCGCCGCTCAAGAATACCGAGGTCCGAATTGCCGAGGACGGCGAGATCATGGTCCGCGGCGAACTGGTCATGAAGGGCTACTGGCATAACCCGGACGAAAGCGGGCGCGTTCTCCAGGACGGCTGGCTGGCCACCGGCGACGTCGGCCATCTCGACGAGAAGGGCCGGATCGTCATCACCGACCGCAAGAAGGACCTGATCGTCAACGACAAGGGCGACAATGTCGCGCCGCAGCGGGTCGAGGGAATGCTGACGCTGCAGCCGGAGATCCTCCAGGCGATGATCTACGGCGATCGCCGCCCGCACCTCGTCGCGCTCCTCGTGGCCGTCTTGGTCCCGGCCGAGAGGCAGGGCAGCGGGGCGGCCTGGCGCCGCACCCGCGCCCCCGAGCCATTCTCGGTGGAAAACGAGATGCTGACGCCGTCGCTGAAGATCCGGCGGCACGTCATCACCGCCCAATATGGCGAGCGGCTTGACGCGCTTTACCGGCGCTAGGCTCCTAGTTTTGCTTGGTATAGGGGACGAACGGCCCGAAGACGCAGGAACCGCCGCCGATCCCGCTGCTGAAGTCGACGAGCTGGCTGATGTCCCCGTCGCAAAGCTCGCCCGTTCCCCAGAGCCTCGTCACCAGCACGTTGCGCCGGCTACCGATGCCCGGGCAGCTGCCGCGGGGGTTCTGGACATAGATGGTCCGGCCGTCGCGGAACAGGATGGTCCAGTCATCGATGATCTGCATGTTGTCGGCGCGGAAGCTCGGGATGCAGCGCACCGGCGGACCGGGGGTCCGTCCGGCAAGCGCATCCGCCAGCTCGCGCTGGGCTCTCGGGCTGCGCTCCTCGGGAGCCGTTGCGCACGAGCCGAGAAGGACGATCGCGGTAGCGCCAATCGCCATCGCCAGGGGAAGCTTCATCATCTTTTCTCCTGCAGGCTCAGCGGGCCTTGCGATAGGGAATGAACTCGCTGAACACGCAGGACCCGGTAAAGGCACCCGACACGGGATCGACAATGTCGCCGATCTGGCCGCTGCACAGACGGTTGGAGCCGTGGAGGCGGGTCACCAGCGTGTAATGGCTTCGATCGAGCCCGTCGCACCTGCTCTGCGGCCTCTGGAGGTATACGGTTCCGCCTTCCTTGAAGAGGATCGTCCGGTCATCGATGATCGTCATGTCCGTGTCGCGGAAATTTGAAATGCAGCCGACCGGGGCGCCCGGGGTGCGCCCGGCCAGCGCCTTGGCCAGCTTGGCCGCGGCCTCGGGGGCAGGGGTGTCGGATCTTGCGGGTGCGCCGGTCGATGCCGCCAGGAGAATGGAGCAGCCGGCCATGGCAAGCGTCGCGGGGTGGAGATTCATGGCAATTCTCCTCGGAACCACACTATCATAATCGCATCAGCCTGAACTTGGGCTTAGCGAAAACCGTCCTTTTCGGCGCGCAATTGCGCGAACTGCGCGACGTCCTTGGCCAGGAGGAACGGATTGGTTGCCCGCTCCTCGCCGACCGTCGTCGGAACGGTCGGCCTGCCGGCCTCGCGCTCCTGTTCAACATGACGGAGGCGATCCGCGATTTCCTTGTTGTCCGGGAAGGCATGCGCTGCAAATCTCGCGTTCGAGAGCGTATATTCATGCGCGCAGTAGAGCCTGAAATCCTCCGGCAGCCCGGCAAATCTCCCGAGCGATGCCTTCATCTGCTCGGGACTGCCCTCGAACAGCCGGCCGCAGCCCATGGCGAACAGCGTGTCGCCGACGAAGGCGAGCCGGTCGTCGGCGAAGACATAGGCGATGTGGCCAAGCGTGTGGCCTGGAACCTCCCACACGCTGGCGCGGTGGCCGCCGATCCTTGTTTCATCGCCCTCCTTCAGCGCGATGTCGAGGCCCGGCACCCGGCCATTCTCGCCGCCGGGGCCAATGATGGTCGCGCCGGTCGCTTCCCTGATGGCGAGGTTCCCCCCGGTATGGTCGGGGTGCCAGTGGGTGTTGAGGATCTTGCTGATCCGCCAGCCGCGCCGCTCGGCCTCGGCAAGGACCGGAGCGGGATCGCCCGGGTCGACTACCGCGGTCTCGCCGCTCTCCTCGTCGTGCACCAGCCAGAGATAATTGTCGGCGAAGGCCGGGACGGGGACGATCTTGAGCGGCGCCGCCATTACCAGCTTCCGCTGTTGGGCATGGAAACCCAGGGCTCTGCGGGCTCGAGATGGCCATCCTGGAGCAGCTCGATCGAAATGCCGTCGGGAGTCTTCACGAAGGCCATGTGGCCGTCGCGCGGCGGGCGATTGATGGTGACGCCATGGTCCATCAGCCGCTGGCAGGTGGCATAAATATCATCGACCCGGAAGGCGAGGTGGCCGAAGTTGCGCCCGCCGTCATAGCCGGCCTCGTCCCAGTTGTGGGTGAGCTCGACCTCGCCGCCCTCGTCTCCCGGCATCCCGAGGAAGATGAGCGTATATTTTCCCTCGGGAACTTCCATCCGGCGACGTTCCTCGAGACCGAGCAGCCTGAAAAAGGCAATGGTCGAGTCCGGATCGGATACCCGAAGCATGGAATGAAGGAATTTCACGTCGAAACCTCGCTGGCGTTGGCGAAACGGGCACCGCCCGGCCTCGCTGCGGGCGGCATCATCGAAGCCGCAAGGTCGGCCCGTTCATGGCCGAATTCAAGGCATCGCGGCAGCGATGCCCTCACTGGAGCGACTAGCGGCGGTCCTTGTCCTCGCCCTCGCCGTCGCCGTCCGGACGGGCCGCGACCTGGTTCGTGACGGTGAGCGGCGCGTTGGTCATCGCCAGGGCCTCGCGCGCTGCCCTCCCGGCCGGCCCATTGGGGTCGGCGGCCATCGCTCTTGACCAATATTCCCTTGCCGATGCTTCCTCGCCCGCCGTCTGGGCAATATGACCTGCCTCGAACAGCACTTCGGCCGAGTCCGGCGCCATTGCGAGCGCCCGGTTGATCGCCGACTTGGCGGCCGGGATATTTTCCTCGCGAAGGGCGAGCGCTGCAGAGAAATACCAGAGAAACGGGTCTTCGCTGATCGTCTTGGCTGCCTCGCTGACCTTTGCCCGGGCCGTCTTGAGATCGCCGGCCGCTTCCGCGACGCGTGCCCGGTCGAGAAGCGCAAGGCCCTGCTGCTCGGCCTTGAGGCCATTGCCGGCGAGCGCCTTGTCGAGCGCGGCTGCCGCCCGGTTGAGGTCACCGGCGGCAAGCCACATGTTGCCTGCGGCAGCAAGCGCACGGGCGTGCGCCGAATCGGCCGGAGAGATTTTCTGGGCAGCCTGCTCGAACAGCGCCGCGCCCTCGGCGAAGCGGCCGCTGGCGTTGGCCTCGGTCGCACGGCAGGTCAGGCTCTCGACGCTGTCCGCCACCTGGCAGTTGATGATGCCGGCCTCGGGATAGGGAAGATCCGGCGCCGGGCTGGCCTGGCCGGCAGATGCCAGCAGGGCGGCAAGGATGAGGGTCATAAGATTCGCTCCACGAGCCCGAGCAATTCAACCAGGATCGCGTGGATCTCGTGCGGCTCGCTCAGGCGATGCCCACCGTTCTTGATCAGGCGAAGCTGCACATCCGATGAACGCAGGTCCGCGAGCAGCTTCAGCGCGACGCCGAGCGACACTTCCTGGTCCTGGTCGCCATGGACCAGCCTGACAGGGATGGTGAGCTCGATCGGCTTATGGAGAAGCCGGTGGCTGGCGCCCGATTCGAAAAAGCCGCGCCAGGTGACGGAAGGTTCCGGGCCATAGGGGTTGGGCTCCTCGAGCTTGCCGTCGCGGGCGATTATCGCCTTCTGCTCGTCCGTATATCCCCAGTCGGTAAAATCCGGGGCCGCGGCGATGCCGAGCAGGGCCTTGACCCTGTCAGGGCGCTGGAGCGCCGCATGGAGAGCGAGCCAGCCGCCCATCGACGAGCCGGCGACGATCACCGGGCCCTCGATCAGCATGTCGAGTGCAAAGAGCACCTCCTCCAGCCAGCGGCCGAGCGTCCCGTCGGAAAAATTGCCACCGCTCGAGCCGGTCCCTGAATAGTCGAGCCGAAGGCATCCAAGGCCCCGGGTCGCGCAGAAGGCATCGATCGTCTCGGCCTTTGTCCCTTCCATGTCGGAGGCATAGCCCGGGAGGAACAGGATCGTCGGGCTGCCGGCCTTGGCGGTTCGCTGCCGGTAGGCAATCCGGCGCCCGTCGCCGGGATCGAAATAGGACAAGGGCGGCGGACTGATTTCTGGGGTCTGCATGGCAGTGCTCACTAGCGTTCCGGGCCGAGAAGGAAAGCCGTCAATCCCGGCAGGCGGCCAGCCATGTCCTTTCCAGGCCTTGCCGCCGGCACCCGTCCTGGGGCTGGGGCCAGCACTCCTGCTTGAAGCCTTTGCTGCGCTGCACTAGTTGCGACTTCCATGTCCGAGATGTTCAAGATCAAGCTGCCCGACGGGTCCGTCCGCGAGATGCCGGAAGGATCGACTCCTGCGGATGTCGCGGCTGCGATCGGGCCCGGCCTCGCCAAGGCGGCGCTTGCAGCGCGCGTCGACGGCGAACTTCGGGATCTCAACCGGCCGTTCGAGGGCGATTCCGACCTCGCCCTGGTCACCAGCCGTGACGAGAAGGACGCACTTGAGCTCGTCCGGCACGATTTCGCCCATGTCCTTGCCGAGGCGGTCCAGCGGCTGTTTCCGGGAACCCAGATCACCTTTGGGCCGGCAACCGACGACGGCTTCTATTATGATTTCGCGCCCTTGCCGGAGCGCGGACCGTTCACCGAGGAGGACCTTCCTGCGATCGAGGAGGAAATGAGGCGGATCATCGCCGAGGACCTCCACCTGACCCGCGAGGTATGGAAGCGCGAGGACGTAAGGGCGCTGTTCGAGAAACAGGGCGAGCGTTTCAAGGCCGAGTGGGTGATGGAGCTTCCGGAAGGGGAGCCGATCACCATGTACCGCTCGGGCAAGGGCGATGATGCATGGATCGACCTTTGCCGCGGGCCGCATCTTGCGTCGACCGGGCGGCTCGACCCCCAGGCGTTCAAGCTGACCCATGTATCGGGAGCCTATTGGCGCGGTGACCAGAAGAACCCGATGCTCTCGCGCATCTACGGGACGGCCTGGCTCAACCGAAAGCAGCTCCAGGAGCATCTCGTGCGCCTCGAGGAGGCGGCCAAGCGCGACCATCGCAAGATCGGCCGGGAGATGGACCTGTTCCACCTCCAGGCGGAGGCCCATGGATCGGTCTTCTGGCATCCCAACGGCTTCACCATCTGGCGCCAGCTCGAAGCCTATATGCGGCGCAAGCTCGACGCTGCCGGCTATGTCGAGATCAGGACCCCGCAGCTGATGGACGCCCGCCAGTGGGAAAAGAGCGGTCACTGGGGCAAGTATCGCGAGAATATGTTCGTCGTCCCCGACGAGGTGCCAAGCACCGAGGAGGAAGGCCCGGTCATCAGCGGCACCGGCGACTGGATGGCGCTGAAGCCGATGAACTGCCCGGCCCATGTGCTCGTCTTCAAGCAGGGCATCACCAGCTATCGCGAGCTCCCGCTGCGGCTCGCTGAGTTCGGCTGCTGTCACCGAAACGAGCCCCATGGCGCGCTCCACGGGATCATGCGGGTCCGCCAGTTCACGCAGGACGATGCCCACATCTTCTGCCGGGAAGACCAGATCGTCGACGAGGTGCAGCGTTTCTGCGACCTCCTCGACGAGGTCTACAGGGAGCTCGGGTTCGAGCGCTATGCGATCAAGCTGGCGCTGAGACCCGACAAGCGCTTTGGAACTGATGAAATGTGGGACCAGGCGGAGGGCGAGCTTCGCGACGCCGTGGTGGCTTCCGGTCGGGCAACCGGGGAATTTGGCTGGGAGGAACTTCCAGGCGAAGGGGCCTTCTACGCTCCCAAGCTCGAGTTCCACCTCACCGATGCGATCGGCCGCACCTGGCAGGTGGGGACGATCCAGTCGGACCGGGTGCTTCCCGACCGGCTCGATGCCACCTACATCGGCGAAGACGGCGAAAAGCACCGCCCGATCATGCTCCACCGGGCCATCCTCGGCACGTTCGAGCGCTTCATCGGCATTTTGATCGAGCATCACGCGGGCCGGTTCCCGCTGTGGCTCGCGCCGGTACAGGCGATGGTCGCGACCATTGTGTCAGATGCCGACGATTATGCGAGGTCGGTGCTCGGTAAGCTGCAGGCGGCCGGCCTTCGTGCCGAGGCGGATCTTCGCAACGAGAAGATCAACTACAAGGTTCGCGAGCATAGCCTTTCCAAGGTCCCGCTGCTCCTCGTCGTCGGCAAGCGCGAGGCAGAAGAGGGGACAATCGCACTTCGGCGCCTCGGTAGCGATGAGCACCAGAAGGTGATGAGCCTCGACGAGGCAGTAGCGATGATCTCTGCCGAAGCAATCCCACCGGACCTCCGCAGCCACTAGGCGTTCCGGGGATTTTCTCGAAGCGAGCTGGCATGCTGCTGGAATGGTCTTCCCGCCAGAGATTTTGCTCCGCAACCACCGACTGGAATGATGGAAGCCAAAGGTGACTGGGCAAAATGCCGCAATGATCGCAAGCTCTTGAGGGTTGTTCGAGTGGTCGCCGGCAAGTAACATCGGAGTGCTGGTTCGGAGATCGCACTCGGCGCACCCTGGAAACAGTCGTCAGCAATGAAAAGGTAGTTCGGCGCTGAAACCCGGCCCTCGCAGGAGGCGCTGATTCGAGTTACGCCATCCCTTCGGGGAGGGTTCATGCATAATTGGACGCTTGTTCACAACGAGACCGTAAAGTGGTGGAGTTCTCTTCTTACAAACTTTGGGTCGGCTCTATTAGCTGCGACAATTGTTGCTTGGTGGATCGAGCAGCGTGGGCCATGGATTGGGCTTTGGCTTGCTTGCGCCGCCGTGCTATTTATTTGCGGCAATCGCGCATTAAAGGAATTGCAGGTAGAAGAGATCTGATGGCCGACGTGCTTGCATTTGGAATTCCAATTATTGCCCTCATTGTAGCGGCTATTGGCATGACCGCAGTCAGGCATTCAACCGGAGTGCTGAGGGAAAGGCTAGCAAACGAGCGTGACGCGCAAGCCGGCGGCAGCCTGAATGTCCAGGCAATCGCGCCGAAGCCCTACGGTGATGTTTACGTCCATATGCTCATGCGCGACCCTGCCGACGCCTAGTACTTTGACTGGCCTTGCCGCGCGACATCGGATTGCGGGACCTGATGCCAGCCAGACTGGCCCAGAAGGTAGGTCACTTTGGTCCGGACGCCAGGCCTTGTTGCGAAGGGCCTCGGGGGCACTGGCAATTCCAGGAAGGCGACCCCATCTTGGCGTCCTGACGCCACAGGCCGCGGCAAAAATGGGCCCTCGGGCCCGGCCGCCCTTTTCAACTGCTCGTGAAACCCCTAATTCGCGCGCAGAACCAACGATTCTAGGAGATTGCGCTATACCACCGCCCACCCCGCGCCGACCGATGGCGCCGCCGACGATGACCGGCCCCCGCTACAATCAATTCATCCAGGCGCCGAAGGTGCGGGTAATTGATGAAAATGGCGAAAATCTGGGCGTAATGTATACGCGCGAGGCGTTCGAACAGGCTCAGGAAGTGGGTCTCGACCTGGTCGAGATCAGCCCCAACGCCGATCCACCCGTCGCCAAGTTTCTCGATATCGGCCGCTTCAAGTACGAGGCGCAGAAGCGCGCGAACGAGCAGCGCAAGCGGCAGAAGACGCAGGAGATCAAGGAGATCAAGATGCGTCCGAACATCGATGACCATGATTATCAGACGAAAATGAAGAAGGTCTACGAGTTCCTCGAGGAAGGCGACAAGGTAAAGCTGACCCTCCGCTTCCGGGGCCGCGAAATGGCCCACAACCAGCTCGGCATGGCCGTCCTGCAGCGGGTGGCGGAAGAGACTGCCGGGATCGCCAAGATCGAGCAGCATCCGCGCCTCGAAGGCCGCCAGATGCTGATGGTGATCGCGCCCAAATAGGCGACGAACCAGAACGGTTAGTTACAGGCGTGGTTGCCGTTACGGCAGCCACGCCTTTTTCTTTTTGCGCTGCGTCATGTGACATTTCTGTCGCAAGGGTTCCTTTTCCCTCCATTTCGCTTGCAGCGGGCAGCCACTCGATTAATCTTTTGTCCCAAAGAAGAAGTGTAAAAACGGGGAGGACAAATATGCGCAAGTCGACGTGGCTCCTGTCAGCGGGCCTGTTCGCACTTTCGATGCCTGCATTTGCCCAGGAGACCGACACCGATGCCGGGGGCGCGGAACCGACCCAGGGCGCAACTGCCGAGGCTGCAGCGGTCGACAACCAGGACGTCGAACCCGCCACTGGACGCGACACCAGCGAAATCGTCGTCACCGCGACCCGCCGCAACGAGGCACTGTCGGATGTGCCGCTGGCGGTCTCCGCCGTTACAGCCGAGACGCTGCAGAATTCCGGGGCGAGCGACATCCGTCAGCTGACCCAGGTCAGCCCCTCGCTGCTGGTATCCTCGACTTCCTCCGAAGCCGGCGCAGGCGTCGCCCGCATCCGCGGCATCGGCACGGTCGGCGACAACCCCGGCCTTGAAAGCTCGGTCGCGGTGTTCATCGACGGCGTCTATCGCTCGCGTACCGGCGTTGGCCTGACCGAGCTTGGCGCGATCGACCGGATCGAGGTGCTGCGCGGCCCGCAGGGAACGCTGTTCGGCCGCAACGCCTCGGCGGGCCTCATCTCGATCATCACTGCCAAGCCGCGGTTCCGGACCGAGGTCGGCGGCGAACTCACGATCGGCAACTATGATCTCCGGCGGGCCGAAGCCTATGTTACCGGGGGTCTCAGCGACACGCTGGCAGCGCGCATCGACGGCGTGTGGATGAAACGGGACGGCTTCCTCGAGGACGTCATCTCGGGTCGCGACGTCAACGACCGCGACCGCTGGATGCTTCGCGGCCAGCTGTTGTTCGAACCCTCGAGCGACCTGTCGATCCGGCTGATCGGCGATTATTCCAAGCGCGACGAGGAATGCTGCGCCGCGCCTTTCCTCCCTGCTTTCGACTTCACCGCCGCCGGCGAGCAGCCGTCGACCATCGCCGCCATCGAGCGGGCGCTCGGCGCAATCATCAACGATGATCCCTTTGAGCGTGACGTCTCGATCACCCCGGGCCGCAACTATGCGTCCGACGTCAAGGATTATGGCCTGTCCGGCGAGATCGTCTATGACCTCGGCGGAGCCGAGCTGACCTCGATCACCGCCTATCGGTACAACAAATATACCCGCGGCCAGGACGCCGACTTCAATAACCTCGACATTCTCTATCGCGACGACGACGGCAATTCGTTCAACCGCTTCAAGACCTTTACCCAGGAGCTTCGGCTCCAGGGCGAGGCCTTCGGCGGGCGGCTCGACTGGCTGGTCGGTGGCTATTACGCCAACGAGAAACTGCGGGTCGACGACAACCTGCAATATGGCGATGACTATGCTCGCTACGGCAACTGCCTGGTTGCAGCCAATTTCGCGGCGCAGGTCCCGACCATCATTGCTCCTGGCGTAACGCCGAACTGCTTCAACCCGCTGGTTGCGACGGGGACGCGCGATGCTCTCGTCGCGCAGTATAATGCGGCGGTGATGGGCGGGCAGTTCACGACTGCCGCCAATATCGCCAGCCAGATCACCGCGCTCGGCGCGTTTGCCCAGCTCAACAACACCGGGCTCAGTGCCGGCATCCCGTCGGTCAATTTTGCCGGCGCGCCGTTCGGGACGAGCGGCTTTACCAACCTTGCCATCGCGCTTGGCGGCCCGGCTTTCGTCGGCAGCACGCTCAACGGCGCTGCACTTGACGACAGCTTCCGCCAGACCAGCAACAACTGGGCGCTGTTCACCCACAATATCTTCGACATTACCGATACGCTCAGCCTGACGGTCGGCGCCCGCTACACCCATGAGCGCAAGAAGCTGCGGGCAGAGCTCCTCGACAACAACATCCTTTGTACCGCGCTCTCGGGTTCGGGCCTCCAGCAGCTCCCCTGCGTCATCCCGAGCGCGCCCGGCGGCGTCTTCGAGATCGACGACGAGCGTTCCGAGGGCAAATTGTCGGGGACGGTCGTTCTCGGCTGGAAGCCGACCGACAATATCCTGACCTACCTCAGCTACTCTCGCGGCTACAAGGCGGGCGGCTTCAACCTCGACCGCTCGGCGCTATGGCGCGCGGTTACGGTCCCGACGACCGTTCCGGCCACTCCGCCGACCAGCGTCTTCTCCAACCCGCCGCTGTCGGGAAGTGGCGCCATCTGCGTCAGCCCGACCCAGGCAGGCTGCCAGGGCGTTGTCGCCTCGGGCGCGGATCTCCAGTTCAAGCCGGAGATCAACGACGCGTTCGAGTTCGGCTTCAAGTATAACGGCAATGGCTTCGACCTTAACGTCGCGGTGTTCCGCCAGCTGTTCCGTGACTTCCAGCTCAACACCTTCAACGGCCTCAATTTCGTCGTCGAGAACGTCAATGCCTGCAAGGGCGACCTGATCGGCGGCGAAGGTGCGGACGAGGATAATGATGCCGGCACCGGCGCCTGCGACGGCGGCACCAAGGCCGGCGTGGTCAGCCGCGGCGTCGAGATCGAGGCCTTCACCCGGCCGCTTCCCAACGTCAACTGGAACGCGGGCATCGTCTATTCGAACACCCGCTACCGCGACAATCTCGTTGGCGCAGGTGGCCGCGCGCTGACCAATGCCCTGTTCCAGCTGCCCGGCCGGCGGGTGTCCAACTCCAACGAGTGGACCCTTACCAGCTCGGTTGCCTGGACACCGCCAATCGGCGGCTCGGGCCTGCGCGGCCTCGTCTATGCGGACGTCCGCCACATGACCCAGCTCAACACCGGGTCGGATCTCGACATCGAGAAGGTGCAGGGAAGCTTCACGGTGGTGAACGCCCGCGTCGGCCTTCGCGGGCCGGACGATCGCTGGGCGGTCGAACTGTGGGCGCAGAACCTCTTCAACGAGGACTTCCTGCAGGTCGCCTTCGACGCACCGATCCAGGGGTCTGGAACGACCCGCGGCGTGCTCTCGGGCTTCTACCCGCGTTCCACCCAGCTGTTCGGCGCCTTCCTCGGCGAACCGCGCACCTGGGGCCTGACGCTTCGTGGCAAGTTCGGGCCGTCACGCCGCGTTGCGGAGGCTCCGCCGCCGCCGCCTCCGCCGCCCCCGCCGCCTCCGCCAGCAATGCAGACCTGCCCGGATGGCTCGATGATCGCGGCAGACGCGGCCTGCCCGCCGCCACCGCCTCCTCCTCCACCGCCGCCGCCGCCGCCCGAGCCGGAACGGGGCTGATCGGGGAGCTGGTCAGAAAGGGAAACAAGGGTCCGCCGGGAGGCGGGCCCTTTTTTTCATTTGAGGGAGGCTCAGCCCCCGGCCGCCGCCACCTCGAGCAGTTCTGCCCTGAGCTCGTCGGCCTTGTCCGGCCCGAGTTTGCGGCCATCGGCGCCGGTCAGATAGAAGACGTCGACAGCCCGTTCGCCATAAGTGGCGATATGGGCCGAATGGAGCTGGTGTCCCGCCGCGTGGATGACATGCGCGAGCCTTGCGAGAAGTCCGGTCCGGTCCCTTGCATTGACCTCGACGACCGTGGTGCGATTGGACGCCTTGTCGCTGATGAGGACGCGCGGCGCCACTTTGAATGCCTCGACCCGGCGAGGCAGCTTCTCGAGGGAGGGTAGAGGAGGTTCGGCCTCCGCCTTCAGCGCCTTCTCGACCGCGTTCGCGAGCCGCTTCCTCAGGCGGGCATCAACGTAGCCCTTGCCGCGGGCGTCGGCGACGAGGAGGTTGTCAAGCGCCATCCCGTCGCGGGTGGTATGGATCCTTGCATCCACGATCGAGGCCCCGGCACCACTCAGCGCGGCGGCGATGCGGTAAAAGAGGCCAGGACGGTCGGGAGCGAAAACGCTGAGCCTCGTCATCCCGGAAACCGCGTCCGGCGCTGCAACGACCGATGGCTCGGCTTCCCCGAAATGGGCTTCGGCCGCCGCCACCTGCAGCGCATTGGCCTGCTGCCATTCGGGCGGCTCGGCCAGCCAGTAGCTGTCCGGTAGCCGGCGGGCATGTGCCTTCACCGCCGAGGGCTTCCACGGGAGATTTTCCGCGAGCTGCTGCTGGCGTGCCTCGACCTGCTCCTGGCGCCCGCGCTGCTTGTGGCCGAGCCTCAGCCGCTCCTCGGCGGCGTCGAACAGGCTTCGAAGCAGCTGCCGTTTCCAGTCGTTCCACGTGCCTGGTCCGACCGCCCTTATGTCGACCACGGTCAGCATCAGGAGCAGCCGGAGCCGCTCCGGGCTCTGGACGATGCGTACGAAGTCCTCGACCGTCTTGGGATCGCTGATGTCGCGCCGGAACGCAGTGTTGCTGAGAAGGAGGTGGTGCCGGACGAGCCAGGCAACTGTCTCGGTCTCCGCCTCGTCCAGGCCAAAGCGCGGGCAGAGCTCGGTGGCAACCTCCGCCCCGAGCTCGCTATGGTCACCGCCGCGGCCCTTGGCGATGTCGTGGAGGAGCACCGCAACATAAAGGAGGCGGCGCGAGGCAATCTGCTCGAACAGCGCGGTCGACAGCGGGTGATCCTTGGCAAGCTCACCGCGCTCGATCTGGGAAAGAAGCCCGATCGCCCGGATCGAATGCTCGTCGACGGTATAGTGATGGTACATGTCGAACTGCATCTGGGCGACCACCCGCCCAAAGTCGGGAACGAACCTTCCGAACACTCCAGCCTCGTTCATCCATCGAAGCGCAAGGTCCGGGCGGTTCCTCGCCGTGAGTACCTCGAGGAAAAGGGCATTGGCCCGGGGATCGTCTCGAACGCGCTCCACCAGCCTTGCATCGCGGGTCGCAACGCGCATGGCGTTGGGGTGGATTTCCATTCCTTCGCGCGCCGCGAGCGCGAACAGCTCGATCAGCCTCGCCGGGTCCTCGTCGAACCAGTGCGGGCCCGGGATCGACAGCCGGCCCCGGTCGATGGTGAACCCCCGCAGGTGGCGCGGTCGGCGGCGGAAGGTGGGCAGCGCAAATCGCCGGCCCTTGTCTCCCATCTGCTCGTCGAGCTGGGCAAGGAACAGGCCGGTGAGGTCACCGACGGTCCGGGCATTGAGGAAGTAGAACTGCATGAAGCGCTCGACCGCCGACTTGCCGGGCCTGTCCGAGTAGCGCATCGCCTCGGCGATCTGCCGCTGCATCTCGAAGCCGAGCCTTTCCTCGGCCCTGCCGGCAAACAGGTGAAGGTGACAGCGAACCGACCACAGGAACCGCTCGGCCCGTTCGAAGCGACGAAATTCCGCGGCACTGAAAAGGCCCTTCTCGACCAGCTGGGCGGGCCGTTCGACGCCGAACACATATTGGCCGATCCAGTAGAGCGTATGGAGGTCGCGAAGCCCGCCCTTGCCGTCCTTGACGTTGGGCTCGACGACGTAGCGGCTGTCACCCATGCGCTGGTGCCGGGCATCGCGCTCGGCGAGCTTGGCAGCGACAAAGTCACGGCTGCTTGCAGCGGTGATCTCCGAGCGGAACCTGCGCATCGCCTCCAGGTGGAGATCCTCGTCCCCCCAGATCCAGCGTGCCTCGAGGAGGGCCGTACGCAGGGTAATGTCGGCCCTTGCCGCCTCTACCAGCTGTTCGGGCGTGCGGACCGACTGGCCGAGCTTCAGCTGCAGGTCCCACAACATGTAGAGCAGCACCTCGATCGCCCGGTCGCTCCAGGGAGAGCCGGAGCCAGGAACGAGGAACATGAGATCAAGGTCGCTATATGGCGCCATTTCGCCGCGCCCGGTGCCGCCCAGCCCGACGACCGACAGCCTGCAGTCCTCGTCGCTGACCCGCGGAACGATCCGCTCGGTGACCAGCTCATAGGCGAGCCGGACGAGCTGGTCGGCAAGGAAGCAGTAGGAAGCGGCGATGACCCGGCCGCGACCGGGTTCGGCAGCAAAGCGCCGGGCGATCTCGGCACGCCCCTCTTCGAGCGCGCTCCTCAATAGCTCCGTGGCGCTGGCCTGGAGACCCTCGGCCGGCAGCGCCTGGAGCCGCTCGGCGAGCGCCCGGCGATCAATGAGCTGCCGCCGGTCGGTTATCAGCGGGTAGCGCGGCGGCTGGCGCATCTCAGTTTCTGGTCCGGCCCATCGGCCTCGCGCGGCTCATCGGCCTGGCCTCCTCGGTCATTGCTCGATGGCCAGGCGCTTCAGCGCATAGAGCGCTTCGAGCGCCTCGCGCGGCGACAGGGAATCGGGGTCGAGCGCAAGAAGTGCCTCCTCCAGCGGGTCGGACCGGGGAGCCTCGGGCTTCTGGCTTGCAAACAGCGGGAGATCGTCGAGCCCGGCGGCGATCCCGCCGGTTGCATCGCGCCCGGCCTCGAGCCTCGCGAGGACCGCCTTCGCCCTCGCCAGCACCAGCGGCGGCAGGCCAGCTAGCTTGGCGACCGCTATGCCATAGCTCCGGTCGGCCGGACCCTCGCTGACTTCGTGGAGCAGGACCAGTTCCCCCTTCCACTCGCGGGCGCGGACATGGTGCAGCGAGAGACAGTCGAGCCGGTCGGCGAGCCTGGTCAGCTCATGGTAGTGAGTGGCGAACAGCGTCCTTGCCTTCACCTCGTCATGCATTGCCTCGACCACCGCCCAGGCGATGGCGAGCCCGTCATAGGTCGAAGTGCCACGGCCGATCTCGTCGAGAATGACAAGGCTGTTCGCGGTCGCCTGGGCGAGGATCGCCGCGGTCTCGACCATTTCGACCATGAAGGTGGAACGTCCCCTGGCAAGATTGTCGGCTGCGCCGACGCGCGAGAACAGCCGGTCCACGATCCCGATCCTGGCGCGCGCCGCCGGGACGTAGCTTCCAGCCTGAGCGAGGAGGGCGGCAATGGCGACCTGGCGAAGGAAGGTCGACTTGCCGCCCATGTTGGGCCCGGTGATGAGCCACAGCCGGTTGTCGGGCCCGAGGGTGCAGTCATTGGCGACGAAGCGCTCTCCACCGGCGGCAAGGGCATCTTCGACGACCGGGTGTCGTGCCGCCTCCAGTTCGAGGCAGGGCTGCTCGTCGAGGCTTGGAAGGCACCAGCCGCCCTCGGCTGCCCGGCTGGCATGACTCGCTGCGACATCGATGCGCGCGACGGCGTCGGCCGTTGCAGCGATCGGTGCCTGCGCCGAGACTGCAAGCGCGGTCAATTTCTCAAGATGGGCCGCTTCGGCGGCAAGCGCATGGGCTCCGGCCTCGATCACCCGGCTCGCCTCGGCGTGGAGATCGGGCGAGTTGAACCTGACGACACCGGCGAGCGTCTGGCGGTGGGTGAACCCGCTGTCGGGGGCCATCAGCCGGTCGGCGTGCCTTGCGCTGACCTCGATATGATAGCCGAGCACGGCATTGTGACGGACCTTCAATGAGGAGACGCCGGTTGCCTCGCGGTAGCGGGCTTCGAGGCTGGCAATGGCGCGCCTGCCATCGAGGCTGGCGGAACGCAGCGCGTCGAGCTGCGGGTCATAACCTTCCGCGATGTAATTGCCCCTGGAGGCATCGATCGGCGGCTCGGCGACGAGCGCAGCATCCAGCCTCAACGTCAGCGTTCCGTGGCCGCCGTCGAGGTCCGGGAGCAGCGCCTCGAGGAGGTCGGGCCGGTCCCCTTCGGCCTCCAGCTCGCGGCCAAGCGCCGCTGCTGCCTTGAGGCCGTCCCTGAGCTGGGCAAGGTCGCGGGGCGAACCACGTCCAGCGACCAGCCTTCCAAGGGCCCGGCCGATGTCGGGCATGGAGCGAAGGGCATCGCGGACGCGCTGGCGCCGGATCGGGGCCTCGTGGAACCACTGGACCAGGGCCAGCCGGGCCTCGATCCTGCCGATCGCGGTGAGGGGAGCCGAAATATCGGCCGCGAGCAGCCGGCGCCCCGGAGCGGTGACGCACCGGTCGATCGAGGCGAGCAGGCTTCCAGCGAGGCTTCCGCCCTGGGTCCGGCAGATCTCAAGGCTGTCACGGGTGGCGGGGTCGATCGCCATGTGCGCGGAGCGAGCGATGCGCCTCGGCGCCGCGAGGAACGCAGCGGCGTCCTTCTGGGTTGCCTCGAGATAGGCGATGAGGCCGCCGGCAGCTGCCAGTTCGGCCCGGCCGGGCGAACCCAGCCCGTCGAGCGTCGCGAGGCCGAACCTGCTTTTGAGGGCCTGTTCGCCGGTAATGCTGTCAAAGCCGCCCTTGCCGCTGGTGATCGAAAGCCCGGGTATCACCTCGTCGGCGATGATCTCCGCGGGGGACAGCCGGGCAAGCTCCGATTCCAGCTCGCCCGGAGCGCAGGCGACCAGCTCGAAGCGTCCGGTCGAGATGTCGGCGGCGGCAATCGCCCAGTCGTCGCCTGCACGTCCTACCGCCGCAAGCCAGTTGGCGCTTGCGCTGTCGAGAAGCGTTTCCTCGGTCAAAGTGCCGGGGGTCACCAGCCGGATGATGGCCCGTTCAACCAGGGCCTTGGAGCCGCGGGCCTTGCGAGCTTCCGCGGGGCTCTCGGTCTGCTCGGCAATAGCGACGCGGTGGCCGGCGCGGATCAGGCGCGCGAGATAGGCTTCCGCCGCATGGACGGGGACGCCGCACATCGGGACCGGCTCGCCTCCGTCCGCGCCGCGCTTGGTAAGCGCGATGTCGAGGCAGGCCGCCGCGACTTTCGCGTCCTCGAAGAACAGCTCGAAGAAATCGCCCATCCGGTAGAACAGCAGCGAATCGCCCGCCTCGGCCTTGAGCCGGTGATATTGCGCCATCATCGGCGTCTGTCGGGGCGGGTTTTCGTCGGCGCGGGCCATTGGTCGCGACCCTAGTGGCTAAGGCTGGTCCAAGGAAAGGCTTAAGCGGGTCTTTTGGGGCCACCGCCGCGATTAGCCCCAGAGCCAGCTTGCCCAAGCCGCCGGCCACCGCCTAAAGCCCTCCCGACAGGAGAGCTAATGAGCGAGAGCAACGTCAAATTCACCCGCGACGAGGCACTGGATTTCCATGCGCGCGGGCGTCCCGGGAAGATCGAGATCGTCGCGACCAAGCCGATGGCGACACAACGCGACCTCAGCCTCGCCTATTCGCCCGGCGTCGCCGTCCCGGTCGAGGAGATCGCGAAAGATCCCGGCAAGGCCTACGACCTTACCGCCAAGGGCAATCTCGTCGCCGTGATCTCCAACGGTACGGCCATTCTTGGCCTCGGCAACCTCGGCGCCCTTGCGTCGAAGCCGGTGATGGAAGGCAAGGCGGTCCTCTTCAAGCGGTTCGCCGACGTCGATTCGATCGACCTCGAGGTAGAGACGCTCGATCCGCAGAAGTTCATCGATGCCGTGTCGCTGCTTGGCCCGAGCTTTGGCGGGATCAACCTCGAGGACATCGCTGCTCCCGACTGCTTCATCATCGAGCAGGCACTGAAGGAGCGGATGAACATACCTGTCTTCCACGACGATCAGCACGGCACGGCGATCATCACCGCCGCGGGCCTCATCAATGCCTGCTACCTGACCGGCCGGGAGCTGCAATCGATCCGGGTCGTGGTAAATGGCGCCGGCGCCGCCGCAATTGCCTGCACCGCGCTCATCAAGGCGATGGGCGTTCCTGGCGACCATGTCATCATGTGCGACCGCAAGGGCCCGCTTTACCCGGGCCGCGCGGACATGGACCAGTTCAAGTCGGCCCATGCCGTGGAGACCGAGGCGAGGTCGCTCAAGGAAGCCCTGGTCGGTGCCGACGTTTTCCTCGGCCTGAGCGCCGCGGGCGCGCTCAAGCCCGACATGGTCGAGGGCATGGCCCAGCAGCCGATCATCTTCGCAATGGCCAATCCCGATCCGGAGATCCTCCCCGAGGATGCGCGGAGCGTCCGGCCCGACGCTATCATCGCCACCGGCCGCTCCGACTATCCCAACCAGGTCAATAACGTGCTGGGCTTCCCCTTCATCTTCCGCGGGGCGCTCGACGTGCGCGCGACCGGCATCAACGAGGAGATGAAGATTGCCGCGGCCCACGCCCTGGCCGAGCTGGCCCGGGCGGCCGTCCCCGAGGAGGTGGCTGCCGCCTATGGCGGTGTCAGCCATCATTTCGGGCCGGACTATATCATCCCGGCACCGTTCGACCCCCGGCTGATCGAGATCGTCCCGACAGCGGTTGCCAGGGCCGCGATGGAGACGGGCGTTGCCCAGCGCCCGATCGCGGACATGGAGGAATATCGCCGTTCGCTCCGGGCAAGGCTCAACCCGACCGCCCAGGTTCTCGGCCTTGCCTACGAGGCCGCAAAGGCCAGCCCCAAGCGTGTCCTGTTCGCCGAGGGCGAGGAGGAGAATGTGCTGAGGGCCGCGATCGCTTTCCGCGAGGGCGGTTATGGAACCCCGGTGCTCGTTGGGCGCGAGGATGTCTACAACAAGCTTGCAGCGCTCGGCGTCGAGGATCCGAAGAGCTACGAGGTGCTGAACAGCCGCAACTCGCCGCTGGTCGGCCGGGCGGTCGACTTCATCTACGCCAAGCACCAGCGTCACGGCATGCTCCGCCGGGCAATCGAGCGGATGGTGAACCAGGACCGCAACACCTTCACGGCCGCCATGCTCGCGCTCGGTGAAGGCGACGCGATGATCACCGGCACGACCCGCCCGTTCAGCGAGTCGCTCCAACAGGTTCGCTGGGTCATAGACGAGGAGACGAGCGCGACGCCGTTCGGAATTCACGTCGTCTCGGCGAGGGGCCGTACCGTGCTGATCGCCGATACCGCGGTGACCGAGCGGCCGACGGCCGAGCAGCTGGCGGCGATCGCCATGCGTTCGGCCGCATTCGCAAGGCGCATGGGGCAGGAGCCGCGGGTTGCCTTCATCAGCTACACGACCTTCGGCAACCCGCCGGGCCGGCACATCATCGAGCTTCGTGACGCGGTAAAGCTGCTCGACACGATCGAGACCGACTTCGAATATGAAGGCGAAATGGGGCCCGACGTCGCGCTCAACCACGAGATGCAGGAGCGCTATTATCCGTTCAGCCGGCTCAGCGGTCCCGCCAACATCCTCGTCATGCCCGGCCTCCAGTCGGCCAACATCAGCTCAAAGCTGATCAAGGCGCTCGGCGGGGAAATCGCCCTCGGGCCCTATCTCATGGGAATGAGCCTTCCGGTACAGATCGCGCCGATGACTGCGACCGCCTCGGACCTGGTGACGCTGGCGGTGCTCGCCGCGGGTGGCGCCGATGCCATCCGGCAGACGCCGCGCAAGGAATAGGAAAGGCCGGCCAGGCCCGTCCTTCTCGAGGGGCCGGGACCTAGATACGCTCGACCTGGCTCACCCCGTCGGCGGCGCGAAGCGCCGCGATCAGGCTGTGGAGGTGGGCAAGGTCGTGCACTTCCACGTCGACATGGAAGGTGTGGAAGCTGCCGTCGCGGTGGACCAGCCCGAGGTTGACGATATTGGCGCCCTTGGCGCCGAGAATGCTGGCCATCTCGCCCAGCGCTCCGGCGACGTCGCGAAGGATGATCATCAGCCGGGCGGTGCCGCCATCCGAGCCGTCGCCCCAGGCAAGGTCGAGCCAGTCGGCATCGACCCCGCTTGCAAGCTGGTCGCAGCCGATGACGTGGACCTCGATCCCCTCGTCTTCGCGGCGAAGCCCGACGATCCGGTCACCGGGGATCGGGTGGCAGCATGAGGCGAGGTCATAGGCGACGCCCGGCGTCAGCCCCTTGATCGAGATCGCGGTGCGCTGGCCAAGCGGTCTAGGCGCGACGTCACCGCCGGCCGAGCCAGGCATCAGCGCTTCCATCAGCTCGGGGTCGGAAATGGAACGCCGGGCGATCTTGATCATCAGCGCGTCCTCGTCCTCGACCTTCAGGGTCTTCAGCGCGCGCTTCAGGGCATCCTTGGCAAGAGGCGCTGGCAGCCGGGCGACGATCTCCTCGTAGATCTTGCGGCCAAGCTCGATCGTCTCGTCGCGCTCCTTGTGGCGGACGAAGCGGCGGATGCCGGCACGCGCCTTGCCGGTGACGACGAACCTCAGCCAGCTCGGCTGCGGGTGCTGCGCCTCGGAAGCGAGGATTTCGACCTGGTCGCCATTGTCGAGGATCGTTCGTAGCGGAACCACCCGTCCATTGACCTTGGCGCCGACCGTCTGGTCGCCAAGGTCGGTATGGACGGCATAGGCAAAGTCGACCGGCGTCGCGCCCTTCGGCAGCTGGATGAGCTCGCCCCGCGGCGTGAAGGCGAAGATCCGGTCCTGGTACATCGCCATGCGGGTGTGCTCGAGCAGCTCCTCGGGGCTGCCGGCGTGGTCGAGGATTTCGACGAGGTCGCTGATCCACGGCACGCTGACGTCGGCAGCCGGCGCGCGTTCCTTGTAGGCCCAGTGGGCGGCAAGCCCGCGCTCGGCCTGGGCATGCATTTCACGGTCGCGCATCTGGATCTCGATGCGTGACTTTGAATCGTGGATGACCGTGGTGTGGAGGCTTCGGTAGCCGTTGCGCTTGGGCGTCGAGATATAATCTTTGAAACGACCGGGCACCATCGGCCAGCGCTGGTGGATGAGGCCAAGCGCGCGATAGCATTCCTCGGGTTTCTCGACGATCACCCTGAAGGCCATGACGTCCGACAGTTGCTCGAAGCTGATGTGGCGTTCGGCCATCTTGCGCCAGATGGAATAGGGGTGCTTCTCGCGGCCCGTTACCTCTGCCTCGAGGCCATGGTCGCTGAGGTGGAGCTGGAGCCCAAGGCCGATGCGGTTGACGAGGTCGCCGCCCTGCTCGTGGAGCTGGCGGAGGCGACGGGTGATCGAGGCATAGGCGTCTGGCTCGAGCTCCCTGAAGGCCAGGCCCTGCATCTCGTTCATCAGCTCGTACATGCCGATCCGCTCGGCGAGCGGGGCATAGATATCCATCGTCTCGCGGGCGATCCGGCGGCGCTTCTCTTCCGACTTGATGTGGTGGAGCGTGCGCATGTTGTGCAGTCGGTCTGCCAGTTTCACCAGCAGCACCCGGATGTCGTCCGAGAGGGCGAGAAGGAACTTGCGGAGGTTCTCCGCTGCCCGCTCATTTTCCGACTGTGCCTCGATCTTGCTGAGCTTGGTGACGCCGTCGACAAGCCGGGCGACATTGGGCCCGAACAGCTTCTCGATCTGCTCGGGCGTCGCCACCGTGTCCTCGATCGTATCGTGGAGGATGGCAGTGACGATCGTCTCGTCGTCGAGCTTGAGGTCGGTGAGGATGCCCGCGACCTCGATCGGGTGCGAGAAATAGGGGTCGCCTGATGCACGGACCGGCGCGCCATGGGCCTGCATCGACAAGACATAGCCGCGGTTGATCAACGCCTCGTCGGCGTCGGGATCATAGGCCCGGACCTTCTCGACCAGCTCATACTGTCTCAGCACGCTTCTAATGTGGCGATGGTGGAGGGGATTTCGCAAGTGCGAAAAAAAAGGCCGGCCCGGTGCAAGAGCCCGGACCGGCCGATTATTGCCTCGTCAGGAAAGACGAAGCACGGGGAAATCAGTTGGCGTTTGCGAGAGCAGCCTTCTTGCCGCGGGCAGCGCGGTTGCACTTGGCAAGCTCGTCGTTCGAGAGTTCCCGGCCGTCGGCAACGAAGCTCTGCAATTCGCCCGCCCGCTTGGCGAGGTCCTGGCAAAGCACCAGCGGCCGGCTGGCCTCGGTCGAGCCGCGGCAGGTGCCGTCGGCGCACGCCCAGCTGATGTCCTTGCCAATGATCTTGCCGGGTTCGGGGGCATTGGTCGGGGTTGCCGAATAGCTGCCGGCGAAGGCCGGCGTGGCGATCATGAAAGCAGCAATCAATGCAGCGGCGCGGTTCATCTCGACCTCTGGGAAAATGCGTTTCTAGTTGCAACGGTTTAACCGCTCCGCGTTGCAAGATGCAACTGTTATTTTGCGTCGGATCGTGCAAGAAGGACGGCAAGAGAGGGGTGACATGTGAATCGACATCTGGCGGTCACGGCCGAACCCGACATCGAAGCGTTCCGGGCAGCGGCGCTGCGCTGCCCACTTCCTTCGGCGGTCGAGCTCATCGGCGAGAAATTGGCATTCCTTATCCTTCGCGGCGCGCTGAACGGCCTTGAGCATTTCGAGCAGTTCCAGGCCGGCCTCGGGATCGCCCGCAACATCCTTTCAAATCGCCTCGCCAAGCTGGTCGAGGGCGGCATACTCGAGAGAACCCCCGACCCCGCCGACCGGCGCAAGGTCATTTATTCGCTGACGCGAAAGGGAGAGGCGCTGCTCCCGGTCTTCCTTGCGCTCCGCCAGTGGGGCGAGGACTGGGGCCATGGCTGCCAGGACATTTTCCTCGCCGACAAGCGCGACGGAAAGCCGGTGAGGCGGATTTGCGTGCTCGCCCATGACGGGCGCGAGCTGAAGCTCGGTGACATGCAATGGGTCAATCGTACCGGGGGCTCCGGCGGCTGGCGCGACGACCTTGAAAGTGCAGCGGAATGACCGGCCGCTAGCTCCACCCAGGGGCGGCGAGAAATGCCGGACAAGAAAAAGGGCGGCCCGGGGCCGCCCTTTTCTTAACCTCTAATCCCTGGAGGATTACTCGTAATCGCCTCCCGAGGGGGTCGGGCGAGGCGGCGCAGCCGCGGTCAGGCGAAGAGCCTCGGCCGACTCGCTGAGGCTCGCCAGCTCGTCCGTCTCGTCGTCCTCGTCGATGCGGACGCGCTGGAGGTTGGAGACGATCGCCTCCTCGAGATGCTTGGGCTTAACCGTCTGCTCGGCGATCTCGCGAAGAGCGACGACAGGGTTCTTGTCACGGTCGCGATCGATCGTGAGATCGGCGCCCGACGAGATCTGGCGGGCACGCTGCGCCGCCATCAATACGAGGTCGAACCGGTTGGAAACCTTGTCGACACAATCTTCGACCGTCACGCGCGCCATTGTCGCTCCGCCTTGCCTTGTTTGTTCGTGAGAGAGGCCGGCGAGATAGGGAGAAGCCCCTCGAGAGTCAATGAAATCCACCAATCCTCTCCTTGCCAGTAGCAGAGGCGGGCTCCAGACTGGGGCCATGGCAGAGGCCGACAAGCTAGCCGGGGCACCCGGGGTGATGGTGGAAGGGAACAGGCTGACCCTCCTCACCGAGGGCCCCGAGCGGCTCGAAGCACTGATCGGGCTGATCGATGGAGCAAGGCACAATGTTCGCCTTCTCTACTACATGTACCGGGACGACCTCGCCGGGGAGCGTGTCTACGCGGCGATGGAACGGGCAATCGACCGCAATGTCTCGGTTTCGCTGATCGTCGACAGCTTCGGCGCCTATACGCCCGATCAATATTTCACGCCGCTGGTCGACAAGGGCCTGCGCTACTGCCGTTTTCACCCGACCTTCGGCCGCCGCTATCTCATCCGCTGCCACCAGAAAATGGCGCTTGCCGACGACGACCGGGTCCTCATCGGCGGGTTCAACATCGAGGAAGATTATTTCGGGACGATCGAGGAAGGCGCCTGGCGGGACCTTGGCCTCTTGGTCGAGGGCGATGCCGCCGCGAGGCTTACCAGCTATTATGACGAACTGTTCAACTGGTCCTACAGGAAGGGCGGAAGGATCCGGACCCTGAACCGGCTGATCCGCCGTCACAGCGAACATCATGGCGCGCTGCAATGGACCTTCGGTGGACCGATGACGAGGCTGTCGCCCTGGGCGGCGGCAACCAGCCGTGACCTGCTCTCCAGCGGCGACGTCGCGATGATCGCCGCCTATTTCGCGCCCACGCGCTCGATCCTGAGGCGCATCAGCCGGCCCGGACGCCGGGCGCGGATCATTACTGCCGCCAAGTCGGACAATCACGCGACCATTGCCGCGGCCCGCTACACCTACAAGAACCTGCTGAAGCGCGGGGTCGAGATTTTCGAGTATCAGCCGACCAAGCTTCACAGCAAGCTGGTGGTACTCGACGATGTCGTCCACATAGGTTCGTCCAACTTCGACATCCGCAGCATCTACCTCAACCTCGAGATGATGCTTCGGGTCGACGACCCCGCCTTTGCCGCGCTGCTTCGTTCCTATTTCGAGAAGGAACTAGCCCAGTGCGAGCCGATCACGGCCGAGCTGCACCGCGCCCGGTCGGGCTGGTGGACGAAGCTCATCCAGGCAATCAGCTTCTTCCTGGTGACCAGCGCGGATTACACCATCACCCGCCGCCTCAACCTTGGAAGGCTCTAGGCCGGCTCGCGCTCGCGCCACGCCCAGAACAGCGTGGCAGGGGGAACATTCACCCACTCGAACCCGCGGTCGATCCGCTCGAAATGCGGCGCGATGAACTGCTTCACCTTGGGGCTGAACTGGTAAACGAGGAAGGCGCCGCCATCGCGGATCGCCCGGCCGGTAGCGGCCCCGATCTCGTCTCCGAGGCCCGGCGGGAGCGTCGAGAAGGGAAGGCCCGAGAGGATATAATCGGCATGATCAAAGCCGTGGGCGGCGATGATCCGCTCGACGTCGGCGGCGGAGCCGTGGACGGCGATGAACCGCTCGTCGTCTATGTCGCCGTTCAGATAATCGATGAAGTCCGGATTGGTGTCGATCGCGATCAGCCGCGCGTCCGGTCCCAGCCGCTCGAGGATGGGGCGGGTGAACGTGCCGACGCCGGGACCATATTCGACGAACAATCGGGTTGCCGACCAGTCGACCGGCTTCAGCATCTTCTCGATGAGGATCCGGCTCGAGGGGATGATCGAGCCGACCATCACCGGGTGCTTCAGAAATCCCTGCAGAAATTGCCAGCGCGGGCTCCTGCGCCCGCGGCCGGCGCGAAGGCCGTGGCGGCGCTTGCCGTTGAGCTGGCTTGCTCGGCTCGCGTTCAAATTAGGCTCCCTCATATTCTGCTGGTTGGTCGACGCGTTCGCAAATCACCAAGCGCTTGGCAAGGCAATTGGGTGGCTTTCCCGTCGGCGAAAGGCGGCCTAAGTGCGCTAAAATGCAGCTTTTGCCAGACAAGACGCGCATTGCCGGAAGCGCGCTGACGACGACGCATTTCCTTCTCCTCTACGCAGCAATGCTGGTCGCCGCGGCAGGAAATACCGCGCTCCAGTCGGTCATGCCCGCGATCGGCCGCGAAATCGGCATCAGCGATTTCTGGGTCACCATTTCCTATACCTGGTCGGCGGTTCTCTGGGTCGTGCTCGCGCCCTTCTGGGCAAGGCAGAGCGATCGCCACGGCCGCAAGGCGCTGACCCTGGTCGGGATCGGCGGCTTCATCGTCTCGATGCTGCTCTGCGGCCTCGCGCTTCTCGCCGGCCTGGAAGGCGTCCTCGCCGGCGGCCTCACTTTTGCTGCCTTCGCGGTCTGCCGTGCAATCTATGGATAGCTCGGCGCTGCAACGCCAAGCGCTACCCACGCCTATCTGGCGTCGAAGACCCGCCGGACGGCGAGGGTCGAGGCCCTCTCGGCCCTGTCGAGCAGCTTCAGCCTTGGAACGATCGTCGGCCCGGCGCTTGCCCCGCTGTTCGTGCTGCCGCTGGTCGGCCTGTCCGGCCCGCTGTTTGCCTTTGCCGCGGTCGCCATCCTCGTGTTCGTGGCGATCCTCGCCGGCCTTCCCGACGATACCAAGCCCAGGCACGGGCGCCGGGCGGGGCATGGCGCTGCGATGAGCTATCCCTCGCTGGCGACCAGCCCCACCGGCGCCAGCATCATCGCCGCGACCCGGCCCAGGACCGGGGCGGTGAGGTGGAATGATCCCCGGATCCGCCGCTGGATCACGGCCGGGGTCGTTTCCGGCCACGCCCAGGCGGCGACCCTTGCCTGCCTCGGCTTTTACGTCATCGACCGCCTCGGTCTCGAGCCGCAGGGATCCGAAAAGGAAATCTCGATCGTCATGATGGCGGGCGCTGCAGCAACGCTAGCCGCCCAGTGGGGGCTGATCCCGAGACTGAACCTCAAGCCAAGGGCATTGATCCTCTCTGGCTCGCTCCTCGCGGCCGCGGGGCTTATCATGACGATGCTGGCCGGCGACCTTTACGGCATCGTTCTCGGCTTCGGGCTTTCGAGCCTGGGGTTAGGGTTTACCCGCCCGGGATTTACAGGCGGCGCCAGCCTTGCCGTACCGCTGTCGGAGCAGGGAGCGGTCGCCGGCGTCGTCACCGCAGCCAATGGCGCCTGCTATGTCATTGCCCCGGGTATCGGCATGCTGCTTTACGGCGCCGACCCGCACTGGCCATTTGCGGCCGGCGCCGTCCTGCTCCTTGGCCTCTTCCTATGGGGCCGCCGGCGGCTCTCCTTCACCGCCTGACCCGCCCTTGGCCGGGGTACGCGGCCTCAGCATTCCCGGAAGGACGAAGCCGATCCCGCCGACCGGCTTTACCGCGTCGGACTTCAGCGTTTCCTGGATCCGGGCATAATCTGCCAGCATTTCCTCGGTCACCGAGGCCCGGGTCTCGCTCAGGGCCGCCTCGAAATCGGCCATCGTCACCTGGGAGCTGTCGAGCCCGCGCCGAAGCGCGGTAAGTCCGGCCCTGCGCACGAGGTCCTCAAGGTCAGCGCCGGTAAAGCGCTCGGTGCGCCGCGAGAGAAGCTCGAGATCAACGTCCCCGGCGAGCGGCATGCTCTTGGTGTGGATGGCGAGGATCCGGCGCCGCCCTGCAGTGTCGGGCGTGCCGACGTAGATGAGCTCGTCGAACCGCCCCGGGCGGAGCAGCGCCGGGTCAATCAGGTTTGGCCGGTTGGTCGCGCCGATGAGGACGACATTGTTGAGTTCCTCGAGCCCGTCCATCTCCGCGAGGATCGTGTTGACCACCCGCTCGGTCACCTGCGGCTCGCCCAGTCCGCCGCCACGCGCCGGAACGAGGCTGTCCAGCTCGTCGATGAAGATGACGGTCGGAGCCACCTGGCGCGCCCTCGCGAACAGCCTCGCGATCTGCTGCTCGCTCTCGCCGTACCATTTGGAGAGGAGGTCGCTCGACTTGGTGGCAATGAAATTGGCTTCGCTCTCCCGGGCAGTTGCCTTGGCGAGCAATGTCTTGCCGGTGCCGGGCGGACCATAGAGGAGAAAGCCCTTGGCCGGCCGGATGCCGAGGCGGCGGAAGGACTCCGGGTGCTTGAGTGGCAGCTCTACGCCCTCGCGCAGCTTGTCCCGGGCCTCGTCGAGGCCGCCGATGTCTTCCCAGCCAATGTTGGGGACCTGCACCATCACTTCGCGCATCGCCGAGGGCTGAACGCGCTTCAGCGCATTGTCGAAGTCGCTTGCCGTGACCGACAGTGCATCGAGCACCTCGGTCGGAATGGATTCGTCGGCCAGGTTCAGCTTGGGCATTATTCGCCTCACGGCCTCGAGCGCCGCTTCGCGCGTAAGGGCGGCAAGGTCGGCGCCAACGAAGCCGTAGGTCCGCCTCGCCAGTTCATCGAGGTTGACGCCGTCGCCAAGGGGCATGCCCCTGGTATGTATGCCGAGGATCTCGCGGCGGCCGCGGTCGTCGGGAACGCCGATCACGATCTCGCGGTCGAACCGGCCCGGGCGCCGAAGCGCCTCGTCGAGCGCCTCCGGCCGGTTGGTGGCGGCGATGACCACCAGGTTCTGCCGTGGCTCGAGCCCGTCCATCAGCGTCAGGAGCTGGGCGACCAGCCTCTTTTCCGCCTCGCCAGTCACCTGGCCGCGCTTGGGAGCGATGGAATCGATCTCGTCGATGAAGATGATCGAAGGGGCCGCCTTGGCCGCTTCCTCGAAAATCTCCCTCAGCCTCTTTTCGGATTCTCCATAGGCCGAGCCCATGATCTCCGGCCCGGCGATATGGAAGAACTGGGCGTCGCTCTCATTGGCGACTGCCCGCGCCAGCCTGGTCTTGCCGGTCCCGGGCGGTCCATGGAGAAGAACGCCCTTGGGCGGGTCGACCCCGAGGCGCTGGAACAGCTCGGGATGGCGCAGCGGCAATTCGACCATCTCGCGAAGCGCATCGATGGTATCATGCATCCCGCCGAGATCATCATAGGTGACGTCGGCCCGGCGCTCGCCGTCCTTCTTCGCGGTAAATTCCGGGAGAAGCTCGACCTGGGTGTTGGCGTCGATATGGACGATGCCCTTGGGCGTCGTTGACATGACCGTCAGCCGAACTTCCTGGAGCGCGAAGGCAGGAGCATTGAGCAATTGCCGGATATGCTCAGGCATGTCGGCATTGACCCGCTGGTGGCCCGCGGTCGCGACGGTGTCGCCCTCGCAGAAGGGGCGGCCGGCGAAGCTCCGCTTCAGGGCCTGGGCTGAACCGTGCAGCCGGACATTGTTCTGCGCGGGCGCAAATACGACCTTGGTCGCCGGCCTCGAGCTTGCCTTCTGGACCTCGACATAATCGCCCGAGCCGACGCCCGCATTGGCGCGCTGGAGGCCATCAAGCCGGATGACGTCGAGCCCGGCATCCTCGCTGTAGGGGCCAAGCGCGCGGGCCGCAGTGGCGCGCTTGCCAACGATCTCGATCACGTCGCCTTCGCCGAGCCCGAGCTCCTTCATCAGCTTGACAGGAAGACGGGCTACGCCGTGGCCGCTGTCGATGGGGGGCAAATGTGCGACCTGAACGCGCCGGACCAGAGTATCAACCGTCGCCATCGGAAATCCTTCATCCCAAGATCGTTCGACATGCCCCGAAACTCGCAGCCATAGGAACGGCGGCAGGGGCTCGAGGTTCAATCTGGGGGCGAAACGAGCCGAAAAAAAGGGCCGGGCGTCGCCGCCCGGCCGAAGTATCAGGAGAGGATGCCTGTAAAGGCCCGATCCTTATCGCACTGCACAATATTTTTTGCAAGTGCGAATTCGCAGGTGCGGCATGAATATTCCTGGTTCCGGCCCGCAGCCCCTCGCACGGGGCCGCGCGCTGGCCACGGGTGATTGTAAATGTTAATTGAACGCCGGCTCGAAGGAGACGCCTGTACGGATGGAACGCCGATTATCAGCAATATTGGCTGCCGACGTCGTCGGCTACAGCCGGCTGATGGGCGCAAATGAGGTTGGAACGCTGACCAGCCTCAAGAAACACCGTGCCGAGCTGATCGACTCGGCAATCGCCGAGCATCAGGGACGGATCGTGAAGCTCACCGGCGATGGAATCCTGGTCGAGTTCCCGAGCGTTGTGAACGCCGTCGACTGCGCCGCCGGGATCCAGCGCGGGATGAAGCGGCGAAACGCGGACGTGGCGCAGGACCGCAGGATCGAGTTCCGGATCGGGGTCAATCTCGGCGACGTGATCGTCGATGATGACGACCTGTTCGGGGACGGCGTCAACGTCGCCGCGCGACTCGAAAGCGTGGCCCGCCCGGGCGGGATCGCCGTTTCCCAGTCGGTACGGGACAATGTCGGCAACCGCCTCGACCTCAAGTTCGAGGATATCGGCGACCAGCAGCTCAAGAACATCGAGTTCCCGGTCCGGGTCTATAACGTCCTGTTCGAAGAGGCATCGCCCCGGGCCGACGGGCGCGCGGCGCCGGAGCCCGAGGGCGAAAGACCTTCGATCGCGGTCCTTCCCTTCAACAATATGAGCGGCGATCCCGAGCAGGAATATTTTTCCGACGGGATCACCGAGGACATCATCACCGACCTCAGCAAGGTCTCCGGCCTGTTCGTCATCGGGCGCAACACCTGTTTCGGCTACAAGGGGATGGCGCCCCAGCTTCAGCAGGTGGCGCAGGACCTCGGCGTCAAGTTCATCCTCGAAGGGAGCGTCCGCAAGGCCGGAGCCCGGGTGCGGGTCAATGCCCAGCTGATCGACGGCGCCAGCGGAGGCCATCTCTGGGCGGACCGCTACGACCGCGACCTCACCGATATTTTCGCGATCCAGGACGAAATCACCCATTCCATCGTCGAGCAGCTGAGGATCCGGCTGCTGCCAAGGGAGAAGAAAGCGATTTCGCAGGCGCCCACGGCAAATGTCGAGGCATATACATTCTACCTCAAGGGCCGGCAGTTCTTCCCCAACTGTACGCGCTACGCGATTGCTCTTGCGCGACGGGTATTCGCAAAGGCGGTGGAGATCGACCCGCAATATGCGAGGGCCTATGCCGGCATCGCCAACTGCGACTATCGCCTCCACGGCTGGTATAACGTGGTTCCTGCCCAGGACGTTCTCGTGACCGCCAGCAAGGCGCTCGAGCTCGATCCCGAGCTTGCCGAAGCCCATGCCGCCAGGGGCGCGGCGCTGGCCAACAGCGGCCGGCGGGCCGAGGCCCGCGAAGCGTTCGAGAAGGCGCTCCGGATCGACGCCAATAATTTCGATGCATGCCTCGAATTTGCGCGTTTCTGCGTCGCCGAAGGCGATCTTGAGCGGGGAGCTGAACTTTTCATCCGGGCCGTCGAGGCGCAGCCGGACGATCCCCAGCCGGCGCTGATGGTGGACAATCTTCTCGAAAGGCTGGGCCGGACCGAGGAGGCCGACAAATATCGAAAGCTCGGGCTGAAGCGCGCCGAGGAAGCCCTTCGGCTGCACCCGGAAAACTCGCGGCCCGCCCAGCTTGGCGCCTGTACCCTTGCCGGCATGGGCGAACGGGAAAAGGCGATCGACTGGATGAACCATGCCATGGCGATCGATCCCGACGATCCCAACGCCATGTACAATGCCGCCTGCGTCTATTCCCTGCTCGGCGAAATCGACAAGTCGATCGACCTCCTCGAACGCTGGGTCCCGAACGCCGGCGGCGAGCTTTATGGCTGGATCCAGAATGACGCAGACCTGGACCAGGTTCGAGCGCACCCGCGCTACCCCGCGCTCCTCGCGCAGATCGAGAAGACCGCAAGCGACCGGCTGGCGGCAAGCGTTGGATCGCCCGCTGCTCCCGTCCTCCAGGCGCAGCCTATTTCTTGAGCATTCCGACGGCCCTTCGCACCATGGCCCGCGGGAAGAAGCGGCTGGCCTGGGCGGTTGCCTTGTTCATGAGGCCAGGAACGACGATCGCCCTGCCGGCCTTGAGGCCGCGAAGCCCCGCTTCCGCGACCGGCCCGGACCTTGCGGCAAGGTGGCTCGAGGGGCTGCTCGGCCCGAATCCCGCGATCTCGCCGAATTCCGTCGCGGTCGGTCCCGGACACAGCGCGGTGACGCTGATCCCCTGATGTCTCACCTCCTCGTGCAGCGCTTCGCTGAACGACAGGACGAAGGCCTTGGTCGCAAAATAGACCGCCATTCCGGGACCTGGCTGAAAGGCAGCGGTCGACGCGAGGTTCAAGATGGCGCCGGTCCTGCGCTCGATCATTCCCGGGAGCACGGCATGGGCAAGCTCGACCAGCGTCCCGCAGTTGAGATCGATCATCTGGCGCTGGCGCTTGCCGTCCAGGTCGGAAAAACGGCCGGTAAGGCCAAAGCCCGCATTGTTGACCAGCAGGTCGACATGCTCGCCATGGCCCCTGATGTCGGCCATCAGCCTGTCCGCAGCACCAGGCTCGCTGAGGTCGAGGCCGATGGCGCGGGCCTCCCCAAGCTCGGCAACAAGCGCGTCAAGACGATCCTTGCGCCTCGCGACCAGCACGAGGCGCCTGCCCTGGGCGGCAAGCTGCCGAGCGAAATCCACGCCGAGCCCGGCCGATGCGCCGGTTATCAGCGCCACCGGGCGGGTCATGGCGTCAGGCAACCGTCGCCTTGAGGATCTTGCCCGGCTCGCGGGGAGGTTCGCCGACCGGAAGCTGGTCGACAAATTCCATGCCGCTCTCGACCTGGCCCCAGACCGTGTACTGGTTGTCGAGGAAGCGTGCGTCGTCGAAGCAGATGAAGAACTGGCTGTTGGCGCTGTTGGGATTGCTCGCCCGGGCCATGGAGCAGGTCCCGCGAACGTGGGGCTCGCTGTTGAACTCGGCCTTGAGGTCGGCAAGGTCGCTGCCGCCCATTCCGGTCCCGGTCGGGTCTCCGCCCTGGGCCATGAATCCCGGGATCACCCGGTGGAAGACCACCCCGTCATAAAATCCGTCGCGGGCGAGCCCGGCAATCCGCTCGACATGGCCCGGCGCAAGGTCGGGACGAAGCTTGATGACGACGTCGCCGCCGGTCGAAAGATTGAGGGTCAGAGTGTTGGCGTCGGCCATCGTCTTGTCCTTGGGCAATGAAAGGGAAGGCCGGCCATCTAGGCGTCTTGGCCGGGTTGCGCCAGTGGGCCTCGCGTCATAGTGATGCCCGGCCAAAAGCGTAGGCAGGTCGGGCGAGGGAGCGAGTCATGAGCGATAGCGAGGACGTCGCCCTGTCCGTTCAACCACCCGATCCCTTTCCGGACGAGGACCGGGTCCACGACGAAGACGACCGGCTGCGGCCGGAATTCGTCCGCGAGGTGCTCGACGCCGTCGCCGACGGGGACGACGAAGCGGCCCGTGCCCTGGTGGGCGGCCTCCACCCGGCCGACGTCGCCGACCTCATCGAGCTCGCCCATGGCGACGAGCGGACCGACCTCATCGAGGCGCTCGCCGGAATCGTCGACGCCGACGTCTATGCCGAGCTCAACGATTTCGTCCGCGAAGACGTCATCGACGAAATGGAGCCGCAGCAGGTCGCCGACCTCGCAGCGCAGCTCGACACCGACGACGCCGTCGCGCTGATCGAGGACCTTGAGGAAGACGATCAGCAGGCAGTGCTCCAGGCGATGGAGCCCGACGACCGGGCCGCGGTCGAGGAAGCCCTGGCCTATGGCGAGGAGACCGCCGGGCGCCTGATGCAGCGCGACCTCATCGCGGTGCCGGAACATTGGTCCGTGGGCCAGGTCATCGACTACATGCGCCAGACCGACGAGCTCACCACGGACTTTTGGGAAGTGTTCGTGGTCTCGCCGGATCACCACCCCGTTGGAACCTGCAAGCTCTCGACGATCCTGCGCTCTCCGCGGACGACCCGCATCAGCGACGTCATGATGCGCAAGCAGACCCTGCTCCCGGTCGACATGGACCAGGAAGAGGTGGCGCTGAAGTTCCAGAAATATGCGCTGATCTCGGCGGCGGTGGTCGATCCGAGCGGGCGGCTCGTCGGAATGATCACCGTCGATGACATCGTCCACATCATCCAGGAAGAGGCCGGCGAGGACGTGCTGCTTCTGTCCGGCGCCGGCGAGGGCGACATCAACGAGCCGCTGGTCGACACCTACAAGTCCCGCGTGCGGTGGCTGGTCGCCAACCTCGTCACGGCCCTTGTCGCTGCGATGGTCATCACCCAGTTCGAGGACTCGATCGCGCGCATGGCGGTGCGCGCCGCGCTGATGCCGATCGTTGCCGGTGTCGGGGGCAATGCCGGGACCCAGACCCTCGCCGTCACGGTCCGGGCGATCGCCACCAACCAGCTGACCGGCTCCAATCACTGGCGCGCGGTCTGGCGCGAGATCCGCGTTGCGCTGCTGAATGGGGTCACGATCGCGCTGTTGATCGGGATCGGAGTGACGCTGGTGCTCGGGTCGGGCCAGCTCGGCGCCGTGATCGCCGCGTTCGTCGGCGGGCAGGTCGCGCCGGGTGCCGGAGACCGTCACGGTGGCGGGCAGCCCGGTCGAGCGGGCGCGTTCCACGAGGTCGTGCAGGCGGTCCAGGCCGCTGGCGGCGGCCTCGTCGTCCG
>JAJJPO010000200.1:0-10871 GCA_032907585.1 Sphingomonas sp. | reverse complement strand
ATCATGGTGAAGTAAACCACGTCAGCGAAGGAGACGACGCCGTCATGGTTGTCGCGAAGGCCATCGCGCTCGATCCAGTGGAAAAAGACGAGGATCGCGAGGAGGGCGAAGACCGCTGCAATACGCCAGCCTAGCTGGAACCAGCCGGTAACCCGCGAATTGCGCCGCAGGGTCAGCAGTTCTTCGAAACCCGGCTTCATCGACTATCTGTTAGCTTGGGCGTCAGGCCGGCGCCAGCCTCCTCGAGTAGGGCTACCCTGCGTCGGCGAGATTGGCCGGCCCGAAGCCCAGCGGAATGAGCGCCGAGATCTGCCGGCGCTCGAGCAGCTCACCGTCGCCCGACGAACAGAGGATCTCGACGTCGCGCCCGCCGAGCTGGGCCGCCTCGAGGATTGCCTGGCGGCACCCGCCGCAGGGGGTCACGACATTCTCGCCGGCGAGGGCCCCGTTGGCGACATGCCCGCCGGCGACGGCAATCCGGGCGACATTGCCGAGCCCGAATGCGAGCTGGGCCGCCGATAGCGCGCTCTGCTCGGCGCAGACGCCGAGGCGGTAGCAGGCATTCTCGACATTGACCCCGGTTACGACCTTCCCCTCGACGCTCTCGATCGCGCAGCCGACGCTGAACCGCGAATAAGGCGCGTGGGCATTGAGTGCGGCGTTCCGGGCGGCGGCGATCAGCTGTTCCTCGTTCATGGTTTTGTCTTTATGCGCGGGCATCCGTCTGCCGCAATCTTTCCTGGAGTACCGATGAGGCGAATTTCTGCCCTTGCCCCGCTTTTCTTCCTTGCAGCCTGCGCCGTCACGCCGGCCGAGGTGCCCCCGGCGGGCGTGGCCAGGGGACCGGTCGAGGTACAGATACTCGCGCTCAACGATTTCCACGGAAACCTCGAGCCGCCCAGCCAGACCGTTCCGGCCGATGCCGGCGCGGTTCCGGCAGGAGGCGCTGCCTATCTCGCAAGCGCTCTGAAGAAGGTCAGGACGGGCGGCAGCGTCACGGTGGCCGCCGGCGACCTCATCGGTGCAAGCCCCATTTCCTCGGCCCTGTTCCTCGACGAACCCTCGATCAAGGCATTGAGCCTTGCCGGGCTCGAGATCGCCGCGGTCGGGAACCACGAGTTCGACCGCGGCAGCTCGGAGCTCAGGCGGATGCAGTCGGGCGGCTGCGAGAAGTTCACCAGCCGCCAGCCCTGCGCGCTCGAGCCCTTCGCCGGCGCCGGTTTCGACTATCTTGCCGCCAATGAGGGACGGCCAGCCGATCTTCCCGGCAACCGCGATCCGCGAAGCGGCCGGGACGAAGATCGGCTTCATCGGCATGACTCTCAAGGAAACGGCGACGCTGGTGTCGCCATCGGGCGTCGCTGGCCTTGGCTTTGCCGACGAGGCAGCGACCGCCAATGCCCTTGTGCCCGGACTGAAAGCTGCCGGGGCAAGCACGATCGTCCTCCTGATCCACCAGGGAGCGTCCATCGCCGGCCGGTTTGATGACCCCTCCTGTCCGGGGCTTGCCGGTGACATCCTCCCGATCATCGAGCGGCTCGACCCGGCGATCGAGCTGGTCGTCTCGGGTCACACCCACAATGCCTATATCTGCAAGCTGCCCGTCGCGGGCAGCGGCTCGAGGCTGCTGACGAGCGCCGGGAAATATGGAACGATGCTTACCGATATCCGGCTTTCGTTCGATAGGCCCGGCGGGAAGCTCGTCGACCAGAAGGGCAGCTTCATCATCATCCAGGGCGAGGCCATTGAGAACGCCCGGATTACGGTGCCTATTAATGCCAATTATCCCCGCTTCGAGGCGGACCCTGAAGTGGCGGCGTTGGTCAAACGCTACCGCGAGGCAGCGTCGGGGGCGGCCAGCCGTCCGGTCGGCAGGCTTGGCGGCACGCTGCTAAAGGGGAGCAGCAACACGGAAAGCCAGGCGGCGGGTCTCATTTCCGATGCACAGCTCTTCGTCGCACGGGACCCCGGGCGCGGAAATGCCGATTTTGCGCTGATGAACAATGGCGGCGCCCGGACCGATCTCGTTCCGGCTGCGGATGGCACGGTCACCTTTGGCCAGATCTTCGCGATGCAGCCATTTGCAAACAACGTCGTCTCGAGGGCCTACACCGGGGCCGAGATCAGGGCCGTGCTCGAACAGCAGTTCGCGAGCGGCACCAATAGCGCGGCGCGACCCAACCTGCTTACGCCCTCTGCCAACTTCCGCTTCGCCTTTGACCTGTCCCGGCCGGCCGGCGAGCGCGTGGTCGGCATGTGGCTCGATGGAAAGCCGATCGAACCCTCGCGGACCTACCGGGTCGCGATCAACAACTTCCTCGCCTCGGGCGGAGACAATTTCACGCTGCTTGCCAATGGCCGCGACCCGGTCGACGCGGGCCTCGACCTAGACGCGACCGAGGCCTGGCTCGCGACCAGTCCGCCGGTCCCCGTGCTCGGGCGGATCGAGAACCGCACGCCCGAAGGCTTTACGCCCGAGGGTTAGCGCAAGGGAGGCTCATCGAAGCTCCTGAGCTTTCGGCTGTGGAGCCCGTCGCCCTCGTCCCGGAGCAGGTCGAGCGTCTCGATCCCGATCCTCAGGTGCTGGCTGATCGCCCGCTCGTAGAAGGCATTGGCCTGGCCAGGGAGCTTGAGCTCGCCGTGGAGCGGCTTGTCGGAGACGCAGAGCAGTGTCCCATAGGGAACCCGGAAGCGATAGCCCTGGGCCGCGACAGTTGCCGATTCCATGTCGATCGCGACGGCGCGGCTCTGGTTGAAGCGAAGCGCCGAGAGCGTGTAGCGAAGCTCCCAGTTGCGGTCGTCGGTGGTAACGACCGTGCCGGTGCGGAACCGTTTCCTGAGGCTTTCCTCGTCCTCGCCGGTGACGGTCAGCGTCGCGTTGTAAAGCGCTGTCTGGACCTCGGCGATCGCCGGTATCGGGATCTCGACGGGGAGCACGTCGTCAAGGACATGGTCGTCCCGAAGGTAGGCGTGGGCCAGCACATAGTCGCCGATCGTCTGGCTCGGCCGGAGGCCGCCGCAATGCCCGATCATCAGCCAGGCCTCGGGACGAAGCACGGCGATATGGTCGCAGATGGTCTTGGCGTTGGCCGGGCCGACCCCGATGTTGACCAGCGTGATGCCGTGCCCGTCGGGTGTCATCAGGTGATAGGCGGGCATCTGGTGACGCCGCCAGACACCGGCTGCGATCTGCTCCTCCGCATCCGTGAGGTCGCCATGTTCGTAGATCCCGCCCGGGACGCTGAGGCCAGTGAACCGGCTTTCCGGGTCGCGCAGCGCGCCGATGGCGAAACGGACGAACTCGTCGACATAGCGCACGTAATTGGTGAAGAGGACGTAGCGCTGGAAATGTTCGGCCGGGGTCCCGGTATAGTGCTTCAGCCTCGCGAGGCTGAAATCGGTGCGAAGCGCATCGAACAGCGAGAGCGGCCTCGTCGGGTCCAAGCTGACGTCCCACGCGCCGTCGGCAACCTCGTCGCCGATGTGGACGAGGTCGGTCGAGGGAAACCAGCGTGACAGCTCCGATGTCGAGATGCCGTCGAGGTCAAGATCGCCGCCGTCGAGCACGTAAGGATAGGGTATTTCCGAGGCCGAGAGACCGACGCTGATCTTCACCGGATAATCGCGCACCAGATGCTCCAGCTGCTCGCGAAGATAGGAGCGGAACAGTGCGGGGCGGGCGAGCGAGCTCGTGTAGATGCCTGGCTGGTTCAGCCGGGCAAAGGCGCGCGCCGGCGTCGGTGGCGGAGTCTCGGGATCATATTCGATCCGAAGCTCGGGATAGGAGAATGCACCCTTGTCGCGGGCGGCCGCGTCGGGGCGGACGCCCGTTGCTGCATAATCGGTAAGTGCTTTTCGGAGGCGCCGGACCGAGGCTTCATAGTGGCTTTCGAGCTGGTCCAGGATGGTTTCAATATGTTTTTCTTCTGTCATGAGTGACCCGCTTGCCTGAGCATCGTTACGCTGGCAAGTCAGGCTTGATCTAATAAGCACGCTTATTATATGCCTGCCCATGACTAGTGGATTCAAGGAAACCGCGTGGGAGCTGGGCGAGACCAGCCGGATGCTTCGCCGCGAGTTCGATCGCCGGGCGGCGGCGCTGGGCGCGACGAGCGCCCAGTGGCGGGTGATGTTTCGCCTCCAGCGGGAGCCCGGCCTCAAGCAGGTCGAGCTTGCGGAACGCCTCGACGTCGAGCCGATTACCGCGGGACGGATCATCGACCGGCTGGCCGAGGCAGGCCTCGCCGAGCGGCGACCAGATCCGGTCGACCGCCGCGCCTGGCGAGTTCACCTGACGCCGAAGGCGGGTCCCCTGGTCGATCGGCTGAAGCTTGTCGGTGACGAGATGCTTTCCGGGGCGCTCGAGGGCATCAGCCCGGAAGAACTTGATGCGCTGCGTGCAACGCTCGCCCGTATCCGGATGAACATGAGCGCCATCGAGGGCGCCGAGAGGAAAAGCGCGTGAACAAGATGACGGCGGTTACTGCAGAAACCGGTAGCGAGGCACCTGCCTTGTTCGAGGCAAGGTCTCCACGAAGGCTGGCACTGATGCTGTCGGTGCCGCTGATCATCATTGTCGCCGGCCTCTATTTCTGGCTGGCGAGCGGCGCCACCGTCTCGACCGACAATGCCTATGTAAAGCAGGACGTCACTGCCATCTCGACCCAGGTCAATGGCCCCGTCGTGAAGGTCTATGTCCGCGAGAACCAGCATGTGAACAAGGGCGACCCGCTCTACGAGGTCGACCCTGCTCCCTATCTCGCGGCTCTCCATGCCGCAGAAGCGCAGCTCGCCGCGGCAAGGCTCCAGACCCGCCAGCTTCACGTCCAGGCCGCGGGGACCGGCGCCGACATCGCCGGGGCGGAGGCAAATCTTGCAGTCGCCCAGCGCGCCTATGAGCGCCAGGCGGCCCTGATGGCCGACGGTTTTACCACCAAGGCAGCCTATGACGACGCTCTGAACGATCTCGCCAAGGCGAAGACGGAGCTCGGCAATGCCCGTGCCCAGTCCAACAACGCCTCGGCAGCAATTGCGCCCGCGGGCAACCAGCCGCAGATCGCGGCAGCGCTTGCTGCCGTCGAAAAGGCCCGGCTGGACCTCCAGCACACCCTCATCCGGGCGCCGACCAGCGGAAGGGTTGCGCAGTCAGACCGGCTTCTCGTTGGCCAGACCGCGGTAACCGGGGTCGCGATGCTCTCCATCGTCGGCGACCGCGAGGCATGGGTCGAGGCGAATTTCAAGGAAGGCGACCTTGCGCAGATGGTTCCCGGCCAGCCGGCACAGGTCGAGCTGGACGCTTATCCCGGGCTCAAGTTCAAGGGCCACGTCGCCTCGATCGGCTCGGGAACGGGGAGCGAATTCTCGGTGATCCCTGCGCAGAATGCCAACGGCAACTGGGTCAAGGTGACCCAGCGCGTGCCGGTAAGGATCGCCTTTGACGCAAAGCCATCGCGCGAGATGATCGCGGGTTTGAGCTCGACTGTAACCGTCCGCGTCAGGGACTGACCTTGATGCACGCCGAGCACCAGCTCGATCCGGCGCGGCGCGTCCTCGTCACCATCGCGGTGATGCTGGCGGTGGGTGCTGGGTGCATGGCGGTCGTCGCCATCGCGCGCTCGGCGTGCTGTTCGTGGGCGTCATCGGAGCGGTGCTGATCCAGGTGCTGGACACGACCATCGCCAATGTCGCGCTGCCGCACATGCAGGCGAGCCTCGGCGCGACCCAGGAGAGCATCAACTGGGTACTGACGAGCTATATCGTCGCATCGGCCATTGCCCTTCCGATCTCGGGCTGGCTTGCTGATCGCGTGGGGCGAAAGCGGCTGCTCTTACTGTCGGTGGTTGGCTTCACCATTGCCTCCTTCCTGTGTGCCATTGCCCAGTCGCTCCCGGAAATGGTGGCGTTCCGGCTCATCCAGGGCGTTACCGGCGCCTTTCTCGTGCCATTGAGCCAGGCGACCCTGTTCGACATCAACCCGGTCGAGCGCCACGCAAGGGCAATGGCCCTGTTCGGCGGCGGCATCATGATTGGCCCGATCCTGGGCCCGGTGCTCGGCGGCTGGCTGACTGACAGCTTCGACTGGCGCTGGGTGTTTCTCGTCAACATCCCGGTGGGAACGCTCGCTGCGCTAATGATCCTGCGCTTCATGCCCGAGGGCGAGAAGTCCCGTCATCGCTTCGACCTGTTCGGTTTTGCGCTTCTCGCGCTGGCGCTCGGCGGCCTCCAGATGCTGCTCGACCGCGGCCAGCACGAAGACTGGTTCGACAGTATCGAGATATGGATCGAGGCGGCGCTGTTCGCTGCCGCGGGCTGGATGTTCATCGTCCACACCATGACGAGCAGGAAGCCCATCTTCGAGCGGGCGCTGTTCGCGGATCGCAATTTCGCAATTGGCCTTCTGTTCATGCTGGTCACGGGCGTCCTGCTGCTTGCAGGTCTCGCGCTCCTTCCGCCGCTGCTCCAGAACCTCTACGGCTATTCGGTGCTCGACGCCGGGATCCTGACCGCTCCGCGCGGCGTCGGGACGCTCATTTCCATGCTTCTTACCGGGAGGCTGGTCGGAAAGGTCGACCTCCGGGCGCTGGTCGCCCTTGGCCTCGCGCTGCTCGGCTGGTCGCTACACATGATGGCCGGCTTTGCGATCGAGATGGGCGAGGGGCCGATCATCTGGTCCGGCTTCATCCAGGGCCTTGGCCTGGGATTGGTCTTCGTCACCATGCAGAGCCTTGCCTTTGCGACGCTGGCTCCGGAAATGCGGACCCACGCTGCAAGCATGCTCAACCTGTCACGCAACATCGGCGGCTCGATCGGGATCAGCCTCGTCACCACGCTGCTCGCGAGAAACATGCAGATCGCTCATTCCGACATGGCCGGCCATGTCACCGAGCAGGTGCTTCCGACGATCAGCCAGGGCGTGATCGCGCAACTTGGGCTCCCGGCGTCGAGCGCCGCAGCGCTCGCCAATGCCGAAATCACCCGCCAGGCGGCATTCATCGCCTATATCGACGATTTCTGGATCATGATGTGGTTGACCTTCGCCTCGATCCCCCTCGTCCTGCTCCTGAAGCCCGGTTCGGGCCAGGGCGCCGGCAGGCCGGCGCCGGCGATGGCCGACTGATGGGCTTCCTGTCGGTCCGGGTCACGCCGCGCTCGGCAAAACCGGGCATTGGCGAATGGAAGAACGACCAGTCAGGCCGCCCCTATCTCGAGGTCCGGGTGGCGGCCGCCCCGGCCGACGGCAGCGCCAACGAGGAGCTGGTGCGGCTTCTTGCCAAGGCGATTGGCCTTCCAAGGTCGAGCCTTCGTATCGCCAGCGGCCAGTCGGCGCGGTTGAAGCGGATCGAGCTGCCACTCGAAGACAAGGAATTGCGCGAGCGGCTGGGCTCGTAAGCCTTGCCTGTTCCGCGGCGCACCGGCGCATGAAAAAGGCGGCCGGGGAATATCCCGACCGCCTCTTTTCCTTGCGTGCCCCTGAAAAGACCGGGGTGGCCTGGAACCTAGCGCTTCGAGAACTGGAAGCTGCGGCGGGCCTTGGCCCGGCCATACTTCTTGCGCTCGACCACGCGGCTGTCGCGGGTGAGGAAACCCTCGCTCTTGACCGCGCTGCGAAGCGCCGGCTCGTAACGCGACAGCGCCTGGGCGATGCCATGCTTTACTGCGCCGGCCTGGCCCGAGAGGCCTCCGCCCTTGACGGTCGCGACGACGTCATACTGGCCGGCGCGGTCGGTAACGTCGAACGGCTGGTTGATGACGAGGCGCAGCGTCGGGCGAGCGAAATAGACCGACTGGTCGCGGCCATTCACCTCGATCTTGCCCGAGCCCGGCTTCAGCCAGACGCGCGCAACGGCGTCCTTGCGGCGACCGGTGGCATAGGCCCGGCCATATTTGTCGAGCTGCTGCTCGCGAAGCGGGGTCTCCGGCTGGACGGCGACCGGGGCCGGCGTCTCCTCGACCTCGCCCTGGGCAGCTTCGGTTTGCGTCTCCGGGGTCTCGGCGACGGGGGTCTCGGCTTCCTGCTGGGCAGTCAGCGAACCGAGATCGGAGAGGGTCTTCTTTCCGGCCATCTTATGCGCCCACCTTGTTCTTGCGGTTCATCGACGCGACGTCGAGCAGTTCTGGGTTCTGGCCGCCGTGCGGGTGCTCGGTGCCATTGTAGAGGTGAAGGGAGCGCATCTGCTCGCGGCCGAGCGGGCCGCGGGGGATCATTCGCTCCACCGCCTTTTCCAGCACGCGCTCCGGGAAACGTCCCTCGAGCACCTTGTCGGCGCGGACTTCCTTCAGGCCGCCGGCATAACCGGTGTGCTTGTAGTACATCTTCTGCGTCAGCTTGCGGCCGGTGAAGCGCACCTTGTCAGCGTTGATCACGACGACATGGTCGCCGCAGTCGACGTGCGGGGTGAAGCTCGGCTTGTGCTTGCCGCGCAGGATGTTGGCGATGATCGTCGCGACTCGACCGACCACCAGGCCATCGGCATCGATGAGATGCCATTTCTTCTCCACCTCGGCCGGCTTTGCCGACTTGGTGGTCTTCATCAGCGCCTTCATGGGCTGGACCTCTTGCTAGAAACAGGAAAACGCCGCCCGCGGGCAGCGCTTGTGAGGCCGGCCAATCGCGGAGAGATGCGGAAAAGTCAAGCAAAAGCGGGCGTTTCTAGACGGGTAAAATAATACCGGAGCCCCGCACGGTCCAGGTCAGGATAGCGTAACGCTGGCCTCGACCCAGTCGGCATAGTCCGCGGAAAGCCGCTCGATCGGCCAGACGACGATCGCCGGAACCTCGTAGCTGTGGAGGTCGGCGACCCGGGCAATCAGTGCATCGGACCGATCGAGCCTCGTCTTGAAAAGCGCGGGCACCTCGGTGGCGCTTTCGACCTTGCCTTTCCAGCGATAGACGGAATGGCAGGGGCCAAGGATGTTGACGCAGGCCGCGAGCCCTTCCTCCACCATTGCAGTCCCGATCCGCCGCGCTTCGTCCTCGCTGGCGAAGAGGGCATAGACGGTGACGACACTCAAGGCCTTCGCCTTCCGTCGACATGGGCGCCCCAGGTGAATGCGGCCACGACCAGTGCTCCGACCGCCTGGTGCAGGACCGCAAGGACGATGTTCATGCCCGTCATCACCGTGGCGATGCCGAGCAGGACCTGGGTCCCGAATGCATTGTGGATCGCCTTGGAAGCCCCTCGCTCAATCCCTCTCACGCGCCTTGCGAAAATCACCAGCGCCGCAACAGCGACCCATGCCCACCACCGGTGAAGGAAGTGGAGGAGGAATGGGTCGTTGGTAAGCGCGTGCCAGACGCCAAGGCTCCAATCGACGCCATCGGGATAGAGCCTCCCTTGCATCAGCGGCCAGTCGCTCGCCACATAGCCCGCGTTCAATCCCGCGACCCATGCGCCGAGCAGCAGCTGGATGAAGAGGATGACGGCCGTGTAGAAACCGGCCTGGGGGAGCCGGGCAGGACGGTTTACCCCGGACCGCGCGAGCTGTTTCAGGTCGAGCGCGGTCCAGGTGAGGGCCGCCATGATGAAGAGGGCAAGAAGGAGGTGGGCCGACAGCCGGAAATGGCTGACGTCAGTGCGCTCGACCAGCCCCGACTGGACCATGAACCAGCCCAGAAAGCCCTGCGCGCCGCCGAGCAGGAGAAGGCCGACGAGTTTCCAGCCATAGCCCGCGGGGATCTCGCGCCGCATGGCGAACCAGCCAAGCGGAAGAGCAAAGGCCAGGCCGATGACCCGCCCGAGAAGGCGGTGGACCCATTCCCAGAAGAAGATGAACTTGAACTGCGCGAGGTCCATGCCGGCCGGGCCGTTGATCTCGCGATATTCAGGGGTCTGCTTGTAAAGGTCGAAGACGTGCTGCCACTCGGCATCCGACAGGGGCGGGATCGCGCCGCTCACCGGGTTCCACTCGGTGATGCTGAGACCGCTCTCGGTCAGCCGGGTAATCCCGCCGACCACGACCATCGCGAACACCAGCGCCGCGACGAAGAACAGCCAGTTGGCAATCGAGTCGGGCCGTGCACGCGTGGCTTCGACCGGGGGATTCTGGGCGATCGGAATATCCATGTCGCGGGGCGATATGGCTCCATTACAGCGACTTGCCAATCATCTCCGATTTTTGTTGATGTGATATTGTCACGTAACACCGGCGTTGTTATATCGACACCCATGTCGCTCCTCGCGATCCCTTCAACACGACTCGACCGCTACGCCATCGGCCTCAGCGGGCTTTGTCTCGTGCATTGCCTGGCGACGACCGTCCTGCTTGCCCTTGTTGCAAGCGCCGGGAGCGTGATCGGCGCCGAGTGGGTTCACGAGGTCGGTCTCGCGCTTGCCATGGTGATGGGCATCATCTCGCTTGGCCGCGGCATCCTGGAGCATGGCTATTCGATGCCAAGCGCGGTCGGCGGACTTGGCCTTGGGGTCATGGCCGGCGCACTTACGCTTCCCCACGATGGAACCGAGGCGCTCTACACCGTTCTCGGGGTCGGCATATTGGCGCTGGGTCACAGGCTGAACTTCATCGCCGCCGAATAGCCTCCCTGCTTGCGGGAGCCCCCGCGCGAGCCTATCTTTGTCACATGTCAAACCACTCGCACCAGCTTCACCAGGGCCCCTCGCTGCGCGAGGCCGCGGCCAGGCGGATGGCTGAGCGGGGCGAGCAGTGGACGGAGATGCGCGCGTCAGTGTTCGATGCGCTCGCCGCCTTTACCAAGCCGGCAAGCGCCTATGACATTGCCGAGGCGGTGTCCAAGGCCCGGGGGAAGCGAGTCGCCGCGAACAGCGTATACCGCATTCTCGACCTCTTCGTTGGCACCAACCTTGCCCGGCGGGTCGAGAGCGCCAACGCCTATATCGCCAACCAGCACCCGG
>JAJJPO010000199.1:0-2516 GCA_032907585.1 Sphingomonas sp. | reverse complement strand
GGGATAGCCCGTCGCCCCTGCCCAGCTGCCCTTGAGGCGGCTTCTCGGCGTTCCCCGGTCGAGCAGCTGCATCGCCGCCACGAACTCCGCTTCGAAAAATTCGCGCCGCCTTCCTTCATAGGCAAGGGTCGCAAGGGATTCGGCGAGGTCAAAGCTGCCGGTCACCGAGCCAAAACTTGTCTCATGACCATAGATCGCCATGAGGACGCCGGGTTCGACGCCAAAGCGCTGCTCTATCCATGTGAGCCAGCGGGCATTGGCGTCATAATGCTGCTTGCCCCGGCGGATGAGTGCGCTCGTGACATGCCTGCGCTTATAGGGCGCGAATGGCGGCGTCGCGTTGGGGTTATTGATCCCGCCTGGCTGGCCGCGATCGAGGCGGATGACCCGCGAATTGACTGCAAGATGAGGCACGACAGACCGGATGGTCGCTTCGCGGACACCGGCCGCGCGGGAAAGAGCTGCGAGGCGCAGCTTATACGCATCAAAGCCGGTCGCAGCCGGGCTGGCAACGGCCTGGCCGGGGGACTGCAACGCGGCCTGCTTTGCCTCTGGCAAGGGTGCCAGCGGATCGGTCTGGGCGCTCGAACCCGCTACTGCCAACAATATACCCGCCCAGATCTTCATCATTCCTCCCGTTGAATTTTACCAAAGGCTAGCGGCGGCAAGGTTAATGGCCCATGCACGTTCGGCCCGCGCCTTGCACAGCTTGTCGCCCTCGCCTAGTGGGCGCAGCTCTGGACCCGGAGAGGTGGCCGAGTGGTTTAAGGCAGCGGTCTTGAAAACCGCCGTGGGTGCAAGCTCACCGTGGGTTCGAATCCCACCCTCTCCGCCAACAACTCATTGCGCACCAATGTGGCCATCCATGGCTGCGAGGTGTCCAGCTTCTGCTCCCGGCTCGGCCAATTGGGCATCGCTGCGGACCATGAGCCAGACACATTTGGAGACATCGTCGTCGGCTGGTTGGCTAGCCCCCTGGGAAACTCGGCTTTGCCAGGCTTAAAGACAGACGGCTGATCGATACCTGGGCCTCCGTCGGTCCGGTTTTAGGTATGGCAAGCCACCAATTTGGACGTATGCGCCACCGCTGGCGGGCTGACGGAGTCGTCCCCTTGAAAAAACACCATAGTGGTGTTATTAAGTGGAATGACCGAGAAGCGAAAGCCGACTTATCGTCAAATTCGCGGCCGATGCCGTGGCGGAGTTTTTGCTTTTGTCGTTCAACGAGAAGGGTGATGACTAATCCCACCTGCCCGCAAACGGGTCAGCCGATGTTCCGCGACGTTCGGCCGATGACCATCACTTACAAGGGGCACGAGGCCACTTTCGAAATGCCCGGTTGGTATTGTGACGCGAGCGACGAGAGCTTTCACACCGGCGATGACATGAAGGTTTCTGATCGGGCTCTTAACCGGCTGAAGGCTCAGGTCGAGGGTCTGCTCGAGCCCGAGGCGGTGCGACGCATCAGGAAACGCCTGAATCTCACCCAGAAGGATGCTGGCCGTTTGATCGGAGGCGGACCCAATGCATTTCAAAAGTACGAGAGCGGAGACGTGGTTGTCAGCCATGCGGTGATGAGTGCCCTGCTGCTGCTCGACAGGGATCCGTCCGGGCTCTCAGTTCTAAAGCGGCGGATGTAACGGAAGGAAGCGGCATAAGCACCCGTTGCAATTGCTTATCCGCAATAGCCGACCGCAGCATTAGGCGGGCTCACTGCTTGGCCAGGACTCAGGCAAATTCGATAAGCTGGCCAAAGCGCACGCCACCATTTCTTCGCCCTGGGCTATCGGAAGGCCGATGGGCCTCGAGGGCCCGTCCACTGGTATGTCTATCGGATATTATGTATATCCGAAATTATGAAAACTAACTTCGACTGCCAGGCCATTGAATTGGCCGAGAATGCGGCCGCGGTGGCGGATTTGCTGAAAGCGCTCGCGAACCAGCATCGTCTCCTGATCCTGTGCCTGCTTGCGACAGAAGAGGAACTGTCGGTCAATGCGCTGGTGGACCGCGTGGGCGTCAGCCAATCGACGCTTTCGCAGCATCTCGCAAAGCTTCGGGACGAGCAGCTCGTCTCCACCCGTCGCCAGGCCCAGACGATCTTTTACAGGATTTCCGACGCGCGACTGGCTTCGCTGATGTCGACGACGAGGACGCCGGCCGGGTCCTGGCCGAGGCCGTGGACGGCGGCCGCGTAGGGCGCGTTCTGCGCGTTCCCCGGCAGGAGCGCCCTGCCTAAAAATCCAGGACTTTTCGTTTCCAGGCGGGCCGCCATCGCCGACGATGGCCGGGCCCTTGAGCTTCCGCTTCATTGTCCTGTTCGATGTCCGGTTCGCCGCGCATCAGGACGTAGATCGCGGGAATTACCAGCACGGTCAGCAGAGTCGACGAGGCGAGGCCAAACAGGAGCGACAACGCCAGGCCCTGGAAGATCGGATCGCCAACGATCGTTGCAGCGCCGATCATTGCCGCCGCGGCCGTCAAAACGATTGGCTTGAACCGGATCCGCGCCGCCT
>JAJJPO010000198.1:0-2549 GCA_032907585.1 Sphingomonas sp. | reverse complement strand
GGACCGTCACCCTGTTGAACCCGATCCTCTACCTCGTCGCGGGCTATCGCTGGACCTTCTTCGGGGTCAGCGACGTGCCCCTCTGGGCGAGCATCGCGGTGATGGCGGCGGCAGTGATTGTTCCGCTCGCCGCCATCGTCTGGATCTTCCGGTCGGGCTACCGCCTCAAGCAGTAAGGGGCGCCGCCGTCTCGGCTCCCTCGCGCTGTTCCTGGTCCGCCCGGCGCGTGCCCTCCCCGTCGAGGTTGCGGGCGACGAAGTCCCAGTTGATGATCTTCTCGAGCACCGTCTTCACGAACTTCGCGCGGTCGTTGCGATAGTCGATGTAATAGGCATGCTCCCAGACGTCGATCGTCAGGAGAGGCGTCATGCCATGGGCGACCGGCGTGTCGGCGTCGTGGAGCGAGGTTACCTCCAGCTTGCCGTTGTTGAGGATCAGCCAGCCCCAGCCGCTCGCAAAATGGTTGATGCTCTCCTTGGCCAGCTGTTCGAGCAGCTGCTGCTCGCCGCCGAAATCGGAAGTGATCATCTCGAGCAGCTTGCCGGACGGGCGGGTGGAACCCTCGGGCGCAAGGCACTGCCAGAAGAAGCTGTGGTTCCAGATCTGGGCAACGTTGTTGAACAATGGCTTGTCACCGCGCTGGTGAGCCGCCCGGATCACCTCGACCAGCGATGCCCCCTCGAGATCCGTGTCACCGATGAGGCCGTTGGCCTTGTCGACATAGGCCTTGTGATGCTTGCCGTGGTGATACTCGAGCGTCTCGGCGGACATGTGAGGACCGAGCGCGCCGCGCTCGAACGGCAAGTCGGGAAGCGTGAAAGCCATGGATAGTCTCCGGAGAATTTGAATATGCCCCGAGCGGTAACGCTGGGGGAGGCCTTGGGCTCCCGTCCAATATCGACGAGGAAGTTCCCGGCGGCCCGTTCGGTCGTAACACGTCCGCACCGACAGGGGCAAACGGCCGGCGATCATGCTGGCAATAAACCGGGCAGCAGCCAATGGCCCGGCTCGAGGCTTGCATTGGACCGGCTTGGGATAAGCCTAGCGACGAACCTGGAAGCGGCTGAGCTCGACGGTCGCTTCCTTGAGCGTGGGCTCGAGGCTTTGCGCGCGCTTGAGGTCCCTATAGGCAGCGGCGATGTTGCCGCTGTCCTCGAGGGCCAGCGCCCGCACGAAATAGGCAAGCGCCGGGCGGTTGGTCTTCAGTTCGAGCGCCTTATCGGCGAGTGGCAGTGCCTCTGCGGTATGGCCGAGCCGCGCATAGCCGATTGCCTTGTTGAGCCAGGCCTCGGGCTCATCCGGGTCGAGCGCCAGCGCCGCATCGAAATCCGCGTTGGCCGCCCTGAGGTTGGCCCGGTTGAGGTGGAGTATGCCGCGATTGACATGGGTGGCCACCCGGTCACGACTGGTAAGGGCCTCCTCCCTTAGCGCTCGGTCGCAGGTATCCATGGCCTCGCGACTGGGATCGCGATCCTCGGCGGCGACATAGCAGCCTTCAGCGAGGCTGCTCCCGATCGTGATGGATGAAGCTGCGGCCGAGGCCGGAAGCGCGGCCATTGCAAGCAGGGTAAAGGACAATTTCTTCATCGTCAGCCTCCCGACTCCGCGAAAGGACATCCCCTGTTCCAGCACATAGCATATTTTGCCGGGACGCGCAGCGATCAGCTGGATAGCGCGAGCTGGTGCCTCTTCATGGCATGGCGGAGCTGGTCATAGCTAAGGCCAAGGGCGCTTGCGGTCGCGCGCTGGTTGAAGCGGTTGCGGGCCAGTGCATCCTCGAGGAGGGCCTTTTCATAGGCGGCGACCGCGCCGCGAAGGTCATCGGTCGACGACGGGTGCGCCTGCGCGGAAGGCTCGGCCGGCGCCGTCTCGGGGTGCGCTGCGGGCGGGGTCCCGGAATGGGCCGCAACCTCCACCGCGCCGGCGGGGTCGTGGCTCAGGGTCCATGGCGATGCAAAGGGGTCGAACTGGATGGCCTCGATGGCCCGCTCGGGATCGTCGTGACGATAGACGGCGCGCTCGACCACGTTTCGAAGTTCGCGGACATTGCCCGGCCAGCGGTAATCCTCGAGGTTCGCCACCGCCTTCTCGGAAAAGCCGGGCCAGTTCGACCAGTCGAGTTCCACGGCCATCCGCCGCCCGAAATGCTCGGCCAGCAGCGGGATATCGCCCTTGCGTGCCCTTAGCGGCGGAAGGGTGACCACCTCAAAGCTCAGCCGGTCGAGGAGGTCGGCCCTGAACCTTCCCTCCTCGACAAGCCTCGGCAGATGTTCGTTGGTCGCGGCGACGATGCGAACATCGACCTGGATCGGCTTGGACGCGCCGATACGGGTGACCTCCCCATATTCGACCGCGCGAAGCAGCCGGTCCTGCGCGGGAGAGGACAAGGTGGCGAGCTCGTCGAGGAACAGCGTTCCACCGTCGGCCTCCTCGAACCGGCCGTGCCGCGTCTTGGCCGCGCCCGTGAAGCTCCCCGCCTCGTGCCCGAAGAGCTCGGCCTCGATGAGATTCTCGGGAAGAGCGGCGCAATTCATCGTCACCAGTGGCCC
>JAJJPO010000197.1:0-39214 GCA_032907585.1 Sphingomonas sp. | reverse complement strand
CCACGGCGTCCAGGCTCTGCCGGTTATAGTCGACGATCCACCAGCAGTTGCGGATGTCATGCTTGTGGGCCTCGATCAGGCATTCGTAGATATTGCCCTCGTCGAGCTCGGCGTCACCGATCAGCGCAACGAAGCGGCCGCGATCTTCCTCGGCCATCAGCCCGTGACTCGCCAGATAGTCCTGGACCAGGCTTGCAAAAGCGGTCGCTGCAACGCCAAGGCCGACCGATCCGGTCGAGAAATCGACCGGGATCCGGTCCTTGGTGCGGCTCGGATAGCTCTGCATGCCTCCAAAGGCGCGGAAGCTCCTGAGCTGGTCGAGGCTCTGTGAGCCGAGCAGGTAGTGAATCGCATGGAGGAGCGGACCGGCATGAGGCTTGACCGCCACGCGATCATTGGCGTCGAGGATGTGGAAATAGAGCGCGGTCATGATGGCGCTCATCGAGGCACAGCTTGCCTGGTGGCCGCCGACCTTCAGTCCGTCGACATTGTCGCGGACATGGTTGGCATGATGGATCGTCCACGCCGAGAGCCATCGCAGTCGCTCGTCGAGTATCTTCAGCGCGTCGATGTCGGCCTTGGTTTTCTTCAGCATGGGGGCGGCACTAGCGGTTGTGCCGGCGAACGCAAATCGATCCGCTTGCCCCTCGTCGAAAAAACTAGCCTGCGATGCTAAACTGGGTTATAGACGCGAACACCAGAGGGACGGGCGCGGGGGCGACCCGTCTCTCTATTCTTTTATCCCGCAAGAAATTCGTCGGCCCTGATCGCCAGTTCGGTCCGGTTATTGACGCCCAGCTTTTCGAAGATGGCGTGAAGATAGGCCTTCACGGTGCCCTCGGTAACGCCAAGCTGTTCGGCGATCTCCCGGTTGCGCAGGCCCTGTCTTATGTGGCCGATGAGCTGGCGTTCCCGCGGCGCAAGCGAGGCGCGCGTTCCTCCCCTCGAGGCAAGATGTCGGAGCCGGGCCACGACTTCGGGATCCATCCAGCTTCGCCCGCTGCGCACGCTCTCGAGGCAGTCGAGCAGATATGCCGGGTCGGAATTCTTGAAAACGATACCGTCCACCTTCAGCTCCCTGGCCTCGAGGAGAGCAGGATCGTCGATGCCCGCGGTCAGAAGCACGATCCTAAGCTCCGACCTGGCGGAACGCAGCTGGCGAAGCACGTCGATACCCGAGGCGCCGGGCATCTGGACGTCGAGGAGCAATATGTCCGGCTGAAGCTCTTCGACCGCCCGGATCGTGTCGGGACCATTGCCGGCCATGCCGACGATTTCGAATGGCGTGTCCCGGAGCAGCACCTCGAGTGCGGCCCGGATCATCGGGTGATCGTCGGCGAGAAGAAGCCGGTTCATGCCGACGCCGTCCCGACGGGCAGGGCGATGGTGATCTTGGTCACGCCCATCCCGCGCGACATGTCGAGCGACCCTCCCGCCTCGTCGACACGCTCCTTGAGCGAGAAGGGGAGCTCGATTCGTCGGCCGCGCCTCGGGAACTCGGCTCCATCGTTGATGATCTCCAGGAGCAGGCTGTCGCTACGGGCGGCAAGCTCGATCGCGACCGACTTGGCGGCTGCGTGACGGACAGCATTGGCTACCGCCTCCCGGGTGAGCTGATGCGCATCGAGCCTGAGGCGGGTGGGTATCATCAGCTCGGAAGGCAGCGCCGAGAATTCGCATTGGACGTCCCACTGCCGCGAGAGATGGGCTGCCAGGGCCTTGAGGTCCCTGACGAGTTCGTCGAAGGCCGCGAACGGGCCACTGCGCAGGGACTTGATGAAGGAGCGAAGCTCGCGCTGCTCCTGGAGCATCAGCTGCTTCAGCTCATCGAGGTCGTCCCCGACGTCGCGGCCCGAGGCATTGGAACGCTTCATGGCCTCCAGCCGAAAGGCAGCGCCGGCGAGGAACTGGACGACACTGTCGTGAAGGTCGCGGGCCAATATCAGGCGGGAGCGCGCCTCGGCGCTCTCCTCGGCGGCCTTGATCAGCGCCCGGCGCTGCCGATGTATCGCTATTTCCGAGGCAATCCGGCTCCCAAGTTCGAGATGATCGATGGCGAGGCCCGGCGGCCTTTCCAGGAAAAGCAGGCCATCGCCCTCGCTCACGGAGATCGGCACGACCATCCCCCGGGTGAGCTTCGCCTTGGTGGAGGCCTGCGAGGGAATGAGCTCGCTCGCGGTGAAATAGTGAAGGTTTCCCTCCCTGTCCTTTCTGACCGCGTGGTTCCTGCCGATATCGTAGAGAAAGGGCCCCTGGTCGAGGATTTCAGGGCCCGCCTCCAGCGTAATGCCTGCGTTTCGGATTCCTTTTTCGTCGAGCGCGAGGCCGGAGAATCGTGCAGCCTTTTCGTCGCGCCAGAGGAACAGAGCTGATGGCGCGCCGGTGATCGCTGCGGCGGACCTCAGCGCCGCTTCGGACGCCGACTGGTCGAGCGAGGGAACGCCGAACATCTTTCCGCCGCGTAGCGCCAGCTGCGCCCAGCGTTGGTTGGCCCCGAACCAGATGAGGATCAGCGCGAGGATGACCAGCTGGCCCGTCCTGACGATGAAGCTTTGCCACTGGAGAGGCACGCCGGATGCAACACCCAGCAGTCCGACGAGCAGGTAGAGAAGGACGAGGAGGGTGGCGGTGAGAGCGGTAACGATCCAGCCCCAGCGGATCGCGGCCGACAGCAGCACGAACACGAACAATGTGAAGAACGGGCTGGTGTAGTTCTCGGTGAGCAGGACCAGCACCGCGAACATGGTGACGTCGATGGCGTGGGCCGGCCCGGCGAGGCGAGCGTCCACCCACCAGTTGCGCCAGCTGGCGATGATGACGCCGGCAGCAAAGACGATGTAGATCGCGAGGATTGAATAGGTGGAAAACGGCGCCCTCGCGGGCTGGCTTTCGTCGATCAATATTCCGCCGAGGAAGAACATCGCCAGCATCAGCCTGCCCAAGGCGATGACCCGGCCGGACGAATGCTGAAGCCCCTTCCCCACGCGATGCTTTTACCTCATTCGCGAGGCGCGGCACAGCCCGGACATGGTGCCCCGAAACGGGGCAGTCGGGCGAGGTCGGCCGGCGACCCTAACTTTAGCTAACTTCAGGGGGCCGTGCCCTGCTTGTTATCCCCCATATGTCCAAGTCCCCGGGGGAGCGCGGAACCAAGCACGCGCTCCCCCCACTCTATCGATCGCCGGGAGCGGTTGGGGGCAGTTGGGGGCAAGGACGGGGAGGATGGCAAAGCCCCCGATTTGCCTTCCTCCCCGCTAATTCTCGAGCCTGGCCGGCCGCAAGAAGCCGTTCCTTGCCGTGATCCTCAGGCAGCGTCGTCTTCCAGGGCCGCGTCATAGCGTTGCTGCGCGGCATTGATGCAGTCGATATGCTCGTGGGCCCATTGGCCGAGCGCGATTACCGGCTCGCGCAGCGAGTTGCCGAGCTCGGTAAGCTCATAGTCGACCCGCGGCGGAATGGTCGGCGTGACATGTCGGCTGAGGAGACCGTCGCGCTCCAGCCCGCGAAGCGTCAGCGTCAGCATGCGCTGCGAAACGCCGTCGAGCGCGCGCTTCAGTTCGGAAAAGCGCCTCGGCCCGCTGGCAAGCTGCATCACCACCTGCATGCTCCACTTGTCGCCAACGCGGTTGAGCACCGGCGTCACCCGGCGGCAGTTCTGGTGAAGCTCTTCCCGGTCGGTCACATCGATGTGACTCGGTGACAATATTTTGCGTTCTTGTGCGGTCGCCATGGGTGGTTATTTAAAGTGTCCCGGTAACAAATCAATACCAAGGACCTAAAGATGACCATATTGCGCATCGACAGCAGCATTACTGGCGACAACAGCGCCAGCCGTGCCCTCACCGACTCGATCGTCCGGCAGCTCCAGGCCGCCGAAGCGGGCCGCAAAGTCGTGTCACGCGACCTGTTCGCCGAGCCGCTGCCCCATCTAACGCTCGACGCGTTCGCCGATTCGAGCATCCTCGACGAGTTCCTCGCCGCCGACACCGTCGTCGTCGGCGCGCCAATGTATAATTTCACTCTCCCGAGCCAGCTCAAGGCATGGATCGACCGCATCGTCGTTGCCGGAAAGACTTTCCGATACACGGAAAATGGCTCTCAGGGCCTGGCCGGGAGCAAGAGGGTCATCATCGCGCTCGCGAGGGGCAACTTCTACGGCGAGGGCTCTCCGGCGGCACCGCTGGAGCATCTCGAAACCTACTTGCGCGGCCTGTTCGGCTTCATCGGGATCGAGCCGGAATTCGTGACGGCCGACGGACTTGCCATCAGCCCCGAGCAGCGCGAGGCGTCGATGAGGCAGGCCCTGTTCGTTACCGAGAGGCTGGCTGCCTGATACCTTCCTGGTCTCGGGGCGGGACGCCAGCGCGCCGCCCCGAGCCAGCAAGCAGGAGCAACTCAGGCTGCCGAAAGCAGCCGCAGCGGATTTTCGATGAGGCCCTTCAGCTCCTGCATGAAGCTGGCGGCGTCCCATCCGTCGACGACCCGGTGATCGCAGCTGAGCGACAGGTTCATCAGCTTGCGGGCCTCGAGCTCGCCATCGATGATCACCGGCATCTCGCGAACCTTGTTGACGGCAATGATCGCGACTTCGGGCCGGTTGATGACCGGGGTCGAGGTCACCCCGCCCATCGGGCCGAGGCTCGACAGGCTGATGGTCGATCCCGTCAGCTCGTCACGTGCCGCCTTGCCGCTTCTCGCGGCTTCCGCGAGCCGGAGAATTTCGCGGGCCAGTTCCCATACGCTTTTCGACTGGGCGTTGCGGATGACCGGCACCATCAGCCCGCCAGGCGTCTGGGTCGCCATTCCGAGGTGCACCGCGCCATGACGCGTCAGCGTCATATTGTCATCGTCGAAGGTCGCATTGAGCATTGGCCAGCTCTGCAGCGCCTTGCCCATCGCGGTGATGAGGAAGGGGAGGAGGGTGAGCTTTGGCTCGCTCCCGCGGTCCCGGTTCATCATCGCCCTTGTTTCCTCGAGGGCGGTGACGTCGAACTCCTCGACCAGCGTGAAGTGGGGAATGCGCCGCTTCGCCTCCTGCATGTTCTCGGCGATCTTGCGGCGCAGGCCGACGACTTTCACCGTTTCATCGGGGACCGCCGCCGCGCCGCGCCCAGTGACGCTGCCACCATTGTAGAGCAGGTAGGAGTCGAGATCGGCGTGACGAATTCGCTCGCCGCTTGACCTGACCTTTGAAAGGTCGATCCCCAGGTCGCGTGCCCGCTGTCTTACCGCGGGCGAGGCCAGTACCTTCGCATGTCCGCCGGCGGGGGGCCCTTCTCCGCCGCTGGCAGGCACGTCCGCCACGGCCGGAGCCTTCTTCGCCGGGGCGGTAACGCTGGGCGCCTCTTCTACCGCCATTACCGGAATGGCAGCTTCCTGCTGCTCGGTCGGGCTTTCCTAGCCATCGGCGATTGGCCGCTCATCCCTGCTCTTGGCCGGGGCTGCGGCGGCGTCCTCGCCTTCCGTCTCGATCTCGACGAGGACCGAGCCGATCGCGACCTGGTCGCCGACTTCGCCGGCGAGCTTCTTGACCACGCCCGCGACGGGGCTTTCCATTTCGACCGTCGCCTTGTCGGTCATCATGTCGGCAATCTGCTGGTCTTCCTCGACCCTGTCGCCGACACTGACGTGCCAGGCGACGATTTCCGCCTCGGCGATGCCTTCGCCGATGTCGGGTAGCTTGAACTGGTAGAGACCCATTATGCCTCCAGCACCTTCTTGAGGGCGTTCTTCATTCTGATGGGTCCAGGGAAATAGACCCATTCATATGCGTGGGGGTAGGGCGTGTCCCAGCCCGTCACCCGTTCGACCGGGGATTCGAGGTGATAGAAGCAGCGCTCCTGGACCAGGGCCGCGAGCTCCGCTCCAAACCCGCTCGTCCTGGTTGCCTCCTGGACGACGAGGCACCGGCCCGTCTTCTTCACGCTTTCCTCGATCGTCTCGATGTCGAGCGGGGCAAGCGTTCTCAGGTCGATGACGTCGGCGTCGATTTCATTTTCCTCGACCGCGGCCAGCGCGACATGGACCATCGTGCCATAGGCGAGGACCGTCAACGCTTCGCCCTCCCGGACCAGCTGTGCCTTTCCGAGCGGGACCTTGTAATGGCCATCGGGTACCTCGGAGAGTTCATGCTTGGCCCAGGGAGTGACCGGGCGGTCATGGTGACCGTCGAACGGGCCGTTGTAGATCCGCTTCGGCTCGAAGAAGATCACCGGGTCCGGGTCCTCGATGGCTGCAATGAGCAGGCCCTTGGCGTCCCGCGGATTGGATGGAACAACGACCTTCAGGCCCGCGACGTGGGTGAACAGCGCCTCGGGGGACTGGCTGTGTGTCTGGCCCCCGAAGATGCCGCCGCCATAGGGAGTGCGGATCACCATCGGCATGGTCCATTCGCCGGCGGTCCGGTAACGTATCCGGGCAACTTCGCTGACGATCTGGTCGTAGCCGGGATAGATATAGTCTGCGAACTGGATCTCGATGACGGGCTTCAGGCCATAGGCGGCCATTCCGACCGCGGTCCCGACAATACCGCCCTCGCTGATCGGGGCGTCGAAGCAGCGGGTCTTGCCAAACTGCTGCTGGAGGCCGGCAGTCGCACGGAAGACGCCGCCGAAATAACCGACGTCCTCGCCGAACACGACGATGTTCTCGTCCCGCTCCATCATGACGCGGTGGGCGTCGTTGATCGCCTCTATCATGTTGCGCGTGGTCATTGCGGTTCGTGCCCAAGATATTCGCGGGCCTCGGCGAGGGCCTCGTCACGCTGCTCGGAAAGATGCCAGGGAGTCTCGGCGTAGACATCCTCGAACATGGACGGGATGTTATCGAAGCCCTGGTCGGGGAGCGTGCCGACTGCCTCGGCTTCCTTCTGGGCGCTCCTCACCGCCGCATCGACCTGGCTGTCCAGTTCTTCGTCCTGCTTCTCGTCCCATTCGCCGATTGCCATGAGATGGGCCTTCAGCCGCTCGATCGGGTCCCCGAGCGGCCATTTTTCCGCTTCGCCCTTCGCCCGGTATCCGCTCGGGTCGTCCGAGGTTGAATGGCCCTCGGCCCGGTAGGTGAAGAACTCGATGAGGGTCGGCCCATTATTGGTCCGCGCCCGCTCGGATGCCCAGCGTACCGCCGCGTAGACCGCGAGCGCGTCATTGCCGTCCACCCGAAGCCCGGCAATGCCATAGCCGATCGCACGACTTGCAAAGCTTGCCTGTTCGGCACCCGCGATCCCGGAAAAGCTCGAGATCGCCCATTGGTTGTTGACGACCCCCAGGATCACCGGCGCCTGGTAGACCGCCGCGAAGGTCATCGCCGAGTGGAAGTCGCCCTCCGCAGTCGCCCCGTCGCCAATCCAGCCCATGCAGATCCGGCTGTCGCCCCTTATCGCCGATGCCATCGCCCAGCCGACGGCCTGTGGGAACTGGGTGCCGAGATTGCCGCTGATGGAGAAGAAGCCATGGGCCTTGTCCGAGTACATGATCGGGAGCTGCCGGCCGTGCAGCGGGTCACCGGCGTTGGAATAGATCTGGCACATCATCGTTTTCAGCGGATAACCGCGAGCGATTAGCAGGCCCTGCTGGCGATAGGTTGGAAAATGCATGTCGTCGGGGTCCATCGCGGCTGCCGCAGCAACCGCGATCGCCTCTTCGCCCGTGCACTTCATGTAAAAGCTGGTCTTGCCCTGCCGCTGGGCCCGGTACATGCGATCGTCGAACCGGCGGACGGTCTTCATGTCCTTCAGCATCTTGCGCAAGCTGTCGGCATCGATCCGCGGATCCCAGGGCCCGACTGCGCGTGACTCCTCGTCAAGCACCCGGACCAGCTGGTCGCAAAGCGGGAACGTCTCGGCGGCAGGGGCGGAGATATCGGGCCGCGGCGCCTCTCCCGCCGGAGGCACGCTGATCGATGAAAAGTCGGGCGTGTCGCCCGGCCGGAATGGCGGCTCGGGCACATGCAGTGCCAGCGCCGGCCGGTTGCGGCGCATTTGGGGTTTGTCGCTCATTTGGGGTCCGCTTAGTGCGGTCCGCGCGCGCGAGCAACCATGGCAACTGCCGCGGCGCTCCAGAATGCGCCGGGCGGTTGGGAGCTTTGGCTAGGAGCGGCGAGGCCGGCTCGGCGGCGGCGGAGCGAAGTTGACCCGGTCAACCTCGTGGATCGCGCCATTTGCCATCCTGCCTTCGACCAGCTCATAGCCCATGAGCGCAAACAGCCGGTTGCCAATGAAGATCGGGCGCGCGTTGCCGTACCAGTCGACGCAGCTTGCAACGCATCCATCGTCGCTTGCCCGGCCCGGGTCGGCGTCGAGCCGCCCGGCCATTTCGAACAGGCGGTGCTCGCGTTTCAGGAACAGGACCGATGAGCCCGACCCTAAGAACCTCGCCTGTGGCGCCGGCAAGCTGGTCGCGATCGGCAGGCCCAGCAGCCCCGATGAGCCGTCGGCATTGTCGGGTCGGTAGAAGAAGGCCTGGCTCCGGTTCTCGCCCTGGCTTGCCGACGGGAAGGTGAAGCTATTGCCGATGCGCGCCGCCGGGCGCCTCAGGTCGACGGCAGTGAAGACGAGGCCGCCCCGCGGGTCATTGCCGATAACCACGCCGTCGTCGCCAAGTTGGTCAAGCCGTTCGATGGCATGTGGCAGGCGAAGCTGCGCCACCGGCCCACCGCGCAGGCCCGCGGCCACCAGCGTGCCGGTCTCGCCGCCGCGATATCCATGGCCGCCATAGAGGATGTGGTTGCCAACGAAGCGGTTCTGGAAATTCCAGGCGTTCGCCCCGACAGGAGGCAAGGGGCGATAGCGCGATCTTGGAAGGGCTCGGCTTCCATCGCCCATCCAGCGGATCGGGACGGACAGCAGCGCTACATCCCCGTCGCTTCCCTCTTCGCTGTTCCACATCCAGTCACCGCCGCCGTCGCGCCGGACCAGCACGTCGACCAGGCCCTGGCGAGGGTCCTCGCGGAAGCTGAACTGGTCGGTTGGCTGGCCAGCGGCAGCAATCGCCGATGGTTTTTCTCCCGGGTCCAGCGGCATTCGATAAAGCCAGCTCTGGGCGGCGCCGCGCCGGGATGCGCGCCAGTGCCGGGCGTCGCTTACCCAAAGATAGACCGCCGTCGGGCTGACATAGAAGGTGCGGCTCGCCGGACCAAGGACGGCGGTCGCCCTGCAATCGAGCACCGGGGCGGCAAGGTCGCAGTCAATGACGCTGTGAAGCGTGTCGAGCGTCGCCTCCTCGTCATTCTTCAGCGAGGGAACGACATAGACGTCCCGGGCCCGGGCGATGCGCCTGAACTGGGAGCGGTCGCCCTGCCACCTGCTGATGGCCGGGAAGGCGGAAAATGGATCGGTCGATCCCCAGCCAAGGCTTAGGGGCGTATAGTAAAGGAGGCGGGTCCCGATCAGCCGGGATGCATAGTTGCGCGACGAATAATAGTCGTTCGAGCGAAGATGATAGGCATCCTCGAAGCGCAGGCGGCCATCCGGGGACAGGCGGAAGCGGTTCACCTCGGTTCCGCCGCGGGCATAGCTGTAGCCGATGACTATCACCCGGTTTCCCGAGATCAGCATTTCGTCATACCAGTCGCCGCCGCCGGTGACGCCGGGCGGGAAAGCATTGACCTGGTCGACGGGGCGCATCTGCCCGCCGGCGACCGACACGGTGAACAGCCGCCCGCGCCGCAGGATGACGAGCAGGTCGCCGCGCTTCTTGACGATGCCCCCCTCGTCGACCCCGGCTTCCTGGGTATTGGTGATCCGGTCGCTTGGCGCCTGCGCGGCCGGAGCTGCAGACTCCGCTACGGGCGGCGGGGACGGCGGCGGCGGCGGGACGGGCGTGGCAGCGTTCCGGCGAAGGATCTGCCGACGCCGCGATTCGAGCAGCTGGAGAAGCTCCGCGTCCGACCGGAACGATGAAAGCTCCCCGCCGGCCCTCGCGACATCCGTGGCCGGCCCCCGGGCCCCGGGCCGGGAACCGACCGCGAGCGCACCGGTCCCGAGGGCCATGACGGCAACAGCAGCAAGCAAGTGGGTCTTGGCAAGACGCGGCATGTAACGCTCCCCCTGCTATGTAACAATGTCACATCATGTAGCGGGAAACCTGTCCACTCGCTGAACGGCCTGGCTCAATCCTCGTGCGGAACGCCAAGCGTGGATCCCGCCGTGAACGCGCCGCCGGCCTGTTCGTGAAACCAGAATGGCTTGAAGCCGCCAGTCCCGCCGGCGACGATCTGCAGGTCTGAATCGAACAGGCGTCCGCCGACCATCGTCATCGATACGGATGCCGAGTTACGGATATTCTCCAGCGGATTGGCATCCAGGACGACGAGGTCCGCGAGCTTGCCGGCCTCGATGCTGCCGAGCTCGCGGTCGAGCCCGAGCGCCTTCGCCGGGTTGATGGTCCCGGCTTTCAGGGCTTCGAGGTTGCTCATCCCGCCAATGGCGAACATCCACATGTCCCAGTGGGCGCCAAGTCCCTCGCGCTGCCCGTGCGCGCCGATCGAGACCGGGATGCCAAGTTCGCTGATCTGATTGGCGACCCTTGCCACGCTGATGACATTATCCTCCTCGGGCGGCACCATCACCGGTCGCCGCGCGCGGGCGTCGAGCAATGGCCGGGGGACCCACCGCGACAGGATCGGCTCGGCCCAGACATTGGTGTGCTGGTACCAGTAATTCTCGCCGAACGGACCGCCATAGGCAACGACCAGGGTCGGCGTGTACGCCGTTCCCGACCCGCGCCAGAACTGCAGCACGTCGTCGTATATGTTGGCGACCGGCAGGGAATGCTCGATCGTCGTGTGGCCATCGGCGATCATCGTCATGTTGTGTTCGAACAATGACCCGCCTTCCGGCACCACTTCCATGCCCAGCTGTCGCGCCGCCTCGATCACCATCTGCCGTTGTTCGCGGCGGGGCTGGTTATAGCTTTTCACCGACCATGCACCGGAGGCCTTCAGCCGCCGGAGGTGGGAGAGGGCATCGTCGAGACTGTTGATCTCGACTGTAAAAGGCGTGGTGGCGCCATATAGGATGGTGCCGGTCGAGAAGATGCGCGGCCCGAGGATCCGCCCGGCCCGCTGATATTCGGAGGCCGCGAATATCTCGAACGTGTCGTTGCTGGGGTCGTGAACGCTGGTAACCCCATAGGCAAGCGCTGCCGCGTGAAACCAGTTCTGCTGCGGGATCAGGAGGTCGGTTCCCATCGACCCGTGCCAATGCGCATCGATGAGCCCTGGAATTACCGTCTTGCCGCCAAGATCGACCACGCGCGTCCCCGCCGGGTAGCTGATCGATGCGGTTGGACCGACGGCCGAGATGCGGTCGCCCTCGATCAGGATGGTGCCGTTCTCGATCACCTCGTCGCCTTTCATGGTGACGATGCGGGCCCCGCTGAGCGCAATGGCCGTCGAGGGCTTCACCTGCTTCGCGGCGATGCCGAGTTCCGCGACCTGCGGAGCCGGACCGAGTTTCCCGCCGGCGAACGAGCCCGCTGCCCCGACGTCGAGGCCATAGAGCCTCGGCCCCTGGCTCCAGTAGAGGTAGCGTCCGTTCCCTGACCAGTGCAGCCAGTCGCCCGCATCGGCGCTGACCCGGGACTGGGGGAGGGCCTTTCCGTCGGGCGATATGTCGATCGAACGGCCAGCCCTCGCGAACGGCATGACATAGGCCTGGTAGCGTTCCGTCCGGGCGATGAACTGCTCGTCCGGAGACATCGCAAAATCTGTGGCGTTCTGTGACACGAGGTGGGTCACTTCCTCGGTGCCATGGACGGAAACCGACTTGAGCAGCCGCTTTTCCTCCTCGCCCGTGTCGGTGAAAAAGACCCGGTCGCTCGTGGCGCCGAACATCGGCTGCCGGCCCTTCTTTGCTATTCTCCTGGGGGTCCCGCCGGCGGTCGGCACGACGTATAGGCCGGGATCGCGTCCCCACAGCGGCGTCGTGAGGAATCCGTCCCTCGTCTTGCGGTAGGCGACCAGCTTGCCGTCCGGCGAGAAGCTGGGTTCGACATAATGGCCGGGCTCTGGCGTTACCGCCCGCGCCTCGCCACCGTTCGCGCCAACCACCATGACGCGCCCCGCCCGCTCGTCATCCCAGGAAACATAGGCGATCTGGCGACCGTCCCTGGAAAAGGTCGGATAGCTTTCGAAAGCCTCGCCCCGCGTGAGGCGCCGGGGGTTGCTCCCGTCACCGTCGGCGATCCACAGGCTGCCGAGCGTCTCGTAGACGATGCGCCGGCCGTCCGGGCTCTTCTGGGCGAACCTTGCCATCTTCGTCTTGAAGCTGTCGGGCGCCACCTCGTGGCTTTGCCTAACGGCATTTTCGACCCAGCGGGTCCCGCTCACGTGAAACGGGATCTCGCTTAGCTGGCGCGAGGCAACGTCGATCCGGTGAATGCCGCCCTTGGCCCAGAAAATGATGGACTTGCCATCGGGCGTCCAGCTCATCCCGGGGTAGACGCCGTGGACCGCCCAGGTTTCCTGCATGTCGCGGTCGAGCATGTCGGTCAGCGGCGTGATGCGGCCCGACGCGAGGTCCATCAGCATCAGTGTCGACTTGTACCGGACCCGCCTGATGAAGGCGAGGCTCTTGCCGTCGGGCGAGGGGGTTGGCCGGATCGCCCCGCCGGGCCCGTCGACCAGCGTCTCGATCTCTCCGGTCTGCCGGTCGAGCCGCTGGATCACGTAGATCTGGCCGTTCACGTCCCGGGAATATTCGAACACTTCGCCGGGCGTCGCGTCGTCCGAGAAATAAAGGTAGCGTCCGTCGGGCGAGAATGCGGGCTCGTTGGTGTCCTTCTGCTTGGTTCGCGCCTTGGTCATCTGCACGCCGCCGCCCTTGGCATTGCCGGTCCGGTGGTAGAGCCACATCTCGCCGGCTCCGAGCGAGCGGGCCGAGGTGAAATGCTTCCTCGCGACGATGTAGTTGCCGTCCGGCGACCAGTCGGCCTGGTTCAGCAGCCGGAAATCCTCGCTGGTGATCTGCCGCGGGGACGAGCCATCCCGCCTGACGGCCCAGATATTGTCACCGCCGCCGCGGTCCGAGGTGAAGGCGATCTCGCTGCCGTCGGGGGAGTAGCGCGGCTGCATTTCCCACGCGTGGCCGGAAAGAAGCGGCCGCGCCTCGCCGCCCTCGATGGGCATCACGTAGATGTCGCCAAGCAGGTCGAAGGCGATTTCCCGGCCATCCGGCGAGACGTCCAGCGACATCCAGGTCCCCCGGCGGGTATCGATCACCACTTCCCGCCCGGGGCCGTGACGGGCCGTGACGTCCCACTTGGCGTCCCGGTCGCCCTGGCTCGTGGGTGCCGGCGCAATTCCCTCCGGCCGTTCCTGCGTCAGCGGCTGGGCCTGGCCCGGCTGCGGCGGGGGCGGCGCGACGGGCGGCGTCGGCGCCGGCTGTGCAATGGCGCCGGCCGCCGCGAGCAGCGTGCAGGAAAGAAGACAGGAAAGTTGGCGCATGAAAGACCCCACCGGCTTGTGCTTGAAAAACGGCGCGACTTTGGCGGCAGGGTCGGCCGATGACAACGTGGGGCCAGCCGCCGTTCGTCGAATTGACGGCCGGGACGTCGAAAGGCTAGGGCGCCTGCCCATGGCACAGACGGACAAGAACGAAGCGAAGAAGCCGCTTCCCGACCGACTTTCGCTCGACCCGAGGAGTCCGCATTTCGATGACGAGGTGCTGAAGCATGGTGTCGGCATCCGTTTCAACGGAACCGAGAAGACCAATGTCGAGGAATATTGCATCTCCGAGGGGTGGATCCGGATGGCAGTCGGCCGCAGCCGCGACCGGTACGGCAACCCGATGACCATGACCCTCAAGGGGAAGGTCGAGCCTTTCTATGAGGATGGCGGGGAGCCGGCGGAGCAGGACCCGCAGGCCTGAACTTCCCGCCGGCTTTCAGAGGTCAGCCTCTAGCCGGCCGCCTACCCCCGCGATGACGTCCTCGATCCGCGCCTCCGATCAATGAGCCGCTTCGCGGCCCAGCCCGCGGCAAGCGCAACTCCCAGCGTGCCAAGGCCACGCCTCGCGATTACCGGGACTGCGGCGCCGACCAGCGCCCCGCTAAGCTTGTTGTTGCGCCCGGCGATTTTTTCGCCTGCGACGGCGCCAAGTATTTTTGCCAACATCGATTGTAATGCTCCTTGTTGCTGTGCTGGGGTCAGCGCGCCAGAAGGCCGGCTGTTCCCGCCTCAGGCAGCCCGGAGCTGGGAAAGAAACTCGTTGGTCGCGGCTTCCAGCCCCTCGGCAACCCTGGTGAGGCTCGAGGCGGAAGCCTGGATCTCGTCCGAGAACTGACGGGCTTCGCTGGCAGCTTTCGCGACCTGGCCTATCGTCTGGGCGATCTGGGTTGCGCCGGCCGCGCTGTCGACGGCGCTCTGCTCGATCAGCGTCGCGACGCTGCTCTGGTCTGCAATCGCATTGCGCATCTGGCTGGCCGCCTGCTCGAGGTCGGCCATGGCACGGGCGACCTCGCCGATCACGCCGTCGGCCCTTGCGGCGCCGGTGCTAATCCCGAGCACAATCTCGTTGATCTGCCCGGAGGCGTCATGGGCCTGGCTGGCGAGCGCCTTCACCTCGGCGGCAACCACGCCAAAGCCGCGGCCCGCATCGCCGGCCCGGGCGGCCTCGATCGTGGCGTTGAGCGCGAGCATGTTGGTCTGGGAGGCAACGCCCTGGATGAGGCCCACGAATTTCTCGACATTGGCCGCCTGCTCGGAAAGGGCGCGGATCACTTCTTCCCCGTGCGGCCGTCGCGACGAGCACGATCAGGACGAGGGCGCCGAACAGCATGGCGTGCTCCGGCCGCAAGGATCCCGCCGAGACGACGGCCCAGCCGCCCAACGCCGTGCACGCCCAGGCGAGGCCGCGAGGCACCGCGGGGAGCTTTGCCGAGCTCGGCCTGGCGGTCGGCGGTGGCCGCGATGCTCAGGATGGATTTCGACAGGTCACTCACGCTGGCCGACACCTGCATGGCATTTCGTGACGCGGTCTCGGCGTCACCTGCAACGCTTGCCGACTGTTCACCCGCGTCACTTGCGAAGCGGTGCATGTTCATCGCGGCGCGCTCGAGCTGCTCGGCGGCCGATCCGACGGACTGGACCACGCTTGCGACCGAGGTTTCGAAGGCGGCCGCCAGGGCGATCAGTTCTTCGCGCCTCGCGTCGGCATTGGCCCGCCGCTCGGCCTCGAAGCGCTTGTCTCGTTCGGCTTCGACCTCCGCCTTGGCCGTGCGCGCTTCCTCGAGCGCCTGCCCCGCGGAATTCGCCGACCTCAGCGCATCGGCCGCGGAAGCCTCGCTTGCCAGCCTGGCCTCGGCCTGCTCGACGAACAGCCTTCCCATGTGCACCATCATCGGGCCAAGGACCGCGCAGACCATCGACACGCAAAGGGCGTGGACGAGGATCCGCGCCAGCTCACCCGAACCGATGAACACCCATTCGGGCGCGAGATAGCCCAGGAGCAGGTGATGGGCCGTGATCGCGCCGGCTGCCACGGCGAGCGGCCGCCAGTCGCAAACCAGCGTCAGCGCAGCCAGCCCGACGAAGAAATACATATGGCCTTCCATCTGCCAGGGGTGGCCCTCGAGCATCAAAATGAGGAGAGCAGGCTGGATCGAGGCCATGATCCCGAACGCGACGCCGGCCGGAACGTCGTAGCGCTCCTTGAGGGCATAAAGGGTCGGGACGATGTTGATCGAGGCCGACAGCAGGACCGGCAGAAATTCATTCCGGAAATCGAACAGGAGCGCGAGGAGCAGGAGCACGGCGGTCGACGTCCAGCCGAGCATGGTCAGCATGAGGACGCCGCGGACGCGAAGGCCAGCCAGTTCATTCATCGGTCATGCTTCCCTGCCCCAGGGCCGGCGCGAGGTGCCAGGGCCCCAATGACAAGGGCCATCCGGGCTGCGATGAGACCAGTCCTGCCCGATATCCAGCTCATCGCTGGCGTTTAAGCCAATAACGGTAAAGGCGCAGTTAAGCAGCCTCGGGCGATCCCCTTTGTCACGCGGGCGGCAGCGCTCGCTTCAACGTTCGCAATATTCCCCGGGTTGGGCGGAAAAGGGGGTGGGCGATCCTCCCAACTGCTGGTGGGAAATCCCGCCATCCCCACTGGTCAAAATATGCTGACGTGTGAAGAAATGGCTGAAATCAGCGATTGGCACGGGTCTTGAAAGGAATGGGGCGGACCGGCGCCGAAAGCCAGCCGGGCCGAAAAAAGGGAGATTGGACGATGTCCGGCTTGAAGTTTGAACGCCAGCTGATCGCCGCCTTTGCAGCGCTGCTGATGACCACCATCGCCGTGGGTGCGGCAGTAGCGCCGGCCCAGGTTTCCGCCAGCCCAGTGGAAGTTGTCACCTATGCCTGAACTTGAACCGATCGTGGCCGTCCCGGCAGTCCGCATCCCGCGGCAGACCGGGGAGAGGATCGACTCCGGCAGCCGCCTGGCTCCGCTCGGAGGCATCCTTTCCGGCCCGATCTTCACCCGCACCCGGGACATCATCGCAGCCAATATGTCGGACCTGCTCGACCGGTCGGAAGACCCGGCCCGGATGATCCGGATGATCATCGTCGAGATGGAAGAGACGCTCGTCGAGGTGCGCGCCACCGCCGCCCGCTCGATCGCCGACATCAAGGAGATGCGCCGGGCATGCACCCGCCTCGACGAACTCCAGCATGGCTGGACGGAAAAGGCCGAGCTGGCCCTTGAAAAGGGTCGCGAGGACCTGGCCCGGGCAGCGCTCGCGGAAAAGCAGAAGGCGGCCGAGATGGCCGAGAGCCTGCACGCCGAGATCAGCCAGATCGAGCAGGTGCTGCGGGGCTACGAGGCCGATATCCAGCGGCTCCAGGCCAAGCTCGCCGAGGCCCGCGCACGGCAGAACGCCATTGCCTCGCGGCTGGAAAGCGCGATGACCCGCGCCAGGACCCGGGAAGTGCTCCATGGCAGCCGCACCGAAGAGGCATTCGCCAAGTTCGAGATCCTCGAGCGCCGTGCGGATTTCGCCGAAGGCCGTGCCGACGCACTGGCACTGAGCGGTCCCAAGAGCCTCGAGGAGGAAATTGCCGAGCTTCGAGCCGCCGACCTGGTCGATGCGGAGCTGGAAGCGATGAAGTCCGCTCTCGCGGCTCGCAACTGAGGGAAGGAAATGCCAGTGTCTGACCGCTATTCGCTGAACCGCCACGACAAGAAGCTGGCCGGCGTTTGCTCGACCATCGGCGAGGTCTTCAACATAGACCCGACGTTCGTGCGCCTCGGCTTTGCAGCGACCGCGATCCTGGTCAGCTGGAAGCTGGCGCTCATCGCCTATGTCGCTGCAGGAATCTACCTTCACCTCCAGCGCAACCGCGTGAAGCGCAGGGCCGACCAGGGATCCGATTTCGAAAGGATGGCGGCTCCCCGCCGCGGCCGGACATCGGTCCATGACCTCCGGACCAAGCTGGACGTGAACGACCGCCGGATGATGGCGATCGACCATCATCTCAACAGCCAGAATGACGAACTTGCGCGCGAGATCGAGGCGCTGAGGGAGGAGAAATGATGGAACCGCTATCCATCGCGATGATCGGCGCAACGATGCTCCTGGCGATGGGCCTCGCATGCGTGGCCGGCCTCAAGGGATGGCAGTCCTGGCTGGACTACAAGCGGCTCGAGCTTGCGAGCAACTGCGCTGACCCCGATTTTCCGCCGGCGACCGGCCGGATCGAACTGGCGGACCTGAAGGAACGCGTCCGCAAGCTGGAGGCGATCGCATCGGGCATTGATCTTTAGGCAATCGGGACGCTTTTCCCCACCCCCCGTCCCGAGACCTGGGCGGCCGCTCCACCCCTGATAGGAGCGGCCGCCCCTTTCCATTCGGCGGTGCGACAGGCTCTCGAAGGGAGGCGGCACGGCCGGCGGCCTGCCAGCCAATCTGCCGCTAGAAGCCGAAGCTTGCCGTCAGCCTGATGTCGCGGCCGGCAAGCGGCGCATAGTCCTTGAGCAGGCTTGAATGGCGCCGCGCGACGACATCGAAGATATTGTTGGCCGCGATGCCAAGCTTGATCTCCGGCCGATCCTCGATCGGCTGCCAGTCGAGAGAGGCATTGACCAGCGTGTAGCCTGCCGTCTCAGTTTCCAGCGGAGCGTTCCTTTTCTGCCGGAACGCATGCTCGACCTCGAGCCGGGCTTCGACCGGGCCGCCATTGGCGCTAAGGCCGCCCAGCAGCCGGAGCGGCGGGATCTGGGGCGCGGGTCCGAAATCCCTCACCCTCGCGTGCACATAGTCAGCGATGAGGTCGGCGTCCCAGTGGATGCCAAGGGCGTCGCCGAGCTCGGCATTGGCCTCCACCTCGAAGCCATAATAGTTCGCCTTGCCCTGGCGGTAGGCGTAGACCGGCAAATCGTCCTCGATTTCTCCCGTCGGCGCCTGGAAGATGAAGTTGGAGAAACGGTTGTAATAGGCGGTGGCGCCAATCCTAATCCGGCCGGCCTGCCTCCGGATGCTTGCCTCGAGGCCGATGCTTCTTTCCGGCTCGAGGTCGGGGTTGCCCGTTTCGAAAGCCTGGGTCCCGGCGTGCGGGCCGTTGGCGAACAATTCGTCGATCGACGGGGCCCGGGCGCTTCGTGAAAGGGTGAGCCCGGCGCGCCAGCCATCCAGGATCTCATAGGCCGCGCCGGCCGATGCCGAGACGGTGGTGAACTGGCGGCTCGTCCGGGGTGTCTCGAGGCTGGCATCTTCCGCAGCACTCAGCTTGCTGAACTCGACGCGCAGTCCTCCCTCGAGCCGGAGCGGCCCGTTGACGAGAGCCTGCATGGTGAAAAGCCCGGCCTGTCGCTGCTTCGCGTCCGGAAGGAATTTCTCTTCGCCTGCGATGCTGACCTTGCGCTCCACATACTGGATGCCGGACGTGCCGCCCCAGCCACCAGCTTCCCTCTGGACGAATTCCGCGCGGCCTTCGCCGCCGCTGGTGCGGAAGGTCGAGGCGACCTCGCCCGATTCCTCGATCTCGTGGTGGCGGTACTTTGAATAGCCGGCGCGAAGGCGCAGCTGCTCGAGAAAGCCCGACAGCGGAACCTCGGCTCTCGCATCGTAGCGGGTTTGCACGACATCGATCAGCGGAGCCTCTGCCTCGATCTCGGGATCCAGCGAGAAGCGGACCGGTACGCCGTAAAGAGCGTCGTGCCGGGTGACCGAAACGCCGACATTGAGCGGGCCGTCGACATAGGCGACGCCGCCTGCGACTTCCCAGCTTCTCGCTGCGCTATTGGGCAGTTCGCCCTCGAGACCGGCGAGGGCCTGGATCTCCGGGCTGCTGCTGGCCATTGCCTGTTCGCGCAGTTCATTGGTCAGGAGATGGCCGCCGGTCCTCAGGTCATCGCTCTTCGACCAGTTGCCGTCGGCATGCACGACGAGGTTGGGAGCAACTTCGCCATCAATCGAAAGGTTCGCGCTGGCCTCCTCGGCGGCGGAGCCATAGCCAATGAGGCCATTGGCATCGAAGCCGCCGGAAGGCTGGCGCCGCGGGATCCTGCGGTCGATGACATTGACCACGCCGCCGATTGCCGAGGATCCATAGAGCAGGGCAGAGGGTCCGCGCAGCACCTCGATCCGCTCGGCGGTGAGCGGGGTCAGGGCCACGGCATGGTCGGGGCTCGAGGAGGACACGTCGAAGCTTCCGATGCCGTCCGTCAGCACCCGGATCCGGTCACCCGACAATCCGCGAAGGATCGGCCGCGACGCGGTCGGGCCGAAGCTGGAGGCGCTGACGCCGGGCTGTCGGGCAAGGGTTTCGCCAAGGCTTGGCCGAACTTCCCTCGCAAGCTCGTCGGCGTCGAGCACCGAAAGGCCCCCAAGCACGTCACCGGCCTTGCGGCGAACGCCGGTGACGACGATCTCGTCGTCATGCTCGTGGTGGTCCTGCTCGCCCGCGAGGGGGACGGGGCTCGTCTCACCCGGCACTGTCTGGGCCTGGAGCGGTGAGGAAAGCAGCGACGAGGCAATGGCGAGCAAGGATGCAGAACGGAACATGGAAATCCGAAAGCTGGTGTCAGGAGATGATGCCTCCTAGAAGAAATGTTATAATATCGCAAACGAGGCCGGGTACAGCTTGTCGGATGGAGGCTGCCGTTCGTCGAAGGCGGGGGCTCGCGCAGGCCCGGCTCCCGGGTTAACCCTGTCCGTTCCATGTTCATGACCCACCTCGAATGTTCAAGGACGGGCGAGCATCACGACTGCTCGCAAATCCAGAACCTTTCCGCGGCCGGAATGCCGCTTCTCGCGCGCTACGACCTCGATGCTGTCTCCACCCGGCTAAGCCGGGAGATGCTTTCACAGCGCCCTTCCGGCATGTGGAAATGGCGCGAGCTCCTCCCTCTTCCCGGGCAGGCGGAGCCCGTCAGCCTTGGCGAGCCGCAGACGCCGCTCATTTGCCTCGAGCGGCTGGCACTGCGAGAGGGCGTGCGCCCGCCGCTGGTAAAGGACGAGGGACGTCTGCCGACTGGCTCGTTCAAGGCGCGCGGAATGGCGGTCGCGGTCAGCATGGCCCGCCACTTCGGTGTAAGCCGCATCGCCCTTCCGACAAATGGAAACGCAGGCGCCGCGCTCGCAGCCTATGCGGCGCGGGCCGGGATGAGATCGCTTGTCGTCTGCCCGGAAGAGACGCCGGAAATCAATGTTCGCGAAACCGGGGCCTATGGCGCCGACCTGATCATTGCCGACGGCCAGATCGACGAGTGCGGCAGGATCGTCGCCGAAGGTGCCTCGCAGGGTCGCTGGTTCGACTGCTCGACGCTGAAGGAACCCTATCGCGTCGAGGGAAAGAAGGTGATGGGTCTCGAGCTGGCAGAGCAGCTCGAATGGCAGCTTCCGGATGCCATTTTCTATCCCACCGGCGGCGGGACCGGGCTGATCGGCATGTGGAAAGCGTTCGAAGAGCTGGAAAGGACCGGCCTCATCGGCCCCGAGCGGCCGCGGATGTTTGCAGTGCAGGCCGCGGGTTGCGCGCCCATCGTCCGGGCCTGGGAAAAGGGTGCCGAGTTCGCGGAGCGCTGGGAAGGAGCGGCGACCATGGCAACCGGGATCCGGGTGCCACGGGCCATCGGTGATTTCCTGATCCTCCGCGCGGTTCGCGAGAGCAGCGGGGCCGCGATTGCGGTCCCGGAAGAGGAAATCAAGGAGGGAGTCGAAGAGGCAGCGCGCCTGGACGGGATGCTTCTGTGCCCCGAAGGAGGAGCGGTGCTCGCCGGTTGGCGGCAGGCGCTTCGGCGCGGGCTGGTTGGCCGGGACGAAAGGGTGGTCCTGTTCAACTGCGCCAACGGCAACAAATATCCGCTTGGCGAGCGAGCACGGCGCATGAAATTATCAGGGATGCGGGCCGGAGATCTCTAGCGTCTCCCGCGCAAAAGATAAGTCCCGGCAACCGAAGTTGCCGGGACTCCATGATCCATCTCTGGATCACGCCATAAGAACGGTCAGTTCAAGCTTCGGTTCCCGGGGAAGCCAAAAAAATTTGCGAAAATATGTCTGAAGGCGTGATGGCTGCGCTTCTCCGCAATCCACGGCTTGGCGGCGAAGCCCGCTTCTGCTTCGATAGGCTCGGTGAGCCGCTGGAACTTTGCAATCGATAGAGGGGGTACCTTCACCGACGTGGTCGCCACCTCGTCGGACGGCCGGCTGAGGGTTGAAAAGCTCCTCTCGGAAAATCCCGGGCAATATGAAGATGCGGCACTCGAGGCCATTCGCCGGATCATCGCCGCCGAGCGCGGGGAAACGGGCGAGGTGCGGATGGGGACGACGGTCGCGACCAATGCGCTCCTCGAGCGAAAGGGCGAAAGGCTTGCTCTCGCGGTTACCCGCGGTTTTGCCGACGCACTTCGCATTGGATACCAGGCCCGCCCCGAGATTTTCGCGCGCCACATCGTCCTTCCATCGATGCTCTATGAATCGGTGGTCGAGATCGACGAACGGGTCGGCGCCGACGGGGCGGTCGTTCGACCGCTCGACGAGGAAAGGGCACGCCGGTCGCTCGAGGCCATTCGCTCGGACGGGATCGATGCTCTCGCGATCCTCCTCATGCACGGCTGGCGATATACCGAGCATGAAAAGCGCCTCGCTGCCATCGCCCGGGACGTCGGCTTTTCCCAGATATCCGTGAGCCATGAAGTTGCGCCGAGGATCAAGCTGGTTGGCCGGGGCGACACGACGGTTGTCGATGCCTATCTCTCGCCGATCCTCGGACGTTATGTCGAACGGGTCGCAGGCGGCCTCGGCAAAGAGGTGCCACTCCAGTTCATGCAGTCGAACGGCGGGCTCACCGCTGCCCGGGCCTTTCGCGGCAAGGACGCGATCCTCTCCGGCCCGGCAGGCGGTGTTGTCGGCATGGTCGCTGCAAGCCGGCCCCATTTCGGGGCGGGGGAAAGCGTGAGGCTGATCGGGTTCGACATGGGAGGGACGTCCACAGACGTTTCCCATTATGCCGACCATTTCGAGGTCGCCGACGAGAATCTGGTCGCTGGCGTCCGCATCCGGGCGCCGATGCTGAAGATCCATACCATCGCCGCCGGCGGCGGCTCCTTGTGCCGGTTCGATGGAATGCGCTTCCGGGTCGGGCCCGAATCCGCCGGGGCGCGACCAGGGCCGGCCTGCTATGGAGCAGGCGGGCCGCTCACGATTACCGACTGCAACCTCTTCCTCGGGCGAATTGACCCCTCCCGGTTCCCTGCCGTTTTCGGGCCGGGTGGCGACCAGCCGCTCGACCCCGGCGCTTCGCGCGCCAGGCTGGAAGAGGTTGCCGAGAGCCTCGCTGGAACCAAGAGCCTGGAAGAGATCGCGGAGGGTTTCCTGGCCATCGCGATCGACAATATGGCGGCCGCGATCCGAAAGATCTCCATTGCCCGCGGCCATGACGTCTCGCGCTATACGCTCGCCTGTTTCGGCGGCGCGGGCGGCCAGCATGCCTGCCGCGTGGCCGATGCGCTCGGGATGGAGCGCATCCTCGTCCACCCGCTTTCCGGCCTGTTGTCAGCCTATGGAATTGGCCTTGCCGACGTGAAATCGGTCCGAGAGGCAAGCTGGCTGAAGCCACTTGGCGAGGATTTCGGCGAAGGGCTCAGGGCGCTGGAGTCGGCCGCCGCAGGCGACCTTGAGAGCCAGGGCTTCGATGTCGAAGAGATAAGGTTCGAGCGCCATGCCCGCCTTCGGACTCCGGGCAGCGATTCAACCATCATGGTCGAGCTTGGCTCGGCGGCCGAGATGCGCTCGGCGTTCGAAGAGCGGCATCGGCTCCAGTTCGGCTATGTCGACCCGGCCGAGCCGGTCCTCGATGCGCTGTCCGTGGGCGCGATTGCTGGCAGCCGTGCCAGGCGAGGCTCGCTTGCCGATGTCGCTGCCCGGTCCGGGACAGGGAAGGCCGTCACGGGACCTGCGCTCATCTTCGAGCCAAACTCGACGATCGTCGTCGAGGAAGGATGGAGGGCGGACCGCGCGGAAGACGGATCGCTCCTTCTCGCCCGGGTGGTGCCGCTCGAAAGGGTTCATGCCGCAGGCACCGAGGTCGACCCCGTCCGGCTCGAGATATTCAACAATCTGTTCATGGCGATCGCCGAGGAGATGGGGGTGGCGCTCCAGTCCACCGCCACCTCGGTCAACATCAAGGAGCGGCTCGATTTCAGCTGCGCCATCTTCAATGCGTCCGGCGACCTCATCGCCAACGCACCGCATATCCCGGTGCATCTCGGGTCGATGGGAGAAAGCATCCGGACGATCATCGAGACGAGGGGAGGAGCTCGTGACGGGCGGGGGATCCGCCGGGGTGACGCCTATGTGCTGAACGATCCCTATCGCGGTGGGACGCACCTGCCGGACATCACCGTCATCGTGCCGGTCTTCCTCGACCAAGCCAGCGAACCGGCCGCGTTCGTCGCCGCGCGGGGGCACCACGCTGATATCGGCGGCATTGCTCCTGGCTCCATGCCGCCCGACAGCAGGACGATCGACGACGAGGGCGTGCTGATCGACAATTTCCTGCTGGTCGACGAGGGCCGTTTCCGGGAGGCGGAAATGCGCGCCCTGCTCGCGAGCGGCGCCTGGCCGGCGCGCAATCCCGACCGGAACATTTCTGATCTGAGGGCGCAGCTTGCAGCCTGCATCCGGGGCGCCGGCTCACTTGCAGAGACTGCGCGCGAATATGGTCCCGACGTCGTGGCCGCCTACATGGACCATGTCCTCGACAATGCCGAGGAGTCGGTTCGCCGGCTTCTCGACCGGCTCGACGACGGCGAATTTTCCTACGAGATGGACAATGGCGCCCTGATCGCGGTCCGAATCTCGATCGACCGGGCCAGCCGGTCGGCATGCTTCGACTTTACCGGCACGAGCTCGCAGCTTCCCGACAATTTCAACGCGCCTTTTTCGATCGTTCGGGCCGCATCGCTCTATGTCCTGCGGACCCTGATCGACGACGCCATCCCGATGAACGATGGCTGCCTTCGCCCGGTAACCCTGGTCGTGCCGCTAGGCTCGATGCTGAGGCCCGACTATCCCGCCGCGGTCGTCGCCGGGAACGTCGAGACGAGCCAGGCGGTAACCGACGCCCTGTTCGCAGCCACCGGCCGGCTGGCGCCGAGCCAGGGAACGATGAACAATTTCACCTTCGGAAACGAGCGCCACCAATATTATGAGACCATCGCCGGCGGATCCGGCGCCGGCCCCGATCATGACGGGACCAGCGCCGTCCAGACGCACATGACGAACAGCCGCCTGACTGACCCCGAAGTGCTGGAGACCCGTCTTCCGGTCCGGCTCGAGCAATTCTCGATCCGGGAAGGATCGGGCGGAAAGGGCCTGCACCGCGGCGGCGATGGCGTCGTCCGCCGCCTCACTTTCCTCGAGCCGATGCGCGCCAACATCCTTGCCAACCGCCGGCGGGTGCCGCCGGTCGGAATTGAGGGGGGCAGAAAAGCAAGCGCCGGACGCAACTGGGTCGAAAGGGCCGATGGCTCGATCGAGGAGCTTGGCGCGACCGGGTGGGCAGATCTTAACGCCGGCGACCGCTTTGTCATCGAAACGCCGGGCGGCGGCGGGTTCGGCAGGGAGGCATGATGGTCAACTATTGGCCGCTTATCGGCATTGCACTGGTAGTTGTCGGCTTTGCATTGCGAATGAACCCGATGCTTGTCGTCACCGCCTCGGCCATCGTCACCGGCCTCATCGCCGGCATGGACCCGGTCGAGGTAGTCTCCACCTTCGGCAAGGCCTTCAACGACAACCGGATCATCGCGGTGGTCTGGATCGTGCTCCCGGTGATCGGGCTGCTCGAGCGGTTCGGGCTCCAGGAGCGAGCGGCCGCCGTGATCCGGGCGCTGCGGAGCGCGACGGTGGGCCGACTCCTCATCCTCTATCTCGTCTACCGCCAGGTCACGGCCGCGATCGGTCTTCATTCGACCGCTGGACATCCCCAGACGGTCCGGCCGCTGGTCGCGCCGATGGCGCTGGCGGCAGCCGAGACGCAGCATGGCGGGCTCTCGGAGGAGGAAGCAGAGCGGGTGAAAGCCTATTCGGCGGCGACCGACAATGTCGGCCTCTTCTTCGGCGAGGACATATTCTTCGCGATCGGCTCGATCGTCCTCATCCAGCAGATACTCGCTACCTATGGCTATAATCTCGCGCCCCTGGAGCTCGCGCTCTGGGCAATCCCGACGGCGATCGCAGCCTTCGCGATACATTCCTTTCGCCTCGCCCGCTTCGATCGCAGCCTGGGGAAAGGTGCCAGATGATCACGCTCGACTGGCTCTATTCGCTTTCCGGCGCGATGTTCGCCTGCTTCGCCTTCCTCTCGCTGCTTGACCGATCCAACCCGAAGCGTCTCGGCAATGCTGCATTCTGGGGGCTGATGGCCCTCAGCCTTCTCGCCGGTGACAGGATCGGCGATTTCGGCAACGGTCTCCTGGTGCTCGGCCTTGCAGGCCTCGCCGGCGCGGGACTTATCGGCAAGAGCAATCCGCCGACTACCGGCAGCGAGGAACGACAATCGTGGTCCGATCGCCTCGGCAACCGGCTGTTCCTGCCGGCGCTCGTCATTCCGGCCACCGCTCTCATCGGCACGCTCGCCTATAACTACACGGCCCTTGGCACATCGGGCTGGATCGAGCCCAAGCGCGAAACCTATGTCTTCCTCGGGCTTGGCGTCCTGCTCGCGCTGGCCGCGATCTTCGCCTGGCTGAGGCCACCGGCGGTCGCACCGCTTCAGGAGGGGAGGAGGCTCATCGACTCCATCGGCTGGGCTGCGGTCCTGCCGCAGATGCTGGCATCGCTCGGGGTACTCTTCGCTGCAGCCGGCATCGGCGATGCCATCGGCTCGCTGACGCGCATGGTCATACCCGAGGGGAGCATTTTCGCGACCGTTGCCGTCTACGGGGTGGGAATGGCGATCTTCACCATGGTCATGGGCAATGCCTTCGCTGCCTTCCCGGTGATGGCAGCGGCAATCGGCGTCCCGTTATTGATCCAGGGTTACGGCGGCGACCCCGCGGTCGTTGGAGCCATTGGGATGCTCGCGGGCTTTTGCGGAACCCTGATGACCCCCATGGCAGCCAACTTCAACCTGGTGCCGGCGGCGCTGCTCGAACTCAAGGACCAATATGGCGTGATCCGCGCGCAGGTCGCGACCGCGCTCCCGCTGCTCGCAGTCAATATTCTCCTCATCTATTTCCTGGCGTTCCGATGATCCTCGACAAGACAATTGCAGGCCGCTTCGCGGGCATTGCCCTTTCCCACGTGACGAAGGAATATCCGCACAAGCTCGACCACGTCCTGCTTGGCGACGATGACGCGAAGCCACCGCACATCCTCCATCCGATCTTCCATGGCAGCTTTGACTGGCACAGCTGTGTTCACGGGTGGTGGACGCTCCTTACCTTGCATCGGCTCTATCCGGACCTCGCCGAGGCAGGAGCGATCATCGAGCTCGCCCGGGAAAGCTTCACTCCCGAAAAGGTGGAGGTAGAACGCGCCTATCTCGACCGTCCGCTCTCGGCCGGGTTCGAGCGGCCCTATGGCTGGGGCTGGCTATTATATCTTCATCTCGAGGCGTCGCGGCACGAAGGACCCATCGGTGCGACGCTCGAGCCGCTCGCCCGCGCCTTTGCCGAGCGACTAGGCTCCTATCTTGCCAAGCTCACCTATCCGATCCGGGTGGGCACCCATTTCAACACGCCATTTGCACTCGTCCTCGCCCATCGCTGGGCCGAGCGGTTCGACCCGTCGCTTGCCGCCGTGATCGCCCGGTGGGCGATCGAAAAATTCGGGGATGACCGGGATTGCCAGGCCTGGGAGCCCGGCGGCGACGAGTTCCTTTCGCCGGCCCTGATCGAGGCGCTATGCATGGCAACCATACTCGGGCCCGACGATTTTGAAGACTGGTTCGGAACGTTCCTGCCACGCCTCGGACAGCGCCAACCCGCAACGCTGTTCCTGCCGGCCGAGGTAAGCGACAGGACCGACGGCAAGATCGCGCATCTCGACGGTCTCAATCTCAGCCGGGCCTGGTGCTGGCGGTCAATCGCGCCGCTGCTGGGGGAGGCGGAAAGGAAAATCGTCGAAGAGTCTGCCGAGCAGCATCTTGCGGCAGCGATTCCACACCTTTCCGGCGACTATATGGGCGAGCACTGGCTGGCGAGTTTCGCGCTCCTCGCCCTCCTCGCCCGGTAAGTCTCGCCACAGCGACATTTAATTGAGACCTTGGACCGCCGGGCAAGTCTGGGCGAATGCGCTAAGGTGCTGGGACCGTGTTCGGGTACATGAGGGCAGGAGGGGGCGGACATAATGACGGCGAGACGATCGGGCAGCATGGCGCAGAGCATCACCGCCACGGTCGCTGCGCTCGCGTTCCTGTATTTCTTCCGCGGCGTCCTGGTGCCACTCGTTCTCGCACTGTTTCTCGCGGGACTCGTCCATGCGCTCCTGCGGTTCATTGGCTCCCGCTCGCCCGGCGCACCCCACTGGGCGATCCTGTCCCTCGTCGCCATGATCGTCATCGCCGGCGCTGCCAGTGTCTTCCTGGTCGTCGGGCAGGGGGCGGCCGGCCTGGTTCATGAGGCGCCGCGCCTGGTCGACCGGATCGATGCCACGCTCCTGGACATCGGGCGGGCGCTCGGGCTCAGCCGCCCGCTGCAGCTCGCCAGCATCTCTGACGGCATCAGCCTTCCGCAGGTCGCGGGCAGCGCGGCCGCCAGCCTCGGCGGCGTGCTTTCGGCGCTGATCCTGATTGTCACTTATTTCGGCTTCATCATGGTCGGGCGTCCCCGGGTTCGCCAGCGCCTCGCCAAGCTGTCGACGACGGGGGAAGGCGCTAACCGGCTCGACGCGGTGATCGAGCGGATCGTGGGCGACGTGCAGACCTATTTGTGGGTCCAGACCGTCACCGGGCTGATCATAGCCGGCTCGTCCTGGCTGGTGATGGCCGCGATCGGCCTCGACAACGCCTTGTTCTGGACCGTCATCCTGTTCCTCTTGTGCTATATCCCCATCATCGGAGTGACGGTCGGGTCCGTCGTTCCGGCGCTGTTCGCCTTGCTCCAGTTTTCCTCCTGGTGGCAGGCGGCCGTGATCTTTGCCGGCATCCAGCTGGCTGCGACGATCGTCGGCAACTTCATCTATCCCCGGATGCAGGCGCAGACGCAGAACATCGATCCCGTAGCGACCCTGTTTGCAATTGCGTTCTGGGGCTTTTTGTGGGGCATTGTCGGCGCCTTCCTCGCGGTCCCCTTGACCCTGATCGTGATGATGATCTGCGCACAGTTTCCGCGGACGCGCTGGTTCGCCATCCTTCTATCGAACGACGGGAATCCGGACTTTCCGGGCAGCCGCAAGGGCGCCGCCGTCTAGGGACAGCGTAGCAACGGCCCTGCCGAAAGGCATGTTTATGAGGGCGACGGCCTGTTCGGGCAGCCAGTCGGAAGACTGCTGGCCGTGGTGGAGTGCGCGAGCCGAGCCTGGGCCGCAATGATCAGAAGAACACAATCTGCATTTAGACTAATGATCGAGGCATTTTACTTTGGAGGTTCGCCGACTATCCAAAGATAACTGAACTCATCAGCGCAATCGGTATAAAATATTGTGGTCGTCCCATGGATGTGACGACCATTGGCGTACCTCGAGCATTGAGGGCCACAACCATGAAACTCGATAACATAATCACCGGTGCAGCAGCACCAAGGCTCATTACTGTGCGCGGAGCACATCTGAAGCGGCGGGGCGCCGGGTTGCTCTCCATCGCCATGCTGGCCGCGGCATTCTACCCCGCTCCCGCTTACTCGGCCGAGAAGGATGCGGTGCGCGTGTGGAATGAAAGGGCCGCAATCACGCTCACCAACGGACCAGCTGCCGCCACGCCAGGGGTCCAGTTTTCGCCTCCGGTCGCGTTCATTCATATGGCGATCGTCCAGGGCGCGGTCTATGACGCCGTCAATGCCATCAAGGGCGGGCACGACCCCTACCTGAAAGGACTGAAAGCGGCGACGAGCGCGTCCAGGGGCGCGGCGGCTTCGACAGCGGCGCACCATGTCCTGATCGGCCTCGTCAACCAGGCTCCGCTGACGGCGACCCTTACCGCCGAAATCAAGACCGCCATCAAGGCCCGCCTCGATGCAGAATACGCCAGCTCGCTGGGCGAGATCCCGGGAGGCCAGGCAAAGGCCAAGGGGATCGAGGTCGGGGCCGCGGCCGCGGCGGCGATGCTGGCCAATCGGGCAGGTGACGGCCGCTTCGGCGCGCCGGGCTTCCCGGTCCCTGCGATGCCGGGCCCCGGGGAATGGCGCCCGGCCCCGGTAAACGATCCGAACGCGTGGGTGCGCAACGTGCGGCCGTTCACCCTGCCGAGCCCGGAATATTTCCACACTTCAGGGCCGTCTGCCCTGACAAGCGCCCAATATGCGACCGAGTTCAATGAGGTGAAGGCGTTGGGCCGGGCCACGGGATCCACGCGGACGGAAGCGCAGACCTCGCTGGCCTACTGGTCGGCCGCTCACCCGGTTCCGATGCTGTACGCGGCCATGCGCCAGGTGGCGGCCTCGAAGGGACTGACGATCACTGCACAGGCCCGGTTCCACGCCATGACCAGCATGTCGGCTGCTGACAGCCTGATCAATTGCTGGGCAGAAAAGGCCCACTGGGGCTTCTGGCGCCCGACGACCGCGATCCAGCTCGCCGACACCGACGGCAACGGTGCGACCGATGTCGATGCGGACTGGACCTCGCTCCTGCCCTTGCCGCCCTATTCGGACGAGCCATCGGGCGCCAACTGCGTCTTCAGCGGGTTCATGAACAGCGCGAAGGCCTTTTTCGGAAGCGATGCAGCGGAGTTCGATATCATAAGCACGGGCATCGGACCGGGCACGGGATCGTCGCGGCACTACAGCCACTTCACCGACGTCATCCCCGACGTGATCGACGCGCGAGTCTATGGCGGCCTTCACTTCCGCAAGGCCGACGTAAATGGCGCCATACTCGGGCAATGGGTAGCGGATTACGTAGACAGGAACTTCTTCAACTGCCGGCCGCCTGGCCAGTGCAGGCAGGAAGGACGCGAGTGACGCCGGCGTAGGCGCTCGGTCTTCGGGAGGTATCAGCCAAATGCGAACCGCCATCTGTCGCTCGTGGATCGGATTGATGGCGATTGGCCTCTCGGCCGTTGCTGGTCTTGTCCCCGCTGCGCCTGCTCAAGATTTGCGAGTCCTCGATCATTGCAAGCCGGCGGGGAACGGGGTCGAAGCTGAAGAACGGCAGGAGCAACATGGGTCCCGGGCCAATTGGGGCGTCTTGGTCGAGGTACCTATTGGCAAGGTCTGCCTCGGTCCCGAGGTCGTGGACGGCGAGCATGCTTATGTACGCCGAACAACCGGCAAGGAGGGAATGGCAATCGTGGAAGTTTCCACGACGCCTTTCATGCCCGTCTTAACCTCCGACGAATTGGCCGTCCAATTGACCGTCAGACCGGATCAGCCGGCGTCCTGGTAGGCATGACGCGGCGAAAGTGAAGCGCGCGGAGCAATCATGTGCGCCGCAAGCGCGGCATGATTGCCGACGCGTAAAGGCGATGGTGCCGGATGCAGGGGTCGAACCCGCGACCTTCGGTTTACAAAACCGCTGCTCTACCAGCTGAGCTAATCCGGCGCGCGTCCCCTTTGCGTCAGACAATGCCGAACGTCCACCCCTCTGTTCGGGCCAGCGCCGTTGTGAGACCCGGCGGCGCAAAGGCGAGCGGGTTATCAAGATGCGCCCGCATTCCCGCCGCGGTCACGAGCGCATCGCTCTGATGATCATTGGGTTCGAATTCCAGCTGCGCGGGCTTGCTGCCAAGGCCTTCGAGCGCCCGGTCGAGCTCGGCCCCGCTGCGCAGCTTCTTGCCGCTCATGCCGGCCATCCGAAGGTAGATGCGGGTATAGATCTCGACTACCGCGCTGCCGCCGCCAAGGACATTGTCCATCGGCCAGATCGCGACCTGGCCGCTCAGGCGGTGCAGCAGTCGCATTCCCGAGAAGCTCGCTTTCGCGACCTGCGCCGCACCGATCGCGTCATAGGCGCTTGCGGTCTTGCGGCCGCCTTGGGCATTGAGATGGGCATCGCAGGTCCGGAACCGGACGAAGTCCGATTTTAGTCCATCGGCAATGCCGAAATAGAAATGGCGCCGGTGCACTTCTTCGAGAAACGAAGCAGCACCCAGGTCCTCGTCAAGGCATCTCGAGTCGACATAGGCCCAGAATTCCCGGGCATTGTCGGGGATCCCGGCTTCACCGGGGAGATAGGATCCGCGCTCCGCGAAGGGCGGCGCGAAGCTGAAATCGAACCCGAACAGGGTCGGCTCTTCGGCCGCCCTCTCGACGAGCCAGTCAAGCACCTCCTCGCGCGACCAGATGTGGCCCGGCCGGACCAGGCGCGGGGCACCTGCACCCCGCGCCTCGGCGATGGCTATCCCGCGATGCTTCCTGCCCTTCGCCCCGGACCAGTCGATTGCAACCGTCGAGGCGAAGCGCGGCAGGATCACACCAGCGGCGGCTGGCTGTCCTCGTCAGGCGAGGCCTTCTTCAGCCTTGGCGGCGGGGAACGACGGGCCGGGGGTGGCACGCTTCCGTCATGCCATTCCTCGAGCAGCCGTGCGGCCTGCACGATCTGCAGCGGATACGTCGCCGCCGGCAGCACGATCGCAATCAGGTCGTCCGGGTAGAGCGCGATCGGCCCGACGAGCCGTTCGAGCTCGGCGGTCCTCGAGCAGCCGTGCGGCATAATCGCGCCCGCCCAGCCCGAACGCGATTGCGGTCGCGACCGCGGCAGACCCGAGGATCAGGCCGAAGGCCAGCATGACGATCTGGTCGGCAAGGCCCATGAAGGTAAGGCCGATCGCCGTGAACAGGGCGATGATCGAATATTTGACGATCGTCTGGGCATAGCCTCCTTCGCCGGTCGATGTCCCGACCAGCCCGGCAAGGATCCTTGCCAGGACGAAGCCGACGACGATGATCACCGTCCCGAAGATCACCTTGCCGCCGAGCTCGGTGACCTGGATCACCAGCGCCGCCGTGTTGTCGCCTCCCAGGCGGTGCAGCGCCTCGATGCCGGCGAGCAGGAGGAGGGCGGTCATCGCGATCGCGCCGGCCACCTTCGACGGCGAGATGTTACGGGGCATGGCGCCCAGCGAATGGATGAAATTGTCGAACCCGAGGCTTGGCAGCACGGTCTCGATCAGGCTTTTCACCCAGCGGGCGATAAGGAAGGCGATCGCCAGCCAGAGAAGCGCCGCGAGCACGTTGGGAATGGCGAGCGCGATCATGTTAAGCATGTTCTTCGCCGGCTCGGATACCGCCTGGATCTGCAGGATATCGAGCGACGCGATGGCAGCGAAGATGATGATCACCGCGGAGACCGTCATGCCGACGGCCTTGGCGATGGTGCTCCTCGCGGGCGCGACCCCTTCCGTCGCAGTGCCGTCACTGTCGACCGCGACCGGTGGTTCGCCGAGCTTCAGCCCGGCACGCCCGGCGAGGCGCTCGAGGTTGAGGGCGCCAAGCGCGGCCTCGACGATGTGCCGGACGATCCTCGCCAGGATGAGACCGGCAAAGAAGAAGAGCCCGGCACCAAGCAGACGGGGCAGGAAAGCGAACACCTCGTTGGTGAGGGCGGTGACCGGTGTCAGCACGCCGGACAGGCCAAGCGGCTGAAGGGCCGCGATGAGGCCGACCAGCCAGACAAGCCAATAGGCGAGCCTTCCAAGCTCGGTCCCGATGCTGTCGCCGCCGACATCGGGATGCCTCTTCAGCACCGGCACCCGGTCGATGAGCTTGGCAATCCCCCACTGCACCGCCTTGGCGACGAAGTGGGTGACGATAAGGATGAGAATTGCGAACAGGACCCTTGGGCCCCACTCTACGAGCTGTTGCTGCCAGTAATGGGCGGGCTCGGTGTTCTGGTACATCAGTCTGCTCCCCTATTCCTCGCCGCGTCTTTTTCGGCGCATCTGGTCCCAATGGGCAAGTCTCTCGGCTACCCTCGCTTCAAATCCACGGCCGGTAGGCCGGTAAAAAGTCTCCGGCTCCATTTCTGCCGGCCAGTAATCGGCCCCTGAAAAGCCTTCCTCGGCGTCATGGTCATATTGGTAACCGGCGCCATAGCCGATCTGTTTCATCAGCTTGGTCGGCGCGTTGAGGATGGTGCTCGGGGGCATCAGCGAGCCGGTCTGCGCCGCCGAGCGCCAGGCCGCCTTCTGGGCCTTGTATGCCGCGTTGGATTTGGGCGCGGTTGCGAGATAGAGGCACGCCTGGACAAGGGCGAGCTCTCCCTCCGGCGAACCGAGGAAATCATAGGCGTCCTTGGCGGCGAGGCACTGCACCAGCGCATTGGGATCGGCAAGGCCAATGTCCTCGACCGCTGCCCGGACAAGCCGGCGGAGGACGAACAGCGGTTCCTCTCCGGCGACCAGCATTCGGGCGAGATAGTATAGTGCTGCCTGCGGGTCGGAGCCCCGGATCGACTTGTGAAGGGCCGAAATGAGATTGTAATGGCCCTCCCGGTCCTTGTCATAGACCGCGACGCGCCGCTGGAGGAACGCTGCCAGTCCGGCCGGGTCGAGGGGCTTTTCCAGGCCGACGTCGAACAGCGTCTCAGCCTGGTTGAGCAGGAACCGTCCATCGCCGTCCGCGCTCGCCACCAGGGCTTCCCGCGCCTCGCTTGTCAGCGGCAGCTTTTCGTCGACAAGGACTTCGGCCCGGTCGAGGAGGCTCAGAAGCGCCCTGCTGTCCAGCCGGTGGAGGATCAGGACCTGGCAGCGCGACAGCAGCGCGGCGTTGAGTTCGAAGCTCGGGTTTTCGGTGGTCGCGCCGACGAGCGTGATGGTCCCGTCCTCGACATAGGGAAGAAAGCCATCCTGCTGCGACCGGTTGAACCGGTGGATCTCGTCCACGAACAGCAGCGTCCGTTGCCCCGCCCGGGCTGCCACCTTGGCTTCAGCGAAAAGCTTCTTGAGGTCCGCGACCCCCGAAAAGACCGCCGAAAGCGCGACGAAGCGCAGGCCGACCGCGTCGGCGAGCAGCCGCGCAATGCTGGTCTTTCCTGTTCCGGGCGGCCCCCACAGGATCATCGACGAGAGTTTTCCGGCCGCGACCATTCGGCCGATCGCCCCCTCGGGTCCGGTCAGGTGCTCCTGGCCGACGACCTCCTCGAGCGAGGCAGGCCGCAGCCGGTCGGCAAGCGGCGCGTGCGCCGATATCTCTTCCTGGGGAGAGCCCGGCGGCAGTTCGTCGGCAAAAAGATCGGCCATCGCACGCTGGAATAGGCGGCTTCGACGAAAGTTGCATCAGTCCTTGTAGTCGATGCATCTAAGATATATCTTAGCCATATCGTGGAGGAGACATGACATGCATCATCGTCATGGTTGTGAAGAAGGAAGATCCCACCGGTTCGCCGCTGGCAGACGGAGCTTCGGATTTGGCCCGGGCGGATTCTACTTTGATTTTGGCGACGGTCCGGGACGCCACGGCGGCGGCAGGCGCGGCCGTGACCGCAAGCGGATGTTCGAGGGCGGCGAGCTTCGCCTCGTCCTGCTCCACCTGATCGCGAACCAGCCGCGTCATGGCTATGAGCTTATCAAGGCCATCGAGGAGATGACGGAAGGCGAATATGCGCCGAGCCCCGGCATCGTCTACCCGACCCTTACCATGCTCGAAGACATGGGGCTCATCGAGGAGGCCAAGTCGGCCGACACGAAGAAGATTTACGAGGCGACGGACGAGGGCCGCGCGCACCTCGAGGAAAATTCCGACGAGGTGGAGGAGCTGATCGAGCGGCTGGAGGGTCACGGCCGCCATCGCCGGCGGGGACAGCGCCCCGAGATCGGCCGCGCCATCGGAAATCTGATGACCGCGCTTCGCAACCGGATCGCGGAGGAGGGCTGGAACGAGAAGCTCCTGGACGAAGTCGTTGATATACTCGACGACGCCGCGCAGCGGATCGAGCGGGTCAGGGACGCGAAGGGAAAAGACGGCTGATCTTTCGCCGCCGCTCGATGACCTTCTCGTAAAGGTGCATCACGGCGGCGTTGATCTCGTCCCAGTCCATGCTCTTTGCAAATTCGAGCCCGGCGGCCCCGTGCTTTTCCCTGAGCGCCGGGTCTCGCTGGTAGGTTGCAAGCGCCCGGGCGAAGCCGTCGATATCGCCGGGCTCCGCCAAGGTTCCGGTCACACCGTCCTGGACGAGGCTGGTTGCACCCGAGGCCAGCGCTGCGACGACGGGAAGTCTCGAGGCCATGGCCTCCAGCGTGACATTGCCGAAAGTCTCGGTGATCGAGGGGTTCAAGAATAGATCGGTGGAAGCGAGCGCGGTCGCGAGCTCCGCTCCGGTCAGCTGCCCGGTGAAGATCGCCCCGGGCAGGCGGCTTTCGAAAAATCCCCTGGCCGGCCCGTCGCCGATCGCCACTACCTTGAGCGGCACGCCCATCGACCGGGCGCCATCGACCGCGTCGGCGAAAACATCGAGGCCCTTCTCGAGGACCAGGCGGCCGAGGAAGGCGACGACCATTTCTTCATCGCCGATCCCGTGCGATCGCCGCCAGTCCAGGCTGCGGCGCCCAGGGTTGAACTGCTCCCGGTCGACCCCGCGCGCCCAGATCGAGATGTCGCGGTTCATTCGCTGGGCGCGCATGATTGCCGCAGTCGATTCCGCCGGCACGACGATCGCGTCGCAGCGCCGGTAATAGCGCCGCATGATTGCCCGCGCGACCGGCTCCAGCCACTTCAGCCTGTAATATTGGAGATAGGTGTCGAACCGGGTGTGAACCGAGGAAACCACCGGGATCCTGCGCCGCCGTGCCCAGGTGACCGCGCGGTGGGCAACGATGTCGGGAGCGGCGACGTGGACGACGTTGGGATTGAATTCGGCGATGTCGCGCCGAACGCTCGCCGGAATGCGCAATGCCAGTCGATATTCCGGGCGCCCGGGGATCGCCATGGAAGGGACGCTTACGAGGTCGCCGGTCGGCGGAAAGGCAGGCGTCTCCACGGTCGGCGCGTAGACACGAACGTTCGCGCCCTGGCGCAGCAAATAGCCGACGAGCCGGTTCAGCGCCTGGTTGGCGCCGTCGCGAACATAGTTGTAGTTACCCGAAAAAAGGGCGATCCGGAGATCTTCAGGCTTCATCGCGCCCGCCTGTAGCGGCAGGAAAGCTCCTGCTGCAACTGCTGGAGGCATCGATATCCGTCAAACGCTCCATGGCGCCTGCAGGATCGAGTGACGCGAGGCTGCTGATCCTTGGAAGCCTGCCAGGCGAAGCATCGCTGAGGGCGCAGCAATATTATGCCCACCCGAGGAACCAGTTCTGGCGGCTGGTCGGCGCCGCGATCGGCGAGGATCTCGCCGATCTCGACTATGCGAGGAGGCTCGAAAGGCTCGCGGCGCGCGGCATCGCGCTCTGGGACGCGGTCGAAACGGCGACGCGCGAGGGCAGTCTCGACGGCGCCATCCGCAATGCCCTGGCCAATCCCCTTCGGCAATTTGTCACCGGCCATCCGCGGCTCGAGGCGATCGCCTTCAATGGCCAGGCCGCGGCGAGACTTGGCCGGCTGGCGCTCGTCGGCCTCGAGGGTCCGCTGTTGGTTGACCTTCCTTCATCGAGCCCCGCCTATACGCTCCCCTTCGCCTGGAAGGCCGAGCGCTGGGCCGAGCTCGGCCGGTTTGCAAGCAGCTGAGAAACTGCCACATTGAGGCGATGAGCGACACGATCGAGGAAGACAATGACCGCCAGCTCACCATCGTCGACGAGGCGCTGGTCGCGGGCAACATCGCCAACACCAATGGACTGCTGGTCATCCTGGCCCGGCTGGTTGCCAAGGGCATATTCGATGCCGAGGATCTCCACGCCTTTTCCGACAGCTATTCCAAGCCGCTGGACCATGAAAACATGCGGGAGAACGAGCTGATCAGCCAGATGCAGGACCAGATGGAAGCGACCCTCGCGCAGCTGATGCATTTCCTGTCCGACAAGGGCCTGGACCGCTGAGGGAGCGGCATTGACCGCTCGCGCATCGCCTCCAGGCCATCAAGCTGGGCCAGGCCGCGGCGGCGGCGCCGCCCCCGCCTCCTTCGCCTGCCCGCCGGGTCCGTTTGGGCGTTGGCCAATGCTAGCTGACGGAAAAAGCCGGGTGATAGCTGACCGTTCCCGATACCGGCCTTCCGGTAAAGGAAAGCCATTGGAAATATTGGGCAGGAGCATCGGGAAAGCTCAGGTCGCTGCCGCCCCGGAACCCGAACCGCCCGTAATAGGCCGGATCGCCAAGAACGACGCATCCTTCAGCGCCGCGAGACCGGAGCTGTTCAAGGCCGTTTCGGACCAGTGCCGAGCCAATGCCTTCGCCTTGCCGGTCCGGCCTGACCGACAGCGGGCCAAGACCAAACCATCGCCCGGCTGCTGAATCGATCATCACCGGTGAGAATGCGGCGTGACCGACAGGCTCGCCCGCGTCGATTGCGACAAGTGACAGGCCAAGGGCGCCGGCGGCCCTAAGCGCGTCGATGATCTCCGCTTCCATGTGGCTGCCATGCTCTGCCCGCTCGAAGGCAGCCGTCGTGAGAAAGCGGATGGCTTCGACATGTTCTGGGCGCTCGGCGCTTATCTCCATGGGCCTCTCACGGCGGGTTCGATGACACTCTCGCTTTCGCTGGATAGGGATAGTGTTTGCCGGGCTTCCGGCCGTCAATTGCCTTCCTTGCCTTTCCCGGGCGCTGGCAGGGGAAAGTGCGCGGGGGAACTTTTCCCGGCCGGGTGGGTCCCTTTTTTTCGCAGGGAGGACATATGGGAACGATACTGGTCGCAACGGACTTTTCGGCCCGGGCGGACCGTGCGCTCCGCCGCGCCTTGCTTGAATCCCGCCGGCTCGGCGCGGACCTCATGCTCGTCCACGTCATCGACGACGACCAGCCAGCCTATATGATCGAACGGCAGCGCGAAGTTGCCGAGGAGCTGCTCGGCGACGCCGTTCGAACATTTTCCGACGTCGACAAGGTTCGCGCGGACATGACCATTCGAACCGGCGACGCCTTTGCCGCCATCCTCGATGCCGCGGATGATGTCGATGCGCAGATGATCGTCATCGGGCCTCACCGGCCCCGGCTCTCCGACATGATTTTCGGAACGACGGCGCAAAGGACAATCGGGGACAGCTCGCGCCCCTTGCTCGTCGCCAATTCCATGCCGTCGGGTCCCTACCGGCGCATCCTGCTCGCGATCGACAAGGAAGAAGCGTCGAAGGAGGCGGCGCTGGCTGCAAGAAAGCTTGGGATCTTCGATGAAGCCCAGCTCTTGACCCTCCACGTCTTCGATGCACCCGCGCTCGGAATGATGCAGCGTGCAATGGAGGTACCGGAAGCCATCGACCATTATGTGTCGAGCGAGGAGCAAAGGGCGAGCGCGGCATTCGGCGAATTTCTTTCCGGGCTCGGGCTTCCGCCGTCCAGGCAGATGCTGCGGCCCGACAGGGGATCTCCGGCACACGCCATTCTCGCCTGCGCCGAGGAGGAGGCTGCCGACCTCATCCTCGTCGGGTCGGGCAAGCGCAGCGGCGTCGAGCGGCTGTTCGTGCGCAGCGTTGCAAAGGAGCTGCTTCGCGAATCCCGGCGGGATCTGCTGGTGATTCCGCTGGCCGGGGAAGATGCCAATGACTAGTTCGGAAAAAAGCGGGGGTCGACGGGTCGGTGATGCGCGGTTAGCGAGACTG
>JAJJPO010000196.1:0-2564 GCA_032907585.1 Sphingomonas sp. | reverse complement strand
TTCCACCGGGTTCACGAGCCGGTTGGCGCTTTCAAAAGCCATTCCGAGCGCGATCAGCCCGAGCGACACCGCGCTTGCAAAGGCCGCGAGCGGGCCGACCTTCCCCGTCCCAAAGCTGAAGCGGCGATCCTCGACATGCGTTCGTGCAAAACGATAGGCGAAGGCGGCAAGGCCGAGCGCTGCGAAGTGGCTGCCCATGTGCCAGCCGTCGGCAAGAAGCGCCATTGACCCGGTGACCATGCCGGCGACGATCTCGGCGATCATCATCGCGCCGGTCAATGCCACGACGACAAGGGTCCTTCGCTCGCTGGTCTCGTGAGAGGAACTCACGAAGCCGTGGTCATGGCTGTGGGGCCCGATATCCTGCTGGTGCATCGCCTGAACGCCGTTTTTTTTTCCGCAATGGGTATGCCAGCATCGGCTAGGGCCGACGCTGGCGCTATCTCACTTAGGCTAGCGGCCTGGTCGCTGAAAGGGAAAGGTTCAGGCGTTCCCGGCTTTTAATTGTGGGATCGCCTCGCCAAGAACCCGGATCGACGAGCGGAAAATGATCGCCGCCATCGCTGCCCCGATCACAATGTCCGGCCAAGGCGAGCTTGTCGCTGCAACGGCCGCTGCTGCAACCATGACGCCGACGTTGGAGATGACGTCGTTGCGCGAACATTCAAACGTGCTCGCCATGTTCAAATCCTGTGAACGGAACCTCCAGAGAAGGCCGAGGCAGACGAGGTTTGCGACCAGCGCCGCAGCCCCGAAGCCAAGCATCAGCGCGGAGGATGGTGGGACACCGCTTGCGATCTTGATCATGATGTTGACCAGGATCCCGAGCGCGAGGAACAAGATGAAAACTCCCTTGAAGGCCGCCGCCCCCGCTTTCCAGCGATCGCCCTTGCTGATCGCGTAAAGGCTGAGGCCGTAGACGAGCGCATCCCCGAGCATGTCGGACGCATCGGCCATAAGGGCAGCGGATCCCGCGACCAGCCCTGCGCCAAACTCCGCGAGGAACATCACCGCGTTGATTAGAAGGACGATGACCAGCACGCGTCGCTGATCGGTCTTATTCGCAAGCCGTTCGAGCTCCTTGCCTTTCGTTGCGCAGCAATCGTCTGCCATGGGTGCGTAAATGCCCCGCCACCTAAGGCAGGGCAAGCCGGGCGAACGATGTCAGGAGCGCTCGATCAGCCGGTCGATGCGTTGGAGCGCAATATCCAGGAGCTGGATCTCGGGATGGGTCGCGACCAGGATGATGTCGCTTGAGAGCGAATTTCCGAGCTGTGCGATCTCCGCGCGAAGTAGCTCGAGTTCTTCTTTCAGCGACGGGTCCCCGGCCATGGCCGGCGCCGGCGCAAGGCCGGGCATCGACGCCCGGTTGGACTTGAGCGCACGGACCATCTGGTCGACCTTGGCCTGCGGCTCGCGGACTCGTGCCATCCAGTCGCTGACCTCGACTGCCCCGGAGAAGGCAATGCCTCCCCTCCTGCCTTCCTTCCAGGCCATCCGGCCCGATGCCTCGAGGCTTCCGCGCCTGAGAGTGATCGAAGTGCCGGGCTCGGGCAGCGCGGCCCCTTCGATATTGGCGCCGTTAAGCGACATGTCCCTGATGTGGACCGGGCCGGAAGCGCCGCTCGCATATAAGGTTGCGGCCACGAACAAATGGGTTCTTGGGTGGACCCGGGGTTCGGGCGGCGGCGTCGGGATGGTCTGGGTCGCGGTCACCCGTCCCTACTGGCAGCCAATGATGAATGACTGGCCGACATTTCGTCCGGAATGGAGACGTCTGGACCTGGCAATTATGCTGCTCTTGGCAGCTGGTCGCGATCGGCTCTGGGGCGCCTCAGCCAGTTAGCCGGACGCCGGTATCCCGGAATCCAGCCTCGATCGTTGCAATGCTTCCCTTTCCGTCCTCGCCGGGAAGATCGATGGCGCGGGTCAGGGACCGAACGACCAGCGCCTCGAACCCCTCGCGCCTTGCATCGATCGCGGAATAACCGACGCAAAAATCATAGGCGAGACCAACGAGAACGCAGCGCTCGACGCCCTTGTCCCGCAGGTATCCGGCAAGCCCGGTGCTGGTTCGCTGGTCATTTTCGAAGAAGGCGGAATAGGAATCGATGTCGCGGTGATAGCCCTTGCGGATGATGAGCTTCGCCCGAACGGCAGCATCGGCAGCGACCAGAGGATGAAAATCCGAGCCCCAGGTGCCCGGGACGCAATGGTCAGGCCAGAGAACCTGTTTTCCGTAAGCCATGTCGATCGTGTCGAAGGGCTTTTTGTCAGCATGGTTGCTTGCAAAAGAAAGATGATCGCGCGGGTGCCAGTCCTGGGTCATCACGACAAGTTCGAAGCTCGCCGCCAGGCGGTTGATACCCGGCATGATCTCGTCGCCGCCGGCGACGGCCAGCGCACCACCCGGGCAAAAGTCGTTCTGGGCATCGACAATGACCAGTGCATCGCCCGGGCCAGCCCTGATTTCCTCCATTTTATCCAAGCCTCCTAAACCCGGACAACGGCCCGGCCGACGCCCGCGCTTCCGAATATGTCGCGGTAAACGTCGATCTCGGAAG
>JAJJPO010000195.1:0-39273 GCA_032907585.1 Sphingomonas sp. | reverse complement strand
GATCCGCCGTTACGGCTTTCACGGGCTCTCCTACGAATCCATCGCCGACCAGCTGCGGCGGAGCGGCGATGGTGCGGCGCTTGCGCCCGATTCCCGGATCATCGTCGCGCACCTCGGCAATGGCTCCAGCCTGTGCGCGATGCGCGGCCTCAAAAGCGTCGATACGACGATGGGCTTTTCCGCCTTGGACGGACTGGTCATGGGCACGCGGCCAGGCGCGCTCGATCCTGGAATCCTCCTCTACCTGATGCGCGAGAAGGGGTTTTCGGCGGAGCAGCTGGAAGAGCTTCTCTATCGCAAGTCCGGGCTGCTCGGCGTGTCGGGCATTTCCGCCGACGTCGCGGCGCTGCTCCAATCCGACGCCCCGGCGGCCGCCGAGGCGCTCGACCTTTTCGCCTTCCAGGCCGCCCGGCAGGTTGCGGCGCTCGTCGCAACGCTTGGCGGCCTCGACCGCCTGATCTTCACCGGCGGCATTGGCGAGCATGCGCCGGCGGTCCGTCAGATGATCGTCCGCAGGCTCGATTGGCTTGGAATGCAGCTGGACGATGAGGCCAATGGATCGGGCGCAACCGTCATTTCCGCCCCCTCCAGTCCGATCCTGGTGGAGCAAAGGGCGACGGAGGAGGAACGAATGATCGCGCACCAGCTGCTGGGGCGGATCGGAGCCGGTGGGGTGGCCGCGGGCGCGGCCGCCGAGGCACCCGAGGGTTGCGGCTGAACGCCGGCTCGTCCAGGCTCCCGAGAGGGAGCTGGCCGGGCAGGTCCGCGGCTCGTTGCAGCAACAGATCAGGGGGCGAGGGACATGTGCTTTTCGGCGGCGGCCAGTTTCACGGCGGGGATCGGGCTCGTGGGCGTCGGCGCGGTCACCGCCAGCCGCGCCGGCGGGCGGGCCGAGCTGCCGTTCGCGCTCATCCCCGGCCTGTTCGGTATCCAGCAGCTGATCGAGGGCGGGGTGTGGCTGACCTTCGCCCACGATGCGCCGCTCGCCAACATGGTGCTGACCTACGCCTACTCCTTCTTTTCGCATGTCCTCTGGCCGGTCTATGTTCCGATCGCCGTCCTGCTGCTCGAGCCGGAGGCCTGGCGGCGACGGCTGCTCTCGGCGATCGCCGTGGCCGGCGCGGCGGTCGGGCTTTACCTCCTCTATTTCCTGGTGACCGAGCCGATCGTCTCCGAGGTGGTGGACAAGCACATCAGCTACCAGTCCCCGCATTTCTATGTCGGCGCGGTGATGACGCTCTATGTGCTCGCGACCTGCGTCAGCTCGCTCGTCTCGAGCTGCGGCACCATCCGCTGGTTCGGCGCGGCGACCTTCGTCGCGCTCGTCGCGGCTTATGCCTTCTACGCCTATTGGTTCATTTCGGTCTGGTGCTTCTTCGCCGCCATCCTCAGCGTCATCGTGCTGGTGCATGTGTTTCGCGCGCGGCCCGGCGAGGCGCGGGATCGGGCCATGGCCGGGTAATCGGCCGCCCACCGGGCTGGCGCGAACCGATGTCATCGTTCCCCGCCCGCCGGGGCCTAGGGTGCTCTACGTATCACGCGACTGGGACTGCATTGCTAGACCGGCCCCATGAGGGGCGCCGCGGGTCGGCGCTCGCGGACATGGGGAAAAGCCAATGGTTCATCCAGGCAAGGTCTTTGGCGCCCTGGCGTCGCTGGCGGTGATGACCGGGGCGGCGGTGACAGGCTTCAGCGTTGCCGCCTCGGCCGCGGATCCCGGCCCGGCGACGGCGACGGCAGGCGCGCGGCTGGCCGAGACCGGCCGGCTCAGCACGTCCGAGGTCGAACCCGGCCGATATGAGCTCCTCTATTCAGGAAAACGGCTCGTCGGCCGCAGCGAGGTCGAGCATTTTCTCCTCTACCGCGCGGCGCTGCTGGCGCGGGAGAAGGGCGCGACCAGCTTCTCGCTGCTCTACCTGCCGGGCGAGGAGGGCCCGGGGCGCCATCCCGCTCCAACCGCTTCTTCGTCCGGGCCCGATTTCGGCCACTGGCAGCCGCACTGGAGCTATTATGTCACCGGGCTTGGCTGGCAGCCCTGGCACCCGGAATGGGGCGCGGCCTTCTGGGCGGACACGATCGAGATGGCCCGGGTCGAAAAATATGAGGTTCACGCCATCATCCGCCTCGGCGATGGCGATCGTCCCGAGAAGGACCAGCCCGAGTTTGGCGTGAACGAGGTCGTCGAGACCCTGGGGCCGCGCTATCGGTGACCGCGGGCGGGGCCTGCCGGCTCAGCCGAACCCAGTCCTTTTCCCGTCACCAGGACCGGCGGAAGATCAGCCAGCTCCCCAGGAAGAGGGGTGCGCCGATGGCGGCCAGCGCCGCGGCATGCGGCCATAGTTCGCCAAGGCCGGCGCCCTTCAGGAAGATCCCGCTGACCATCGCGATGCTGTGCCGGAGCGGGCTCGCCTCGATCCCATACTGGAGCCACTCCGGCATGCTTTCGATCGGGGTGACGCTGCCCGACAGGAACAGGAGCGGGAACAGGCTGAAGAAGCTGGTCAGGAGCGCCTGCTGGAGCGTGCCGGTAATGGTGCCGATGAAGATGCCGATCGAGACGGCGCTCAAGAGCGTGACGAGGTTGAGCAGCAGGAACAGGGAGAGGCTGCCGCTCATCGGGATGCCGAGCAGATGGGCCACCAGCAGCGAGGGGAACAGCGAGCCGGTGGCGACCGTCACCGGCGGGACGATCTTGCCGATGAACAGCTCATGCGCCCGGATCGGAGTCACCCGGATCTGCTCCATCGTGCCGTTCTGCTTCTCGCGCACCAGGCCCGCGGCGGGAAGCAGGATGGCGAGCATGAACCCGGCCTGGGCGATCATGGCGAGCGCGGTGAAGCGGGTGTTGGTGAGGTCGGGGTTGTACCAGACGCGGACGGCAGGCTCGACCCCGCCATGGGCCGGCATGGCCCCCATCGCCTGCGCTCGCGCGAAGCGGGCGCTCATCTCGACGATGTAGGCGCGGGCGCGCGAGGCGACATCGGCATTGGAGCCGTCGACCACCACCCCGAACGGCGCATTGCGTCCGCTCGCCACCCGGGCGCCGAAGCCGGGCGGGATCTCGACCAGCGCGTCAAGCTTGCCGCTTCGGAGTTCGGCCTCGGCCGCCCGCTCCGAACTGAGCAGGCCGGTGAGGAGGAAGGTGTCGGCCGAGGTCAGTTCCTCGGTCAGGGCGCGGCTATAGGCGCTGCGGTCATGGTCGATGAGGCCGAGCTTCAAATTGCGGACGTCCATGCCGACCGCCATGGTGCACATCGCGACCTCGGTAGTGGTCAGCCAGAAGATCAGGAACAGCACGACGGGGTCGCGCAGCATCTGCTTGAACTCCTTGCCGATGAGGCCGGTGAGCCGCGCGAACATGGGTCAGCCGATCCGCTTCTTGAACAGCAGGGTGGCCGCGGCGAGCACCGCCGCGGTGTAGCCGACCAGCACGGCGACATTGAACCAGAGCTCGGCAAGCCCGGCGCCGCGCATGACGATGCCGCGCGAGATGTTGACGAAATACATGGTCGGGATGCGCGCCGAATAGCCCTGGAAGAAGTCGGGCATGGTGAAGATCGGGAAGATGAACCCGGAAAAGAGGAAGGACGGCGTCAGTGGCAGGATCAGCGTCACAAACATGGCCGCCACCTGGTTTCGCACCAGGATCGAGACGAGGAGTCCGATCGAGACGGTGGTCAGCACATAGATGAGGCCGAGGCCCACCAGCAGGGCAAGGCTGCCATGCATCGGCACCTTGAACCAGAGGAAGCCGCCGGCGAGCACGATGGCCAGCTGGACGAAGGCGATGGCCGCATAGGGGGCGAGCTTGGCGATGATGAACTCCGCCTTGGTGAGCGGCGAGGCATAGATCTGGGCGATCGTGCCGATCTCCTTCTCGCGGGCGACCGCGAGCGCCGTCAGCATCGGCGGGAAAGCCATCATGATCACCGCGAACAGGCCGGGGATGATGAAATCGCGGCTTCGAAGCTGCGGATTGTACCAGACCCTGACTTCCGGCTGGACCGGCAGCTCAAGCCTTCCGCTCGGGAAGGAATAGAGGATCGCTCGCCCATAGGCCGAGACGATGGCCGCCGTACTCGCATAGGTGCCGTCGACCACCAGTTCGACCGGGGCGGTTTCGCCGCGCTCCAGGCGCCGGGCGAAGCCGGGCGGGATGGAGAGGACCGCGCGGGCCCGCCCTTCCATCAGCGCATGCTCGCCTGTCCGCTCGTCCTCGGGCGCGCCGGCCAGCTTGAAATAGGGCGTGTTGACGAACTGGTCGGCCAGCGCGCGGCTGGCGACGCTCCGGTCATGGTCGATGACATAGAGCGGGGCGTCCTCGACGTCGAACGACATCGCATAGCCGAACAGGAACAGCATGATGAGCGGCATCAAGAGCGAGATGAAGACGGTGATGGGATCGCGCGCGATCTCCAGCACCTCCTTGCGGGCAAAGCCGAGCATCCGGGACGCCTTCATGCCGCCCTCGCTTGCCCGCGCGCCCGGGCGATGAACCCCAGGAAGACATCCTCGACCCGCGCCTCGCCAAGAGCCAGCTCGCGCTTCAGCTCGGGCAGCGTGCCGAGCGCGACCAGCCGGCCATTGTCCATCATGGCGAGGCGGTCGCAATAGGTCGCTTCTTCCAGATAATGGGTCGAGACGATGACCGCGACGCCGGTCGCGGCGAGCGCCGAAATCAGCCGCCAGAAGCGGAACCGGGAGAGGGGATCGACCCCCGAGGTCGGCTCGTCGAGGAACAGCACCTCGGGCCGGTGCATGATGGCGCAGGCGAGCGCGAGGCGCTGCCGGACGGCCCCCGACAGGTCGCGGACGAGACCGTCCGTCTGTGCCGGCAGGCCGGCGCGCGCGCTCGCCCAGGCGATGCGTTCGGCCAGCTCCCGCCGGCCGATGCCGTAGGAGCGCGCGAAGAAGTGCAGATTTTCCCGCGGCGTGAGGTCGGTGAACAGGGAGAAGCGCTGCGACACATAGCCGATCCTGGCGCGCACCTTATCGCTCGCCCGCGCCACGTCGAGGCCGGCGACACGCGCCTCCCCGGACGAGGGCGGGAGGAGGCCGCAGAGGATCCGGATGAGGGTGGTCTTGCCCGCGCCGTTAGGGCCGAGCAGGCCGAGCACCTCGCCGGCCCTGACCTCGAGGGTGACATCGTCGAGGGCGACAAAGCTGTCGAAGCGGCGGCTGAGATGGCTCGCCGTAACGAGTAGCTCGCCGGCGTTGGCGGGCGCGGCCGCAATAGCGGGCATGGCCGGCGCCGACGGGTCCGCCGCCCCGTCCGACGAGGCGATGGTGAACACATCTTCCATGCTGGGCTCGGCCGGCGTGACGGTGTCGGCCTCGGGGAGCTCGGGGCCGCCCGGCGCGGTGCACTGCAGCCGGTAGCGCTCCGGCGTCTGCTTCTGGAAGCTCAGCACGTGCGGCGTCACGGCCAGCCGCCGCTCGAGCGCGGCGGCATCGCGGGCGGCGAGGCTGTAGACCTTGCCCCTGGCCAGCTCCTTGAGCTCCGCCGGGGTTCCCATGGCGAGCGGCCTGCCGCCGCGCAGCAGCAGCACCCGGTCGCTCGCGTCGGCTTCGTCCATGTAGGAGGTGGCGAACAGCACCGACCGGCCTTCGCCCCGGCTCTTCTCCAGCATCTGCCACAGCTCGCGGCGGGACAGAGGATCGACTCCGAGGCTGGGCTCGTCGAGGAGGAGGAGGGGCGGCTGGTGGATGAGGTTGGCGCAGAGCGCGAGCTTCTTGCGCATCCCGCCCGATAGCGACCCTTCGCGCCGCGCCTGGAACCGCTCGAGCCCGGCCATGGCGAGGAGCGCCAGCCTGCGCTCGTCATACTCCGCGCGCGGCACGTCGCGGATGGCGGCGGCAAAGGCGATGTTCTCGGCGACGGTCAGGCGGTCGTAGAGCGAGAAGCCCTGCGACATATAGCCGACCCGCGCCTGGATCCGCTCAGAATGCTTTCGCACATCCTCGCCCAGCACGCGGGCCTCGCCGGCGCTCGGGCGGAGGATCGCCGCCAGCATCTGCAGCAGGGTCGATTTGCCGGCGCCGTCGGGGCCGACGATCCCGACCATCTCGCCTGGCATGACCTTGAGGCTGACATCCTGCAGCACGGTGCGGCCGCCGAAGGCCCGGCCAAGTCCCTCGGCCTCGATCAGCGGCGCCGGCACCGGCCTATTCCGGGACCGTGAGCTCAGCCGGCCAGTTCCTCGCCGGATCCCACAGGATCCAGGCGTCGGCCGGCATGCCGGGTTTCAGGAGGCCCTGGGCGTTGGCCGCTTCGAGCGTCACCCCATAGACGGTCCGTACCCGCTCGTCCTTCATATGGACGTCGCGCGGCGTGAACTGGGCCTGGGCGTCGACCTGGGCGATGCGGGCCTCGAAGGTGCGATTGGGGAAGGCATCGACCCGGATCCGGGCCGGCGCCCCGAGCCTCAGCCGGCCGAGGTCGGCCTCGCTCACGAACAGCTTCAGGCGCACCTGGTCAAGGTTGGCGACGATCGCCACCGGCTGGCCGGCGGCGACCACCTCGCCCGGCTCGGCGAGGCGCTCCAGCACCCGCCCGGACAGCGGCGCATGGATCCGGGTCCGGGCCAGCCGCTCACGGGCCAGCGCCAGCGAGCGGGCGGCGACTTCCGACCGGGCGTCGGCCTGGGCCCGCTGCTGCTGGAGCACGCTCACCTGGCTTGCCGCCGCCATATAGGCGTTGCGGCGCAGGTCGAGCTGCGGAACGGTGACCCAGCCTTTGCCGCGCAGCGTCTCGTAGCGGGCGAGGTCGGTGCGGCTGGTTTCCACATGGTGGCGGGCAAGATGGGCCTGGGCGTCGATCTGCGAGGCTGACTTGCGGGACGCGGCGAGTTCGGCGCTCGCCTGGCCGGCCTGGAGCTCGAAATCGACCGGGTCGATCCGGGCGATGAGCTCGCCCGCCACGACCGTCTCGCCCTCGCGGCGGCGGTTCTCGAGCAGCCGGCCGGGCACCTCGGGGGCGATGCGGACCTCGTCTGCCTCGATCCGGCCGCTGCCATAGACGATTTGCTCTGGCTGCGGCTTGGGCTGCAGCCGCCAGTAGAGGAAGGCCGAGCCCGCCGCGAACAGCAGCAGGATCGCGGCGATGATCCAGACGCGCTTCATGTCAGCCGCGCGGCGCAGTTGCACGCGTGGCGCGCGACATGGGGACCGCCGACACCGGCTGGCTCATGTGCGCGCGGCGGCTGTCGGCCAGCAGGATGAACTCCAGGACATTGTCCAGTGTGATCATGCCGATCAGGTCCCCCTCGTCGATGACCGCGACGGCCGGTGCGCCGGCCTGCAAGAGTTGCACGACATGGTCGGCCAGATAAAGCGGCGACACGATCGGCACCTCGCGGCCCATGACGGTGCCGATCGCGGCGCTTGAGGAGCCATTCCTGACGGCGGCGGCGATCTGGTCGCGGGTCAGGACCCCCTGCAGGCGGCCGAGGGCATCGACGATGAGGAACTCCCGCTGGTGGGTCTCGAGGAGAGCCCTGGCGGCGCGCTCCACCGGCTCGTCGGCGCGAAGCGTCTCGAACCGGGTGATCATGAGATCGCTGGCAAGCGCGCCAAGGCTTGCCGTGCGCAGCCGGGCCGTCCCGGCCTCCGCGCCGGCGGCGAAAAAGACGAACAGGGCGATGAGCGTCAGGATGACATTGCCCGACGCGATGCCGAACAGACCGAACAGCACGGCCAGGACCTGTCCGGTCGCAGCCGCAGCCCGGGTACCACGCGCGTAGCCGAGCCTGGCGGAAAGCACGGCCCGTAACGCCCGCCCGCCGTCCATCGGGAAAGCGGGCAGCAGGTTGAACAGGGCGAGCGCCAGGTTGGCGAAGGCGAGATGGGTCCAGAAGGCCTGCCCCAGGTTGCCGAGATCCATCGCGGGATGGGGTGGCAGTCCGCCGAGGGCGAGCACGAGCGCGCCGCCGATCACCAGATTGACCGCCGGGCCGGCGAGCGCAATCGCCAGCTCCTGGCGCGGCTCCTCGGGGATGCGCTCCATCTGCGCGACGCCGCCGATCGGAAGGAGGACGACCGAGGGCGTCCGCACGCCAAAGCGCCGGGCGACGAAGATATGGCCGAACTCATGGAGCAGCACCGAGGCGAACAGCAGGACGAAGAACAGCCCGGCGCTCAGGGCCGCTGCCGCGCCGCCGGCCGCATTGGCGGCGAGCACGATCCAGGCGAGGAAGAGGAGGAAGGTCCAATGGATCTTGACCGCGGTGCCCTTCACCCGACCGATCGCGAATGACCAATGCATGATCCTGCCTCCTTAATATGGTATCGAGGCTAGGGCGGTGGCGCCGGGCCCTCCATGCGTAATCTCCCCTAGGCGGGCGGTCCATGGACGGGCGCGGCCAGTCACCAATTGGCTGGAGTGCCGGGATCCGCTTGGCGGTTGGTCAGGCCTGGTCGAGCCGGCCGATGCCGAGCGTCTCGTTGGTGAGGCGCATGGACTCCTCGGCCGATATGGTTCCGGCCAGCGCCCGGATGGCGTCGATCGTCTCCGGGATCACGATCGCCTGGTTGTCGACCATGTAACAATAGAAGAGTTCGCTGCCCTCAACGCTGAGCGATTCCGTCCACAGCGCGACTTCATAGAGATTGTCATGGGGGCGGCCCGCATCGGCCATCCATTCCTTGACCGCATTCAAGGCGTCGAGGCCGGCGCCGGGCGGGATCGGCAGGATCCGCGGCGACGCCGCGAAGGCGGCAAGCACCTCTTCCCTCGTCGCTTCCCTCGTCAGCTCGACATTCCAGGCATGGAGATGGCCGATCGTCTCGGGAACCTTGATGGCGATGGTGACGACGTCGAGGTCGGGATCGACCGTCCGGGCATCCGGGCCCTGGTGGCTCGGGATGGCGGGCTCCGGCACCAGCGTGTTCATGATGCCGCCCAGATGGCTTTCCCAGGGGTCGGTGGCGCGCCTGAGCAGCGTCCCGCGTGCCTTCCTGAGCAGGCCCGCGCGCTTCAAGGCGCCGAGCGTTCGGACGATCGAGGTGGTGTTGCACGAGACGACCCGGGTCGCCGGCCGGCCGCGGGCGCTCGCAAAGCTGGTTTCGGCGACAAAGGAGTGGCCCGTCACCTCATGCTTCTCGCCGCCCTGGACGATGAACGGCCGCCCGAGGCGGCGGTAGCTTTCCGCATTCCGCGCGCCGACCCCCTTGGGCGTGCAGTCGACGACGACGTCGGCAGCGCGGGCCAGGTCTTCCAGCGAGCCCTGGATGTCGAGGCCGGCCTGCTCCATCGCGCTCCTCGCTTCGCCGGCCGCGGCATAGAGACGGATCCCGCGCCGGGCGGCGGCGGCGATCCGCCAGTCATGGGCGACGTCCGCCACGCCGACCAGATTCATGTCCTGCTGGGCCAGCACCGCGTCGGCGACGCGGCGGCCGATGACCCCATAGCCCGCGAGGGCAACCCGGATCCTGGATTGATCGGTCACGGCTTGCTCCTTTTCATGCCATTGCCCTCAAACGCCTCGCGGGCCTGCCGGATCGTCTCGGCGAGGACCGTGGACACGTCGATGGCGTTCGAGGGATGCGCGACGCTGTTGGTGCTGATGACCGCCGCCGGCCCTGCCTCGAGCAGCCTTGGGAAGGCGTCGCCCGCGAACAGCGGATGGACGGCGATGCAGACGGGCGGGGGCATGCCCTGGTCCTTGAGGAGGCGCACCGCTTCGATCATCGTCCGGGAGCTCGACGCGATGTCGTCGACGATGACCGGGGTGGCGTCCGGCGGGATGGGCGCCCTGGTGCCTTCGATGCGAACGTCCCGGTCGCCCCGCCGCACCTTGTGGAAGACGCTGAACGGCGCGTTCGCGAGGGCCGCGATCGCTTCCACCCATTGCTCGCTTTCAACGTCCGGGCCGATCAGGAACGGCCGTTCGACATGCTTTTCGATCCACTCGGCGACCGGCCGGGTCGCGCTTCCGGCGACGGCGGGGATCGAATAGATGGCATCGAGGCTCTTATAGCGGTGGAGATGGGGATCGAGGGTGGCGAGCCAGTCGAAGCGGGCCGAGAGCAGGCCGGCATAGGTCCTCGACGTGACGGCCTCGCCCGGATGGAACGCCTGGTCCTGGCGCATATAGGCAAGATAGGGGGCGGCGAGCCCGACGCTCCGGGCGCCCAGCGCGCGGGCCGCGTCCGCCGCGAACAGCAGTGGCAGGGTCTTGGCGTCGGGCCGGTCGAGCGGTGAGAGCAGCACCACGTCCCGGTCCTTGGGCGAGGTCAGCAGCCGGACATAGCTTTCGCCGTCCGGGAACTGGCGGCGCTCCAGCGCGCCCGCGTCAAATCCCTCGCCAAGGAGTCGGACCGCCAGCTGGCTCTCTCCATCGAGCGCGAAGAGGAGGGGGGTCATGCCGGCCTCACCTCGAGCATGGCGGGGTTGGCGGTCACGAAGTCCAGGGCATAGGCGAGTTCGCCCGGGCTCTCGCCATGGAGGGTGATGAGCGGCTGGCCGCGCCCGATCCGCTCGCCAAGCTTCACATGGAGCTCGAGGCCCGCCGAGGGCGAGCGCGGCGCGCCGGCGAGCTTGGCCGCCCTGGCCAGCAGCCGGTTGTCGATGGATGCGAGCGTGCCGCCCGCCGGCGCTTCGATGACATGGCGGAGCGGGGCTGCCGGCGGCTCCCTGAATCCGCCCTGCGCCGCGCAGATCGCCATGAACTTGGCGAGCGCCCGCCCGTCGGCGAGGGTTGCCGCCGCCTCTCCTTCGCCCTCACCCTCGCGCGCGGTACCGGCAAGCTCAAGCAGCGCCCCGGCCAGGCGAACGGCGCGCGCCGCAAGATCCTGGGGCGCGTGCGCCTCGCGCCGGAGCACGGCAAGCAGGTCGCGCGCCTCGAGGGCGGGTCCGAGCCCGATCCCCACCGGCTGGGTCCCGTCGCTGACGAGCGGGCGCACCTTGAGGCCGAATTGGGATGCGACCGCGGCGAGCTGGGCGCTCAGTTCCGCTGCGTCGGCGGCGGTCCTCACCTTGGCCGTGGGGCCGACCGGCAGGTCGAGCAGCACATGGGTCGAGCCGGCGGCGATCTTCTTCGACAGCACCGAGGCGACCAGCTGGGCCGGGCTGTCGAGGTCGAGCGCCCGCTCGACCCGGATCAATATGTCGTCGGCGGGGCTCAATCGCACGCTGCCGCCCCAGACGATGCAGCCGCCTTCCTGCTCGACCACCCGCCGCATGGCGGGGATGTCGAGGTCGACCGGGGCCATGGTCTCCATGGCATCGGCGGTCCCGGCCGGCGAGGTGATCGCCCGCGACGAGGTCTTGGGGATGGTGAGGCCGGCGGCGGCGGCAATGGCGACGACGATCGGCGTCGTCCGGTTGGCGGGAAGGCCGCCGACGCTGTGCTTGTCGGCGACGATGGGTCCGGGCCAACTCAGCCGGTCGCCGGCCTCGACCATCGCCTGGGTCAGGGCGACCATCTCGTGAAGCTCGGCCGGCTGGCTCGAAAAAGCGGTGATGAAGGCCGCGAGCTCCACGTCGGAATAGCGCTCGGCGGTGACGTCGCGGATGATCGGGCCCAAGCGCGTCCCATCGAGCCGGTGCCCATAAACCTTGGCCCGGACGAAGCTCATCGAATCCAGCGGCCGGGGATGGCGGACCTTGATCTCCGCGCCGTCGGGAACGCCGAGGCGGTGCCAGACCGTCTCGGTGAGGCCGACCTCGTCGATCGCGATGATGTCGTCCTTGACCTGGTAGAGGGTGGCGATGGCCGTGCGGCCGCCCGCGCTCAGCTCGACCTGGGCGCGGGCGGCAAAGCCCTCCGACCGGGCGACCGGGCAGTCGGCATGGGTCAGCACGATCGGCTCATGCTGCGTCTCAATCCCGAGACGCCGGGCGCGAAGCGGGTGGAGGTCGTTGCCGTGCTGCACGATGGTCTCCGCCTGGCCGGTCACGCGAGCTCGGCCCGCTCGCCCTGCTCGGGCACCCGCGCGGTCCAGCCGAGCTTCTCCTGGATCGAGCGGCGGAACGCGTCGGACGATGCCAGCTCGCCGTGCGTCACGAAGGTCATGCGCGGCGGCGCGGCAAACCCGCCGAGCCAGCGCAGCAGCTCGCCCTGGTCGGCATGGGCGGAGAACATGTCGAGGCTGGCGACCTCGGCCCGGACCGGCACGAACTCGCCATGGATCTTGAGCTCGCGGGCGCCGGCCTTCAAGGCCGCGCCGCGCGTTCCGCCGGCCTGGAAGCCGGCCAGCAGGATCGTGTTCCTGCGGTCCGGCGCATAATGTTTGAGATGGTGAAGGATCCGCCCGCCGGTCGCCATGCCGCTCGCCGAGATGATGATCTTGGGCATGGCATCCCGGTCGATCCGCTTCGATTCCTCGACGTCGCGGGTGTAGGTCGCGATCCCGCAGGCCTCCTGGCATTCCTCGGCGGAGACGCGATGCTCGCCGATATGGTCGCAGAAGATCGTGCTGGCGTTGATTGCCATCGGGCTGTCGAGGAAGATCGGGAGGTTGGGGACCCGGCCGCGCTTTCGCACCTGGCTTAAGTGATAGAGCAAGGACTGGGCGCGGCCGACCGCGAAGGCCGGGATGATGACGCTGCCGCCGCGCCGGGCGGTGCGGGCGATCACCTCCTCGAGCGCCTCCTCGGGGTCGGTCCGGTCATGGAGACGGTCGCCGTAGGTGGATTCGACGATGAGATAGTCGGCCGCCCCGACCGGCTCGGGATCGATCATGGTCGCATCGTCATAGCGGCCAAGGTCGCCCGAGAAGACGATGCGTTTGCCGCCGCACTGGAGCTCGACGGTGGCCGCGCCGAGGATGTGGCCGGCGGGGCGGAAGGTGGCCGTGCAATCCCTCGTCACCGGCACCGCGTCGTGAAAGCCGACGGTCCGGAAGGATCCGAGCGCCCTTCGGGCGTCCTCCTGGTCGTAGAGGGGGAGGGCGGGCTTGTGCTTGCTGAAGCCGCGCTCGTTGGCATAGCGGGCGTCGGCCTCCATCAGGTGGCCGCTGTCGGGCAGGATCAGTTCGCACAGCTTCAGCGTCGCATGGGTGGAGATGATCGGGCCGGCAAAGCCCTTCTTCACGAGCAGCGGCAGATAGCCCGAATGGTCGAGGTGCGCGTGGGTCAGGACCACCGCATCGATCGAGCTTGGCGGAACCGGGAAGGGCGCCCAGTTGCGCTCGCGCAGCAGCTTGTAGCCCTGGAACAGGCCGCAATCGACGAGGATGCGGTGCCCATCGGTCTCGATCAGATATTTGGAGCCGGTGACGGTGCCGGTGCCGCCGAGGAAGGTGATGCTGAGGCTCATGATAGCTCCTTTTAAAGCGGTGGGCGGCCCGAAGGCCGTCGATGGTCAGGTGGCGGCGCGGCCGCCGCCGGGAGGTCCCGGAAATGCTTGGCGGCGCCCCGCGCCATGCCCTCGACGCACCATTTGGCATAGGTTCGCCCGAGGAATCGGCCGAGCCATCGCCAGGGGGGCGGCGGGTCGCGCCAGTCGATGAACACCGTAAGGCGCGAGCCGTCGGCGGCTTCGGCGATCTCGAAGCCCATCCGATAGCCGCCGATCACCAGCAGGCGCGGCTCGCCAAGCGTCTCCCACGTCTTGCGGAAGGGCGGCTCGCGCTCCCTCACCACCTCCTCGAGGCCGAGGGGGATGCCAAGCATGCTGCCGCTCATGATGATCTTCGAGCCGACTGCTTTTCCGGCTGCCTCGTCATAGGCATAGCGCATCGCCCCGCCCGCCATCATCATCGAGGATTGGGTCATATGGGCGGCAAGGCGCTCCGGATCGTCGATCTCGCCAAACAGGACCGCCGGGGGCGCGGCGACATCGACACTGCTCTCGAAATGATGAGGATAGGTCACGCGGATTCACCTCAGGGATGGTGCGCGCTTTTTGCGTGCCGGGGACCGGCGCCGATATAGGTATTAGTCCGCAACGTCGGGCCCGTGCCGCTTGCGTTATGGATGGTGGATGATGGCAGCCCCCTCCGGCCGACGCCCCGTTCCTTCGCTCTTCCGGCGTCGGCGGCGGGGCGGGTTCCGGGCGGGCAGATGATGGAGCTTGACCGTGCGGACGACGACCCTGGAAGTGCAAGGCGAGGCCCAAGGGCTGGATCATCTCGGGCTGGAGAAGCAGCTCCTGAAGACGCCGGGAGTCATCGCCGCCCGGGCCAATCCGGCCTCAGGCTCGGTCACGCTCGATTATGACGAGCATGAGGTCGATGCCCCCGCGCTCCGCCGGCGCATCGCCGAATGCGGGTTCCACTGCCGGGGAACGCCGGTGCCGAGGCATGTCTGCGAACTTCATGCCGACGTCGTGGCGGCCGATCCCCATGCAGCGCATCGCGGAATGGCTCATGATCGCGGCCGCGCCGCGGCGGCGCCGGCCCATGACGCGATGGCGCATGAGATGGGCCATGGCGCGGGCATGGACATGGCCGGCATGGCCCGCGACATGCGGAACCGCTTCATCGTCAGCCTGATCTTCGCCCTGCCGATCTTCGCGCTGGCGCCGATGGGAATGGACCGGCCGCTGCTCCAGCCGCCCGCCTTCCTCGGGCTCGACCTCACCCTGTTCCTGCTGGCGAGCGCCGCGATCCTTTATCCGGCCTGGCCGTTCGCGGTCGCGGCGGTCCGCGCCTTGAGGAATGGCATCCTCAACATGGCGGTGCTGGTCCTCCTGAGCGTCGGCACCGGCTATCTGTTCAGCGTCGGCTCGACCTTCTTCTTTGAAGGCGAGCAATTCTACGAGGCGTCGGCTGTCCTCCTCGTCTTCATTCTCCTCGGCCACTGGCTCGAGATGCGGGCGAGGGCCGGGGCGTCGGAGGCGATCCGCAAGCTGATGGACCTCGCGCCGCCGATGGCGACCGTCATCCGGGGCGGCCGGGAAATCGAGCTGCCGACCGCCGAGGTGCTGGTCGGCGACACGGTGCTGATCCGGCCCGGCAACAAGATCCCCGTCGACGGCGAGATCCTCGAGGGCACGTCGGATGTCGACGAATCCATGCTCACCGGGGAATCGATGCCGGTCGCCAAGAAGCCCGGGGACCCGGTGATCGGCGCGACCATCAACCGCAGCGGCAGCTTCCGCTACCGGGCGACCCGGGTCGGCGCGGACACGGCGCTCGCCCAGATCGTCAAGCTGGTCCAGGAAGCGCAGAATTCCAAGGCGCCGGCCCAGCTGCTCGCCGACCGGGCGTCGCAGTGGCTGGTGCTCGCCGCCATTTTGATCGGCCTTGCCACCTTTGCGACCTGGTATTGGGGGCTGGATTCCACCCTGCTGTTCGCCATGACGCTGACGATCACCGTGTTCGTCATCGCCTGCCCCGACGCGCTGGGGCTGGCGACGCCGATGGCGATCATGGTCGGGACCGGCCTTGGCGCCACCCACGGCATCCTGTTCAAAAATGCCTCGGCGCTCGAGGATTCGACCAAGCTCGACGTCATCGTCTTCGACAAGACCGGGACCCTCACCATGGGCCAGCCCAAGGTGGTCGATGTCGTCGCCGCCAAGGGCTATGCCGCCGACGATGTGCTGCGGCTCGCGGCCGCGCTGGAGAAGAATTCGGAGCATCCGCTCGGGCTTGCCATCCTCGAGCGGGCGGGGGACCTGGCGCTTCCGCAAGCGCATGGCTTCGCCAATCTCGAGGGGAAGGGCGCCCGCGCCGACATCGAGGGCAGGCGGGTCACCCTCGGCAATCGCCGCGCAATGGACGAGGAGGGCGTCGCGCTCGGTCCGTTGGGCGAGGCCGCGGACCGGCTGAAGGGCGCCGGCCGGACGGTGGTCCATGTCGCCAGCGGCAAGAACATCGTCGGGCTGATCGCGATCGCCGATGCGACCCGCCCGACCTCGGCGGCGGCCGTCGCCGCGCTACAGGCGCGCGGGGTCAGGGTGGCGATGATCACCGGCGACAATGAGGGGACCGCGAAGCGCATCGCGGCGGAGCTCGGGATCGACATCGTGCTCGCCGACGTGCTGCCGGGCGACAAGGCCGCCAAGATCCGGGAGCTGCAGGCGGAAGGGCGCCGGGTCGGGATGGTCGGCGACGGCGTCAATGACGCACCGGCGCTGACCCAGGCCGACGTCGGCTTCGCGATCGGCGCCGGCACCGATGTCGCGATGGAAAGCGCCGACGTGGTGCTGATGAAGAGCGATCCCCATGACATCGTTGGCGCCATCATCCTGTCGCGCGCGACGTTGCGGAAGATGCACCAGAATCTGTGGTGGGCGGTCGGCTATAATGTGATTGCCTTCCCGCTCGCCGCCGGCGTCCTCTATCCCTTCCTCCTGAGCCCCGAGATCGCGGCGCTGGCCATGTCGGGAAGCTCCGCGCTGGTCGCGGTCAATGCCCTGCTCTTGAAGCGCACCCGCCTTGACGGGATTGGTGAGGCGCGCCCCGTCGCGCCGATGACCGCGCGGCTCCAGCCGGCCTGACGGGCATGGCCGGCCCGTTGGGCGCCCGAGGCCTCACCGTCCTGCTCGCGGCCGCCTTTGTGGTGGCGCTGGCCTATGGCATCGCGCTGCCGCTCTACCCCTTGCTGATCGGGCGCGCCTTCGGCGAGGGCGCCGATCTTGGCCTTCACACCGGCCTTCTCGCCGGCGCCTATGCCCTGGCGCTGTTCCTCGTTGCGCCGCTCTGGGGGCGCTGGTCGGACCGGGGCGGGCGCCGGCTGGTGCTGCTCGTCGGGCTGGGCGGCTTTGCGCTCGCCATGGTCGTGGGCGCGCTGTTTCCAGGCCCGCTCGGACTCTATCTCAGCCGGTTCCTCGCCGGGGCGTTCGCCGCGTCGGTCATGCCGGTCGCGCAGGCGCTGGTGGCGGATCTGGCGGTCGACCATGACGTGCGGGCCCGCCAGATCGCCTGGCTGGGGATGGCGGCCATCGCCGGGCTGCTGGCGGGTCCGCTCGTCGGCGGGGCGGCGGGTGCCGTGGTGCGTCCGGGTCTCGGCGCGCTGGCCATCGTGCAGGGCGGCGTCGCCCTGGCCGCCGTGCTGACGGCGGCGATCGCCCTGTTGTGGCTTCGATCGACGGCCGCGCGGGGCGGGCGGCGGGCGCCGGCCAGGCCGCCGCAACCGCGCCCGCTCGCCATCCTCATCCTGCTCTCGGCCCTGGTCGCCGCCGGCCTCGGGGCCTTCGAGGTGGGGGTGACGGTCCGGGGCCGATTTGATCCGTCCCTGACCAGCTCCGAGCTCGGGGGCCTGTTCGCCGAATGCATGCTGGTGATGGCCGCCGCGCAGGCGCTGGTGTTCAACCGCTGGGTGAGGGCCCGTTCGACCTATCGGCTGGTGGTGCCGGGCCTGCTGGCCCTTGGCCTCGGGCTGTTCCTGCTGCCCTGGGCAGGCAGCGGCATGGGCCTGATGCTCGCCACCGCCGCGATCGCTGCTGCTTCCGGTGTCCTCCTGCCGGTGCTCGCCTTCTGGGTCACGCTCGCCGCCGGGCCGACGCAGGGCCGGGCGCTGGGGCGGCAATCATCATGGTCGAGCCTTGGCCAGGCAGCCGGTTCGACGCTGGCCGGCCTGCTCGCGGCGACGCCGGCGCCCTTGAATGGCGGCCTCCTGTTGACCGGCGCGGCGGCGGTCACCGCCGCGATCCTCCTGCTGCCGGCCCTGCCGCGCCTGCTGCGGCCGATCGGCGCCTGAGTCTTGCCGGCCCGCCGCCGGGCGGCGCCCCGTTTCCGTAGATTTCCTTATTTCGCCGGGCAGCAACGGGGAGCAGGCTTGCCATGATCGAGGGGGTCCCACGCCCCCGTCAGGCAGGAGATTCGCGATGGAATCGGGTTCGATGGGCGTGGGCCACAGGGCGGGGTGGCGCGCGCTGCTGGTTTTCGTGGCTTTTGCCGGGATCGCCCTGTTCTTCCTTTTGTCCGAGCATCGGGTCCATGCGCTGTCCTGGCTGCCGCTGCTCTTTCTCGCGGCATGCCCGCTCCTCCACATGTTTCATCACGGCGGCCATGGCGGGCATCGCGGCCACGGCGGGCATGAGGGGCATGGCGCAGCCGGTCCGGACACGCCGCGCGCGCCGGCGGTCCCGCAGCAAAGGGGGGACTGGTGATGGATCATCCGACGCAGGCTTACGGCCTTTGGGGCCTTGTCCTCCTCAACTCGGCGATCTTCATCATCTTCGCCTTCAGCTTCTTCAAGCCGCAGACGAAGCGCGACTGGCGAAGCTTCGGCGCGTTCAGCGCCTTCCTCATCGCGCTGTTCACCGAAATGTACGGCTTTCCGCTGACCATCTATCTGCTCTCGCCCTGGCTGGCGTCGCGTTTCCCCGGCGTCGATTGGCTGTCGCACGATGCGGGTCATCTGCTCGAAACAATGTTCGGCTGGCGCGGCAATCCCCACTTCGGACCGTTCCACCTCCTGAGCTTCCTGTTCATCATCGGCGGGTTCGGGATGATCTCGGAGGGCTGGCGCAAGCTCTATTTGGCCCAGCGCCACGGCAAGCTCGCCACGAGCGGCATCTACGCCCGCCTCCGGCACCCGCAATATGTCGGCTTCGTGGCCGTGATGTTCGGCTTCCTGCTGCAGTGGCCGACCCTGCTGACGCTGGCCATGTTTCCGGTCCTGACGGTGATGTACATCCGTCTCGCGCACAAGGAGGAAGCCGAAGCGCTGAAGGAATTCGGGGACGCCTACCGCGCCTATATGACGCGAGTGCCGGCGTTCGTTCCGAAGTGGCGGTCGCCACCACCTCGCCGTGCGGGCAACGCCTGAAGGCGTCAGGCACCAATCGTTTCTTTACGAGTCTCTACCTATTTTCTGCCGCGCGGCCGCTAGCCATTCTGACAGCCTCTTCCGGAAGCGCGACTTCCCCCGCCGTCGGCTCCGGAAGGCCATTTTTTCCGCATCGTTTCGGGCGGCATGCCGGCCATCCTTCACTGCGGCGGGGACGGGAGAATAGCAGGCCATGCTGATCCAGTTGGCGCTGGCGAGCCTGATGGCGATCGTGACCGTCCTCATCCACCTGTTCGGACTGGCGATCATCATCCGCCTGATCCGGTCCGAGCGGCCCCTGTTCCGCAGGCTCCATTTTTCGCCGCTGACCGTGCTCTTGGGCGCGTCCGTCGGCATCTTCACCGTCCATACCATCGAGATCTGGCTCTACGCCGCCCTTTACCTCACCATCGACGCACTCCGCCATTTCGAGGCGGCGCTCTATTTTTCGACCGTGACCTATGCCTCGGTCGGCTATGGCGACCTGCTGCTGCCCCATGACTGGCGCCTCCTGGGCGCGATCGAGGGCGCCACCGGGATCATCATGCTCGGCTGGTCGACCGCCTTCCTCGTCTCGCTCCTCTCGCAATTGAAGCTGTTCGGCCATGACTGGCTCGCCGCCCGGCCGTGAGCGGGGCAGGCTAGGGGCTATTCCTTATCGTCCGGGCCGTTCGTTCGGCGCTAAGGCCGTGCGAATGAACGCAGGATCGCCGATCATGAACAGCAGCCCCGGCCACGGCATTCCCGATATCGAGTTGCCACTGCCGGGCGGCGGCACCGTCAACCCGGCCGATTTCGCCGGCCATGAGCTGGTGGTCCTCTTTTCCCCGCTGGACGAGGCCGCCGCGGCGCAGGAGCTCGCGGACTATAATCGCTACGCCCAGCAATTTTCCTACAATGATGCCTGGATGATCGCGGTTGGCGGGTCCGGGCGCACCGAGCCGGCCAGCCGCTTCACCCTCGCCGGGGAGCCGGATGGCGGCGTATGGCAGGCATTCGGCGAAAGCTTCGAGCCGTCGGAAGCGCTGTCCCGGGACGAAGGAGGCGTGTTCCTCTTCGGTCGCGGAGGATGTCTGACGCGTGCCTGGCCGGGACCCGGCCATGCGCGCGAGGTCGCGGAAGAACTTGGCCAACGCATGTGAGGCCGGCGCATGCCTGGGCCGGTCCCGCTCAAGCCCGCTCGAACAGGCACCAGGTGAACATCTGACGCTGCCCGGCAGGGCCATGATGCTCCTCTCGCCAGTGGCTTCGCAGTCGGAAGCCCGGACCAATCACCTCCGCCAGCGACCGCTCGTCATATCGCATGACGGGAAGGCCGCTGCACCGCTCCGGGCCATCGCGCGCGAAGGTCGCCATGATCGCATGGCCGGATGGCGCAACCGCCGCCTCCAGGGCGCGGCGGTAGGCGGCTCGGTGGCTTACCCGGGTGAGGAAATGGAACAGGGCCCGGTCATGCCAGACGTCATAAGTCCGGTCCGGGGTCCAGGCGGTGGCGTCGGCCACCAGCCACTCGACTCCGGCCGCCCGATCGCCAAGCCTGGCTTGGGCGACGTCCAGCGCCGCCCGCGAGATGTCGAGCACTGAAAGATCGGACCAGCCGCGGTCGAGGAGCGCGTCAACCAGGTTGGACGCGCCCCCGCCGACATCGATCAGCGATGCGCCCGCCGGCAGCCCCAGCCGGTCGAGCGCGTCGAGCGATGGGCCGGGATGCGGCTGGAACCAGCTGACGCTATCAGCCGGCTTGGTCAGGTAGACCGCTTCCCAATGGGCCCGCTTCTGGACCATCGCGCCTCACCGGCCTCCCTGGTCGATGGCCGATCCCGTCGATCCGCCTGGCTGCAATCCCGCCATCATGTCGTGCCTTTCGGTGCCTCAAGCCCCGGGTCGCCCGGAGCCCGCGCCCCAAGGCGCGCCGGTCCCAGCAGCTTGTAAATCGCGGGGAGCACAAAGAGCGAGAGCAAAGGCGCGGTGATCATGCCGCCGACCATCGGCGCGGCGAGGCGCTGCATGACTTCAGAGCCCGTGCCGGTGCTGACCAGCAGCGGGAACAGGCCGGCGAGGATCACCGCCGCCGTCATCGCCTTGGGGCGCACGCGCAGCACCGCGCCTTCCATCAGGGCCTCGTCAAGATCCTCGTCCGTGAACCGGCCCTTTCGGGTCCGCTCCTCGATCGACCGGTCGAGATAGACCAGCATCACCACGCCGAATTCGGCGGCGAGGCCGGCCAGCGCGATGAAGCCCACCGCGGTCGCGACCGAGACGGCATGGCCCATGAGGAAGATGAGCCAGATCCCCCCGACCAGCGCGAAGGGCAGGGTCAGGAGCACGATCAGCGCTTCGCGGGCGCGCCGGAAGGCGAGGTAGAGCAAGAGGAAGATGATGCCGATGGTCAAGGGCACGATCCACCTCAGCCGCTGGGCGGCGCGCTCGGCATATTCGAACTGGCCCGACCAGGTGAGCGAATAGCCGGGCGGCATCTTGACCTCGCCGGACACCTTCTGCCGTGCCTCGTCGACAAAGCCGACGAGGTCGCGGCCGCGCACGTCGACATAGACCCAGGCCGATGGGCGGGCATTCTCGCTCTTGACCATCACCGGCCCGTCGGCGACCTCGACCGAGGCGACCGCGCCCAACGGCACGATCGATCCTCCGGCGGTGACCATCGGCAGCGCGCGGAGCGCCTCGACGCTGTCGCGGGTCTCGCGCGGGAAACGGATGTTGATCGGGAAGCGGGCCAGGCCCTCGAGCTTCTCGTCGACCGGCATGCCGCCGACCGCGGCGGCGGCGGTGTTCTGGACATCCTCGATCGACAGGCCATAGCGGGCGGCCGCCAGCCGGTCGACGCGGATATCGATGTATCGCCCGCCGAGGATCCGGTCGGAAATCGCCGAGCTGGTCCCGGGAACGGTTTTCACCACCCGGGCGATGTCGGCGCCGATCTTGTCCAGAGTCGCAAGGTCGGGCCCGGTCACCTTGACCCCGACCGGGCTCTTGATGCCGGTCGCCAGCATGTCGATCCGGTTGCGGATCGGGGGCACGAACACATTGGCAAGGCCGGGCACGCGCACCTTCTCATCGAGCTCGGCGATGATCTTCTCGGTGGTCATGCCCGGCCGCCACTCGCGCTCGGGCTTCAGCTGGATGGTCGTCTCGAACATTTCGATCGGCGCCGGGTCGGTCGCCGTCTCGGCGCGCCCGGCCTTGCCGAACACGCTCTTCACTTCCGGCACGGTCCGGATCATCCGGTTGGTGACCTGAAGGAGTTCGGAGGCCTTGGAGGCCGAGAGGCCGGGAAGGGCGGTCGGCATGTAGAGGAGGTCGCCCTCGGCGATCGCCGGCATGAACTCGCCGCCAAGCCTTGCCATCGGCAGCGCCGTGACGAGGAGGGCGCCGGCGGCAAGGCCAAGCACCAGCTTCGGCCGCCGCAGCACCCAGGCGAGGCCGGGGCGATAGGCGGCGATGAGGAACCGGTTGATCGGATTGTCGGCCTCGCGGCGGATCTTCCCCCGGATGAACATCACCATCAGCACCGGGATCAGCGTCACCGAAAGCGCGGCGGCCGCCGCCATCGAATAGGTCTTGGTCAGCGCCAGCGGCTTGAACAACCGGCCCTCCTGCGCCTCGAGCGAGAAGACGGGCAAGAAGGAGAGGGTGATGATGAGGAGCGAGAAGAACAGCGCCGGGCCGACCTCAACCGCGGCCTCGACCAGCACCTTGCGGCGGCTGGCGTCGCTGAGCGCGCCTTCCTCCTCTTCGGCATGTTCGAGCTTCTTGTGGGCATTCTCGATCATCACCACCGCGGCATCGACCATCGCACCGATGGCGAGCGCAATGCCGCCAAGCGAGAGGATGTTGGCGTTGATCCCCTGAAAATACATGACGATGAAGGCGGCGAGCACGCCCAGCGGCAGGGTGATGATCGCCACCAGCGCCGAGCGCAGGTGGAGGAGGAAGAGGACGCAGACGATGGCGACGACCAGGAATTCCTCGCCCAGTTTCTCCCACAGGTTCTCGACCGCCCGGTCGATGACGCCCGAGCGGTCGTAGACGGGCACCACCTCGACCCCGGCGGGCAGCGAGGGCTTCAGTTCGTCGAGCCTGGCCTTGACGGCGTCGATCACCGATCTCGTGTCGGCGCCGGCGCGCACCACGATGACCCCGCCCGCGACCTCGCCCTCGCCGTTCAATTCGGCGATCCCGCGCCGGAAATCGGGGACGATCTGGACCCTGGCGATGTCGCCGATCGTCACCGGGGCGCCGGCGGCGCTGACCTTCAGGGGGATGTCGCGGAAATCCTCGAGGCTCTCGAGATAGCCGCCGACCCGGATCATATATTCGGCTTCGCCCCGCTCGATGACCGAGCCGCCCGTCTCGTTGTTGGCGGTCTTCAGCGCTGCCATCACATCTCCGACCGACAGGCGGTAGAGCTGGAGCTTCGCCGGATCGACCTGGACCTGGAAGGCGCGGACCATGCCGCCGACGCTGGCGACCTCGGCGACGCCGGGCACTTCCTTCAGCTGATATTTGAGGAACCAGTCCTGGAGCGCCCGAAGCTGGCCGAGGTCGTTCCGGCCGGTCCGGTCGACCAGCGCATATTGATAGGCCCAGCCGACCCCGGTCGCGTCGGGGCCGAGCGCCGGCGTGATCCCCGGAGGCAGGCGCCCGGTCGCCTGGTTGAGATATTCAAGCGTCCGCGAGCGCGCCCAGTAAAGGTCGGTCCCGTCCTCATAGATGACCGTGACGAAGCTGTCCCCGAACAGCGAGAAGGCCCGGACCGCCTTGACCTGCGGCGCCGACAGCATGGTGGTCGCGATGGGGTAGGTCACCTGGCTTTCGACGATCTGGGGCGCCTGGCCCGGGTAGGGCGTGCGGATGATCACCTGGACGTCCGAGAGGTCGGGGAGCGCGTCCAAGGGCGTCCGGCTGACCGCGAACAGGCCGCCCACCGCGAGGAAGGCGGCGGCGAGGAGGATCAGGATCCGGTTGGCCGCCGACCAGCGGATGATGCGCTCGATCATCGGCCCGCCCCCGCCGCCGGATGGTTGGTGTGATCGGTCGGGGCCAGGGCGGCCTGGTGACCGGCATGGCCGGCCGCTGCCGCCGTGCCCTTCAGGTTGCTGTCAGTGGCGGCCTGGCCGCCAGGGCCGCCAGGGCCGCCAGGGCCGGCAGCCGCATGGCCGCTATGGTTCGCCGGCGCCGGCTGGTCCGGGCGATTGCCGGGGGTGGCCGCCGGAGCGGATGCCGGAGCTTGAGTTGGAGGCCTTGGCGCGGGCGGCGGCGCGCGCCGGAGCCGCTCGATCAGGCCGGCGAGCGAGGCTTCGGAATCGATCAGGAACTGGCCGGAGACGACGACGATGTCGTTGGGAGCGAGTCCCTGGCGGATCTCGATCATCTCGCCGACTGTCCGCCCGGGCTCGACCTCGACCGGGACGAAGCCCTGGCCGCGCTGGACGATCACCACATTGCGCTTGCCGGTCGAAATCACCGCCTCGGCCGGAACGACGAGCCCGCCGGTGGGCGTCCCGGCGATGCTCAATTGGGCATACATGCCGATCTTGAGCCTGAGGCCGGGATTGGGAAGCGTCACGCGGACGCGGCCGGTGCGGGCCTCGGCGTCGAGCGTTGGGAAGATATAGTCGATCCGGCCGGTGCGCGGTTCGCCGGGATAGGCGGCAAAGTCGATCGTTACGGGCTGGCCGACCCGGACCTGGCCCATCGCCGCTTCCGGCACTTCGGCCACCACCCACACCTGCGCCATGTCGGCCAACGTCACGATCGACTGGCCCGGCTCGACCCGGGCGCCGGGCCGGGCGCCGATCGCCGTGACGATCCCGGGGCGCGGCGCGAACACTCCGTAGCTGCGCTGCGGGCGACCGCTTCGCTCGAGGCTCCGGATGGCGGCTTCGGGAAGACCGAGCAGGGAGAGCCGCCGCCGGGCCGCCTGTTTGAGGCCGGGCGTGATCGCGCTGCTCCGGATCTTGAGGAGCGCCGCATATTCCTGCTGCGCGCCATAAAGCTCGGGGGAATAGACGGCGGCAATCCGAATGCCCTGCCGGACCGGTTCGCCGATCGCGCGTACAGTGAGATCTTCGACAAAGCCGCTGGTCAGGGTCTGCACTTCGGCGATGCGCCGCTCGTCCACCTCGACCCGGCCGACCGCCGCGATGGTTGGCGACAGGCTGCCGAAGCCGGCGCGGACGGTCCGGATGCCGAGGTTCTGCCGGACCTCGGCCGAGATCTGGACGCCGCTGGTCGCCGCCTCGTCGGCATATTTGGGGATAAGGTCCATCCCCATCGACGACTTGCCCGGGCCGGGATAGCGCTCGCCCGGCACCATCGGATCGTACCAGTAGACGACCTTGCTTTCTCTATTCTCCGCCGCGGGCGGTTCGGGAGCCCCGCCGCCGCCCGCCAGCCAATAGCCCCCAAGGCCGGAGATGAGGGCGAGAAGAAGCGCGAGCGCGGCGACCAGCACGGGCTGTTCGCGGACGGTGCGGACGATGGTGGTCAGTCGCTGGGAAGTCATTGTCCGGGTTCCCCCATGAGGTAGATGAGCTCGGCGGCGGCGCGGGCCTTGGCGCCCTCCTGCTCGACCAGCTGGATGTTGGTTTCGACGTAGCGGCGGACGATGGTGAGCGGCATGTCGAGCGTCCCCTGGCCGCCGGCGTACCGCGCCTCCGACGCCTTGAACGAGGCTTCGAGCGCTGGAATGGCGCGGTCCCGGAGAACGGCGATCTGGGCCTCGGCGCCGGAAAGCCGGGCGAGCGCGGCGCGATATTCGCCGCCCAGCGCGCGCTTCCGATCTTCCGCCCGCAAGCGTGCGGCGTCGGCCCTTGCATCGGCCTCGGCGATCCGCCGGTCCTGGAGGTTGCGGCGGTTGAGCTGGAGCGGGATGCTGACCTGGAGGCTGGCCATCTGGCCATATTCGGGCCGAAGGCCGACCATCGCCTGCCAGTTGAGGCTTGGCTTCCGGTCGGCGCGGGCGACATCCGCCTCGCGCCGCCCGGCCTGCTCCTGCGCGGTGGCGGCGAGCACTTCGGGATGCGCGCGAAAGTCAGGCGCGAGGCCCGGGGGCGGGGCGAGGGCGGGAAGGCGCTCGGGGAGCGGCCGCTCGGCGGCCGACCCGATCCAGCGGCCAAGCTCGCCCCGGGCGCGCGCCTCGACGGCACGGGCCTCGGCCAACTGGCCCTCGGCGAGCGCGATCTCCGCCTGCGCCTGGAGCTCGAGCGCCGGCGTCGAGGCGCCGGTCGGAATCCCGGCTTCGATCACTTCGCGCCCGGTCTTCAGGTCGGCGATGACCTGGGCCAGGAGGCGCTGCTTCGCCGCGGCTTCGACCGCGTCGAGCCAGGCGATCATCGCATCGCGCTGGATCTTGCGCAGCTCGGCCGATCCTTCGAAGCGGCTGACGGCGGCCTCCGCGGTGAGGCGCGCGGCTTCCGCCTCGCGCCGCGAGCGGCGGACCTGCTCGCGCATCACGCCGACCGTGTACATGGTCATCTCGTCGCGGGTCGGGTTGAAGGCATCCATCCCCGTCACCGGGAAGTTCTGGACGCCGAGGCTTACCTGCGGATCAGGCAGGCTCCGCGCGGCGATGGCCGCCTCTTCGGACGCCTGCGCCTCGCGCTCATAGGCGGCAATGGCCGGCTGGTCGCCGCGCGCCAGCGCCATCGCCTCCTCGAGGGTAAGCAGCGGACCGATGCGCGTAGGATCGGCCGGCTGGCTCGCCGGCGGAGAATCTCCGGCCGCGATGGCGCCGCTGGCCGGGGCAAGCAACCAGGAGCAGGCGATGATGGCGGTCGCGATCGGGCGCGCCGGGCCAGGCCTTGCGTGCTGCCCGGCGGCGGGGCGACGGCCGCTTCGAGAGAGCGACATGTCAGGCCTGCCGATCGCGGGGAGCACCGGCCGGCCTCATGCAGCGTCCGCCGGCCTGGCGCACCGGCGCCGCGGCGCCGGCCGATTGCACTATGGTCATGGATCTTCACCTTGTCCTGGACGCGGGGGTCCGCTTGGCGGTCCCCGCCATGATCCTTGAGGGTCGCGCCCGGTCGGGCACGGACCAATCAGGGAGTTTTCCGGAATTAGCCTCTCGGGCGCACGCGACGCCTGGCGCCGGCGGGCGCGGAAGGCCTCAGCTGAAGGTGGTTCGGGGCGGCGGGTCGGCGGCCGCCAGCGCAATGGAGAAGAGCGGGGTCGACACCCTGGCCGGGTGCTGTTCCAGCCTTGGCGGGGCCGGCGCGACTGCAGCGGCGTCCGGCGGCATCACGGTGCCGGGGCAGACGGCGGCGCAGTCCGGCGCGCAATTGTCGGCGCAGCAGTCCATGCCGTCATGGCCCATGGCCATGCCTTCATGACCGGCCGCCATCGGTGAACCCGCCATCTCGGAATGGGCCTTGGGACAGTCGGAAGAGGGAACGGCAAAGGCGGGTCCTGACGCGAACGCCAGCGAAAGGCTGAGCCAGAGCAGGACGAACAGGCGCCGCATGCCCAAGGTGTACCGCAAAGCCCTCGTGCCTGGCAACTACGGGCAATACCGTAGCCGCACCGCTTGCCGGAGGACGCCAGATTTTCGCGGACGCGCAGTTGGGCCGTGAATAGACTCAGCTACTTGCCACACAGCCAGCCTTCAAAGCGCGGAAAAGTAGGGGTCAACGTTTGCAGCATTTCTGCCCAAGATATCCGCCAGTCGGGCGAGGCTCGCTTCCCTTTTTCGCCGGTCGTTCTACAAAGGCGCAAAATCATAATCGCGGAGAGAAATGACAGATGGCCGGGGGGCAAGGGCGCTACGGTAACGGATTGCCGGAGGCGCGGTACGCCGCGATCAAGAAATATGTGATGGAGGGGATCGGCCGGGGCGAGTTCCGGCCCGGGGACCGGATCGAATCCGAAGCCGAGTTGATCAAGCGGTTCGGCGTGTCGAGGATGACCGCCAACCGGGCGCTGCGCGAATTGCAGGACGCCGGCGTGCTGGTCCGCCTGCCGGGCGTCGGCTCCTTCGTCGCCGACCCGTCGGCCAAGGGCCATATCATCGAAATCCGCAACATCGCCGACGAGATCCGGTCCCGGGGTCATGAGCATTCCGCGCTGGTCGTCCGGAATGCCGCCGAGCTGGCCAACCGCAAGAGCGCGCCGCTGCTCGGCGTTGCGATCGGGACGCCAATCTTCCATTCGGTCATCGTCCATTATGAGGCGGGAACGCCGATCCAACTCGAGGAGCGCCATGTGCTGGCCGCTGCCGCGCCAGGCTATGGTGAGGCCGATTTTACGCGGACGACGCCCAATGAATTCCTGATGCGGGCGGCGCCCTTGGAACGGGTCGATCATGTGGTTCGTGCCGTCATGCCGACCGTGGCGGCCCAGGAACTCTTGAAGATCGACGCCAAGGAGCCCTGCCTGCTGCTCATCCGCCAGACCTGGTCCAAGTCGCGCCTCGTCTCCTATGCGCAATTGACTCACCCGGGCAGCCGCTTCGAATTCGAGGACAGTTTCACCGTCTGAGGGCTGATTCCCGTCGGGCCGGGTTGCCACTTGCCCATTGATCGTACATAGCTGTCTATACATTTCGCCCGTCTCCCCCATACCGGAGTCGCGGGTCCTTCGGAGCATGTTGATGGCAAGAGACGATATGGTGGGGAACGGCAATCGGGTGCGCGCAAGGCGCGGCTCCGACATCAAGGCCAGGCAATGGACCACCGAGGCCGCGGTGCGGATGCTGATGAACAACCTCGACGATGAGGTCGCCGAGGACCCGCAGAGCCTGGTCGTCTATGGCGGCATCGGCCGCGCCGCGCGCAACTGGGCGGCCTATGACAAGATCGTCGAAACGCTCGAGCGGCTGGAGGAAGACCAGACGCTGCTCATCCAGTCGGGCAAGCCCGTCGGCGTGTTCCGCACCCACAAGGATGCGCCTCGCGTGCTCCTCGCCAACTCCAACCTGGTCCCCCACTGGGCGACCTGGGAGAAGTTCAACGAACTCGATCGCAAGGGGCTGATGAGGTACGGCCAGATGACGGCCGGCAGCTGGATCTACATCGGCAGCCAGGGCATCGTCCAAGGCACCTACGAGACCTTCGCCGAAATGGGCCGCCAGCATTTCGGCGGTGACCTCAAGGGCAAATGGGTGCTGACCGGCGGGCTCGGCGGAATGGGCGGCGCCCAGCCGCTCGCCGCAGTGATGGCCGGAGCCCACTGCATCGCGGTCGAGGTGCAGGACAGTCGGATCGAAAAGCGCCTCGAGACCCGTTATCTCGACCGCCGCGCGACGAGCATCGACGAGGCGCTGGAGATCATCGCCAACGCCACCGAGCCGACCAGCGTCGGCCTGCTAGGCAATGCCGCAGAAATCCTGCCCGAGATGGTCCGTCGCGGCATCCGCCCCGACGCGGTCACCGACCAGACCTCGGCCCATGATCCGGCCAACGGCTATTGCCCGGCCGGCTGGTCCGTTGCCGAATGGACCGAAATGCGCGAGCGCGATCCCGCCGCGGTCGCCGCCGCCGCGCGCAAGTCGATGGCCGTGCACGTCGAGGCGATGCTCGCCTTCCAAAGACAGGGCATCCCGACTTTCGACTATGGCAACAACATCCGCCAGGAGGCCTTCAACGAAGGCGTCAAGAATGCCTTCGATTTTCCCGGGTTCGTTCCCGCCTACGTCCGCCCGCTCTTCTGCCGCGGCATCGGCCCCTTCCGCTGGGCGGCGCTGTCGGGAGATCCGGAGGATATCGCCAAGACCGACGCCAAGGTGAAGCAGCTGATCCCCGACGATCTGCATCTCCACCGCTGGCTCGACATGGCCGCCGAGCGGATCGCCTTCCAAGGGCTTCCGGCGCGCATCTGCTGGGTCGGCCTCGGCCAGCGCCACCGCCTCGGCCTCGCCTTCAACGAGATGGTGAGGAACGGCGAGCTCAGCGCCCCGGTGGTCATCGGCCGCGATCATCTCGACAGCGGCTCGGTTGCCTCGCCCAACCGCGAGACCGAGGCGATGCAGGACGGCAGCGACGCGGTCAGCGACTGGCCGCTGCTCAATGCCCTGCTCAACACCGCCTCGGGCGCGACCTGGGTCTCGCTCCACCATGGCGGCGGGGTCGGCATGGGCTATTCGCAGCATAGCGGCGTGGTGATCGTCGCCGACGGCACCGACGATGCCGCCCGCCGCCTCGAACGCGTGCTGTGGAACGACCCGGGTACCGGCGTCATGCGCCACGCCGACGCGGGGTACGAGATCGCGGTCGACTGCGCGCGGGAGCAGGGCCTCGACCTGCCGATGATCGGCTAGGACATGCTGACACTCGACCCGACCAACATCGACCTCGCTGCCCTCCGCCAGCTGTGGCAGGGCGTGCCTTGCCGCCTCGACGACGCCAGCATGGAGCGCATCCGCGCGTCGGCTGCGTCGGTAGAACGGATCGTTGCCAGCGGCGAGACGGTCTATGGCATCAACACCGGCTTTGGCCTGCTCGCCAACACGCGCATTCCGCCGGAGCGGCTGGCCGAGCTCCAGCGCAACCTAATCCTGTCCCATTCGTGCGGTCTCGGCGACATGCTGCCGCGCCACGTCGTCCGCCTGATGATCGTGCTGAAGCTACTCGGCTTGGGTCGAGGCTATTCGGGCGTGCGGCCCGTCGTGATCGAAGCGCTGCAATCACTGGTCGACAAGGACGCCATGCCGCTGATCCCGGCGCAGGGAAGCGTCGGCGCATCCGGAGACCTCGCCCCGCTCGCCCACCTTATCGCGGCGCTGCTCGTAGAGGGCCGCATCGACGTCGCCGGCGAAATCCTCCCCGCCAAGGATGCGCTAAAGAAGCTGGGGATGGAGCCGCTCCAGCTCGGTCCCAAGGAAGGGCTGGCGCTAATCAACGGCACCCAGGCCTCGACCGCCATCGCGCTCGATGCGCTGTTCACTGCGGAGAGGGTGTTCGGCGCCGCGCTCGGCGCCGGCGCGCTGTCGGTCGATGCGCTCAAGGGTTCGATCAAGCCGTTTGACGAGCGGATCAGTGCCGTCCGCGGCCAGCCCGGTCAGATCCGCGTCGCCGCCGAGATCCGCGCCCTGCTCGACGGCAGCGAGATCCTTTCGAGCCACGGTCGCTGCGGCAAGGTCCAGGACCCCTACAGCTTCCGCTGCCAGCCCCAGGTGATGGGCGCCGCGCTCGACTTGCTCACCAATGCCGCTCGCACCCTTGAAATCGAGGCGGGCGCCGTGACCGACAATCCCATCGTCTTCGAAGACGAGGACACGGCGATCAGCGGTGGCAATTTCCACGCCCAGCCGGTCGCCTTCGCGGCCGACATGATCTCCATGGCCATGTGCGAGGTCGGCTCATTGAGCGAACGCCGGACGGCGGTGCTGATCGATCCCAAGATGAGTGGGCTTCCCGCTTTCCTGGTCGACAATGGAGGCGTCAATTCGGGGCTGATGATCCCGCAGGTCACCCAGGCCGCCCTGGTCGCCGAGAATCGCAGCCTCGCCTTCCCGGCGAGCGTGGATAGCGTACCCACCTCGGCAGGACAGGAGGATCATGTGTCGATGGCGCCGATCGCGGCGCGCAAAGCGGCGCAGATTGCGCGGAATGTCGCCGGGATCGTCGCGGTCGAGCTGATCGCCTCGGCTCAGGGTGTCGACTATCATGCGCCGCTGAAGACATCGGAAAGGCTGCAGCCGCTCCATGCCAAGGTGCGCGCCATCAGCACGCGGCTCGAATGCGACCGTTATTGGGCGGATGAAATGGCGGCGCTTCAGGCAGCGGTGCTGGCGGGGGAAATGGGCGGGCCGCTGCTCTGACGGCCCGCCCGGGGAAGCTCTACTTTTTCCCGCGCCCCAGGATCCAGCGGAATTCGCGGCGGCGGAAGCTCTTGAACAGGAGGTAGAAGCCGGTCAGCGACATCCACAGGGCGCCGAACGCCACGAAGATGATCAGCGGGTGGTTGAAGCTGGTGCGGTTCGCATAGTCCATATTGTGCAGCATCCAGACGAAGTCCCAGGTCCGCCAGGTGTCGCCGCGGCTGACCAGCGGCCGGCCGGTCGTTGCCGACACATAGGCGCTGCTGTTCTCCGCGTCGGCGAAATTGACGCGCCACATCGGTCCTTCATGCTCGCGCGCCTCGAGATTGGCCTTCTCCAGCCGCTCGGTCGAGGTGATTTGCGCCTCGTGGTGGAACGCTTGGGCGGCGATGTCCCGGGCCGTGCGTTCGTCGATCGTCACCGGCCGGCCGGTGACGGCATCAAGGAGAAACAGTTCGCCGTGCCGGGTCAGCTCATAGACCGGCCGGTCGGCAATCCGGCGAAGCGCGAGCTTCTCCACCGGCCCGAAGCTCGCCGGCGCGACCAGCGCCGCGGGCCAGGGGCTGGCGACCTCGACGGGAGCCGGCGAACTGTGCCCGCCGACCTTTTCCATGTCGAGCAGGGCCATGACGGCGCCGCTCACCGTCCACAGCACGAACTGGAGGCCGAGGGCGAGCCCGACCCATTTGTGGATCTTGCGCCAGAGGATCGGCGAAATCTTGAACCGGACCGGCCGGACGACTTGCTCCATCTTCATGCGACCTGCTTCTTCTTCTTTTTGGGGAAGGACCAGAGGAGGAGCCAGGCGCCGGCCAGGGCCATAAGCACCGCGCTCCAGGTCGCGACCCTCAGGAGCGGATTGTTGACGTTCTCGCGGGTCTCATAGTCCATGATGTGCATCATCCAGACGAAGTCGAAGACCCGCCAGAGGTTATGCCGCCGGCTGATGAGCTCGCCGGTGGTCGGCGAGATGTAGAGGGTAGGGCGGTTCCAGCCCTTGAACTCCACCTGCCAGTAGGGCGGCTTCCTCGCCTGCATCTCCTGGGGTGAAGCCGTCAGCAGCTTCGTCGACACGATCTCCGGATCGCCAGTGTAGATCCGGCGCGCGGCCTCCTCCACCTGCCCCTGGGTGAGCGGCGGCAGGGCGGCGCCCGACGTAGCGTCGAACAGCCTCGCGCCCTCCGGGGTGTCCACCCGCCAGGCAGGCCGGTCGAGCAGGCTTGCGAGTCTGACCTCCCTCGCGTCCGGTTCGCTGGCGAGGATTGCCGCCGGCGGGACGAACCCGGCGAGCTGCTGGGCCTTCGGCGGCTCGCTGCGGACCAGATGGTCGCCGTGGATGATGTCGATATGCACGGCGACCATGTACATGCCGCTTATGGTCCAGATGACCGCCTGGATGCCGACGAACAGCGCCAGCCACTTGTGGATTCGTCGGACCAGAAGCGGCCAGCGGATCGTCATCGTGTCGTGTCCCTTAGAACTTGCGCCGGAAGCTGGCGTAGAAACGCCGGCCGAGCAGATCATAGGTCATGGTGTCGGTGTTGGCGTCGGTCCAGCTCTGGATGAACGGCGCCTTCTTGTCGAACAGATTATCGACGCCAAGCGCGAAGCGCAGATTGTCCTTCACGTCAAATGCGAGCTGGACATTGTGGTAGAAGACATTGGGCGCCTTGTCGCCGACATCCCCGGGAGCGGCATTGAAGTCCTTGCCCTTGCCGATCCACTGGGTCGACCAGGTCAGTTCGGGAACACCAAAGTCCGCCGTCGCCACATAATAGCCGCGCCACTTGGGATAGCCGCCATTGCCGCCGCCGATGAATCCGTCGAACTCGATGTCGTCGCCGCCCGGGAAGGGCGTGATGACATATTCGTTCAAATAGGTCGTCGTCAGATCGAGATTGAGCTTCACCCCGCCGAAATTGTGGTTGTAGACCAGCCCCAGATCGAGGCCGCTCATCTTTTCCCGGCCGGTATTGATCGGCTGGGCGGACAGGAAGGTGATCTCGTGGGTCAGCGGGCTGCGGGTAAAGTCGTCGCAGAACGGATGGTCGAGGTTGGGCGTGTTGTAGCAGACCGAAAGCTTGGTCGAGCCGGGGATCGCGCAGATGGCGTCGTCGATCGTGATCGAGAACCAGTCAACCGTCAGCGACAAGCCCGGAATGATCGCCTGCGGCTGGATCACCGTGCCGATCGTCCAGCTCTTTGAATCCTCGGGCTTGAGGTTTTCGTTGCCGCCGACCGTCGTCAGGATGGTGTTGCCCAGCTGGACATAGGTCGCAGGGATGCCATCCGCCTGGCAGTTGGCGATGAGCGTGGCGTTGCCGCTCGCCGGATAGTTGCTGCATGGGTCGGTCGTGGTGAGGTTGCCTTCCGAGACGCCGCCAAAGAGCTCGGGGACGTTGGGAACTCGGAAGCCCGTTCCGTAGGTGGCGCGCAGCCTGAGCGCGTCGATCACCTGCCAGTCGGCCGATAGCTTGTAGTTCCAGGTATCGCCGAACCGGTCATAGCTGGAATAGCGCAGCGCGCCATTCAAGGTCAGCGCCTTGGCGAACGGCTGGTCCTTGAAGACCGGGACCGACACCTCGGCATAGGCTTCCTTGGCGGTTGACGTCCCGGAGATCGGCGTCTGCTGGTTGGTATTGGCAACGCCCGCGACGATCAGCGGATCCGGATCGCGCCAGCCCTTTTCCTTGCGGTAGACGGCGCCCGCCGCAAGCGACACCGGGCCCGCGGGCAGGCTGAACAGGTCGCCGGTCACGTCGGCGTAGATGGTCTTCAGTTCGTTCCCACCATGGTCCTTGGTCGTCACCAGAATATAGTCCAGCACTTCCTGGGTGACGTCGCCATTGCCGAGATAGTCGGCGCAGGGAATCGCCGCACCGGGCGCGAAGCTGCATACGGAGGTGTCCACCGTATTCCTAACATTGGCGAGGTTGGCGATGTTGGTCATGCCATCCGTGCCCTCATTGCGGCCGTAGGCGCCGGCCACTTCCCAGCTCCAGCCCTTGCCGATCTTGCCTCGGAACCCGAGCGTGCCTTGGTAGACGTCCGTGTCCTGGAAGAAGATGCGGGGACCGGGCTCACCGAGGCGGCGCTGGATGAGGACCAGGTTCTGCCCCGTCGGGTTGGTCGGGTTGCTGGCAGAAATGGCGAGGTTGCGAAGCGTGCCCGGCGTTGCGATCTGCTCGCTCTCGCGATGCGTGTAGAGGAACTCGCCGAACGCGGTGATGTCGTCGGTGAGGTCATAGTGGCCGAAGACCGCGGTGCTGATGCGCTCGATCGGGCTGACCGCGTTGAGGAACGGGTTGGAATTGAAGTTGTGCTTCGCCGAGCTGTACGGCTCGTAGAAATCGCCGTCGCCGCCCGGATTGTTGTTGAAGTTGATCTGTTGCCCGTTGGGCAGCACGGCGCGGCCGCCAAGCGTCGAGGCGCTGTTGAAGCAGCCCAAGACGCCAGGCGAGACTTCTCCAAGCCCGCATGGTGCGCGCGAAGCCATGTTGACCGCCTTGGTCTTCTGGTAGGTGACGGCCGCGGCGATGCCGCCGCGCTCGCGCTGGAGGCCCCAGGTCAAGTCGATGGTATAGTCGGCGCCGTCACCTTCTTCGGTGATGCCGGCGCGGCCGCCGATACCCAGCCCCTCGAACTCGGTGTTGGCGACGATGTTGACGACGCCGGCGACCGCGTCGGCGCCATAGATGGCCGAGGCGCCGTCCTTCAGGACGTCGATCCGCGAGATGATCGAGACCGGGATCATGTTGAGGTCGGGCGAACTATTGGCACCCGTGCCGCCGGCGACCAGCCGCCGATTATTGAGCAGGACCAGCGTCCGCTTGATACCGAGACCGCGCAGGTTGACCTGGGCCGTGCCATAACCGTTGCTGGTCCAGTAGGACGAGGTCTGGTTGCCGGCGAAGCCGGCGTTGGCGGGGAGGCGCTGGAGCACCGTCTCGATATTGACGACGCCGGTGTTCTCGATGCTTTCGGCCGTGACGACGGTGGCGGGGCCGACCCCGGCGAGATCGGTGCGCTTGATGCGCGAGCCGGTGACGACGATCGCCTCGCCCTCGTCCTTGACGCCCTCGGCGGACTCGTCCTGTGCGGTGGCGGCGACTTCGGTCGCCTCGGTCGCGGCCGGCAGAGTTTCCTGGGCGAAAAGGGGCGTGGAAGCGCCCGCCAGAATGGTCCCCGCCAGCAAGCGCACATAATGTTTCGTCATCGACTTCTGCCCCTGTGTTTTGTCCTTGTGATTCGGGAGCAGATGCGAACTGTCTATACATGTCAATATATAAACGTACGACCTACGAATGCCTCAGTCGCGAAAACTGCGGTTGATCAGTCAGCTGCGGCATCGCCCGCGATTACTGACAAGTATGAATTAGTTGGGGTGATCAGCACTTACTGAGAAAACCTGATCATCACGCCGGGCGTATGCCAGCTTTGGGCCGGTTGCAGCCATTTGCCGGAATTTTGAACGAACGGCCGGAGTTTCTTGCATAGTCGCCGAGGGCAGGCGGTCAGCTATCGGCCAAAAGCGAGCATTTGCCGCTTGGCCATTATCAGCCATTCCTTCTCTAACCTCTAGGCGCCCCCATCCCTGGGGATCGATGCAGTCGGGGATGTCGCTAAACGCTCCTCGGGAGCTACATCCATCGTTATTGTGAATTGAATTTCGTGCGAGCCGCCCGAATTCGCAAAGACTTTCCGTGGGAGAAATCTGCGGTTTTTGGGCCTTCTAAAGAGAATGACCCTTGCCCGGTGGAACGACTTGCTCCAATCGCTCGGTGTCCGAGGGAAGGTCGAGAATCCCTATTGGGACAAGACCAAGGGGGAAATGGTCGCCCAATGCGCCAATTCGGCCTTGTTGAAGAAGCTCGCCCCGCTGTCGCTCTCATGTTCGTCACCGACGAAGGGGCGCTGGACCAAGAAGCCGCAGGGGCACTGCGGATATTGCCTGCCGTGCCTCATTCGGCGGGCTTCTCTGCGAGGCAAGGATTCGACAGTCTACGGCGTGCCCGACCTGAAGGCAGCAACATTGGACACCAAGCAGGCCGAAGGTCAGCAGGTCCGATCCTTCCAGATCGCGATCGCGCGGCTATCGAGGCGCCCGGAACTCGCCAAGGCCCTCATCCACAAGCCCGGGCCGCTCTATGACGATACCTCGCGCCACGATGAGCTGGCCGATGTCTATCGCCGCGGATTGGAGGAGGTCGGGCGCTTGCTGACTGGCGTTCGCGCCGCACCGTCGTAAGAGGCTGCATGCGATCGGGTCTTGTCGATTTTCATTGCCACCTCGATCTCTACCCCGACCACGCGGCCGCGGTGGAGCGTTGCGAGCGCGATGGTGTCTTCACCCTCACCGTAACCACAACACCCAAGGCTTGGCCGCGGAACCACGAACTGGCGTCCGCCACCCGTCACGTTCGGGCGGCTCTCGGCCTACATCCTCAACTGGCCGCCGAACGCGCTCATGAGATCGGGCTATGGGAGGAATTGCTGCCGCGAACCCGCTATGTCGGCGAAGTCGGGCTGGACGCCGGCCCGCGGTTTTACAGGTCGTTCGAGACGCAAAAGGAGATTTTCGCGCGGGTGCTGTCGCTTTGCGCGGCGGCGGGAAACAAGATCGTCACGACGCACAGCGTCCGAGCGACGAAAGCCGTGCTCGATATGATCGAGCAACACATGCCGCCCCCGCGCGGTCGCGTGGTGCTTCATTGGTTCACCGGCACCGCAGCGGAGGCCAAGAGGGCGGTTGATCTCGGCTGCTACTTTTCAGTGAACGCGGAAATGCTGGCAAATGAGAAGCGCGCGGCGATAACCAAGGCTCTCCCGTTGGACCGCGTTCTGACCGAAACAGATGGGCCATTCACCCAGACCGACGCCCGTCCTGCCACACCGAGCGACGTTTGGATCGCGGTAGGGGGCTTAGCGCGCCTGCACGGAATGCCGCCGGCGGATATTTCGGGCATGGTCATGCGAAATCTGAAAAACCTGCTTGCGGAGCAAGGATAGGTGCAACCGTGCGTGCTCGACCCTCTATTTCCGCTGCGCTACTGGGCCGTATTGTTCATCCTTGCGGGCGCCGGACGTGTGACGCCTGCTTCGCCAGGAGTGTAGCCTAGGCCGCGGTGCTGCGTCCTCTGCTCAAATGGCGACATTCCCTGCCCACTCCGGAGGTGAAGGCGTCTGCTCCTGGATGAACTCCCATCGGTTGGGAGAGGCTCACCGTCCCCTACGGATCTAGATGCGGTGCATCTACGCAACCTTCCTGCTCGACCTGTAGTGTCACGTGCTCAATGTCGAGGCGCTCAAGAAGCGTCGCAGCAACCACGAGCCTGACCGTCTCGCTGTCCGCGCCTGAGGCAAGCTCGATGTGTGCTGACGCGACATGGCCGAGCGGTTGCTGAACGCCTTTGGCGTCTTCACCCGTCTGCAGGATGACGCCTTTTACGTCGACGTCCCTCCCGCTGACCTGTTGGAAGGACTTCTAGGCGACGTCGCTCATCGTCCGTGCCCCAAACCGATCATGGCTGCCATCCTCGCCCAGCGTGATCGGCGCTCTCGCAGCTGAGTGCGCATGTTCGACAGGGTATGGCCCCGGTAGCGCTCGTCGATCCTAGGATCCTCGGCGAAGTGGTCAAGGATGGTGGCGGGATCGTTCGCCATGACCTTGTGAGCCCGTCGACCATTCAAATGGGACCGAAGATATTCAAACAGCTGCTCGAGGGTGGCGGTGGCCTCGCGATGCTCCCCAAGGTCGAGCATCGTGCTGATATACTCTCGAAGCACGATGGGTGCCGCGTTGAGCTGCCGGGCTGCCAGATCTGAGGTCCGCTTCAGCTCGACAATGTTCGCGATGCGGCTTTGGAGGACGTGGAGCGGATGCATGATCGGGACCGTCAGGGTTCCCTCGCCGGTGGGCGTGCGCACAGCCAGTATCAGTTCGACGGCCGAGCGCTGCATGACGTCCGCGTTGACTCCGAGCACGTGGTTGAGAAAATCGATCTCGATCATCTCGCCCTGCACCTCGGCCTCGACGATGGCCGACTGGGGCGTCGCATCGTTCAGCTTGGGAGTGCGGACGCGGCCTCCGAGCGCGGCTGCCAGCTTTTCCGCCGCCTCTTTGCGGCCGAAATAGTCCAGGTCTTTGGAGGTGAATGGACCGTAGTAGGAGAGCTCTTCGGCGTAGGAATATTGCTCGGCCCAGAGGTTCAGAGCCTGTCCGCCGACAACGAACGCGCCATCCTTAAGCTGGAGGGTGGAGGCGAGATGTAGGACGATTTCGGGCTTTAGCGGGCCTTCGTTCAGCCGACGATGCCTTGCCGACGGATCGACGAGCCGACGATCTGGAGCGAGGAGAAGAAGCCGTTGCGGGCGCGAAGCTGCTCACGGGAGACAAAGCCCGCGCGCAGGTCGTGCTCGTCACGCTGACGCGCGATTTCCTTTTCGCGCTGGCGCTGCCTCGGGTCAAAATGGTCAGACATTGTTCTGCTCCGGTGTGGATATCTACGCTTCCGACCGTTTCAGTCAATGAACGCCCCGGCTGAGCGGTTGATCCTTCCTCTCGCGGACGAGTCCGAACGTGACGAGACGCCTATCACAACCGCCCGATTCTACTCACGTCGCCATACCTATGATAGCGTTGACCGGGGCAGCGATTGAGGGAGGGCAGCTTTGGCGGACCGGGCAACCCCCAACCTTCCCAGCGCCGACTTCGATCGAACGGCTGCTTTCTATGCGGCGCTCGGTTTCGAAACCGGGTTCAAAGATGACGGCTGGATGATCCTTTACCGCGGTCCAATCATGCTCGAGTTTTTCCCGCACGACACCGATCCGT
>JAJJPO010000194.1:0-11026 GCA_032907585.1 Sphingomonas sp. | reverse complement strand
CTCCATCGCCGCCTTCGCCTGGGCCTTCATCTCCACCAGGGACGGGCTCATCATCGCCTATGCGCTCTCGATGGTCGGAGCGCTCATCGCCTCGATCATCCCCTTCATCAGGAGCTATGGCCTGCCCCACGGCTGGCGACCTGACCCGGGCGCGCTGTGGCACCTTGCGCGCCGCAACCTGCCGGTCGCTGCCGCGGACGCGGTGGAGTGGGGCTCGCGCCGTGTCGACATCGCCGTGCTTGGCCTGTTCTTCTCGCCTACCGTCGTTGGCATCTACTATGTCGCACAGCAGGTCGCCTCGCTGCCCTCGAAGCTGAAGACCAGCTTCTACCCGATCCTCGGCCCGGTGATCAGCCGCAACCTCGAGCTCAACGACCACAAGGCAGTCGCGAGGCAGGTCAGGCAGGTCGGTTTCTGGGTCATCGCCGCCCAGGGCGCGGTCGCCCTCGCGCTGGGCATTCCCGGGGAAGCCGTGATGGGCCTTGTCGGGGCGGGCTTCGTCGCTGGAACCGCGGCGCTCGGATTTCTCCTCGCGGCCGAGGTGGTCGCGGCAACGGCCGCGGTCAGCGAGGCTGCGCTCATTTATTGCGCCCGCCACCGCAACATGATGATCAGCATGGCGATGATCCTTCTCGAGGCCGGTCTCGCGGTCGGACTGATCCTCGTCATGCGCAGCATGGACTGGCCGGTCATGTGGCAGGCAACCGGGCCCGCGCTCGCGCTGATGCTGGCCCTGGGCTTTGCATCGATCGTAAAGTCCCGGCTGCTGGCGAGGATCCTCCAGAGCCCCGTCTCGGGCTGGCGCTGGCCGCTCATCTGGGCCGGCGCTGCGGCCATGATCGTCGGACAGCTGGTGATCATGCTTCCCGAATGGGCGGAACTGCTGTTCGGCATTCCTGCCATTCTCGCCGCCTTCGGCGCGGTGCTGTGGTTCAAGGGCTTCGGTCACGAGGACCGGGAACTGTTCCGGATGAGCAAGGACGATATCGAGGAGCTCTCGCTCCCCGATGCCGGACCCGGCACCCGGGCGCCCTGAACCGGGGCGCCGCGGCGACCGGAGCCCGAGGCGGCCGTCAGTGCCGGAAGTGACGCATCCCGGTGAAGAGCATCGCAAGCCCCGCTTCGTCGGCGGCGGCGATGACTTCCTCGTCGCGGATCGAGCCGCCCGGCTGGATGACCGCCGTCGCGCCCGCCTCGGCTGCAGCGAGGAGGCCGTCAGCGAAGGGGAAAAATGCGTCTGAGGCGACCGCCGAGCCAACCGTCCGGGGCTGGGCCCAGCCATTGGCCTCGGCCGCCTCGCGCGCCTTGATCGCCGCGATCCGGGCCGAGTCCCTCCGGTTCATCTGCCCCGCGCCGATGGCGGCGGTAGCCCCGTCCCTTGCATAAACGATGGCATTCGATTTCACATGCTTTGCGACCGTCCAGGCGAACAGGCAGTCCTTCAGCTCCTGCTCGGTCGGCTGACGACGGCTGACCAGCTTCAGCATGCTCGGCTCGAGCACCCCCTTGTCGCGATCCTGGACGAGCAGCCCGCCGGCGATCTGGGCGACAGTCTGGCCGGGCCGCTTTGGGTCGGGAAGGCCGCCTGTCAGCAGCAGCCTGAGATTCTTCTTCCGTGCAAAGGCGGAAATCGCTTCCTCGTCGGCGTCGGGCGCCACGACCACTTCGGTGAATATGTCGCAGATCGCCTCGGCGGTCTTCCCGTCCAGCTTGCGGTTGACCGCGACGATCCCGCCGAACGCGGATATGCTGTCGCAGGCCAGGGCCTCTTTCCAGGCATCGACCAGCGTTTCGGCACTTGCGACGCCGCAGGGGTTGGCGTGCTTGACGATGACGACGCTGGGGTCGGCACCGTTGAACTCTGCAACCAGCTCGAGTGCCGCGTTGGCGTCATTCAGATTATTGTAGCTAAGGTCCTTGCCCTGCACCTGCCGTGCCTGGGCAACACCGGCCTCGCTCGAGCCAACGGGAAGATAGAGCGCCGCTTTCTGGTGCGGGTTTTCCCCGTAGCGGAGCTCCATCGCCTTGCGCCCGACGAGAAAGCGGGTGTCCGGATATTCCTCGCCCTGGTCAGCCGACGCGAACCAGCTGGCGATCATCGAGTCATAGGCACCGGTGAGCGCGAAGGCCTTGGCAGCGAGCTTCCGCCGGAAGCCAAGGTCGGTGCCGCCCCTGTCCTCGACCTGGCTGATGAGCTCGTCATAATCCGCCGGATCGGTGACAACCGCGACATAGCCATGGTTCTTGGCCGCCGACCGGACCATCGAAGGGCCGCCGATATCGATATTCTCGATAATCTCGGCGCGCTCGCTTCCCCGGGCAACAGTGGCCTCGAACGGGTAGAGATTGACGACGACCAGGTCGATCGCGCCAATCCCATGCTCTTCCATCGATGCTGCGTGAACCGGGTTGTCGCGCACCGCCAGCAGGCCGCCATGGACCTTGGGGTGAAGCGTCTTGACCCGGCCGTCCATCATCTCTGGAAAGCCGGTCAGGTCGGAAATGTCGCGCACCTCGTGGCCGAGTTCGCGCAGCCTGGCAGCGGTCCCGCCCGTTGAGACCAGCTCAACCCCCGCGGCAGCGAGCGCGCTGGCCAGCCGGTCCAGCCCGGATTTGTCGGAAAGCGATAGAAGCGCCCGGCGAATGGGCACAAAGTCGGTCATCGAACGGATCCCCGATTAGCTCGAGCGGCGGAACTGCCAGGCAATCTCGCCGCCAATAGCGGAAAGTTCGCCGACGACAACCAGCTGGAGCGTCGGAACGGCCTGCCCGCGGCCGTCAATGAACAGGCTTTCCTCGAGCTGGAGCATCGCTCCGCGGCAGCGGAAATTCCAGGGCGGGGCGCCGCTCGAGCGAAGGATAGCGCCCATTCCATCGGCGGTCGGCGTCGCCTCTATCCCCGGCGCGAGGTGAAAGCGGATGGCGTAAGGAGCGAACTCGCGGATCTTCTTTCGCCCCTTCGGGATCAGCCGGTCCTCGCCGCGGACTTCCTTGCCGTCGTTGCCAAGGCTTAGGCGCCGCTGGTGGATGAGGCCGAACCCCTTCACATAACCGTCGTGGCTCGCCTCGATCCGCGAGCAGTCATTGTCTTCGCTCCGCGCGACCTCGACATCGGTGACGCCCTTGCCGAGGCTGCCATCGGGTAGAATGGCCGTGGAATTGGTGTCGTCGAGGACGAGCGTCGAATGGGCGGCGGTAGAGCGCAGCGCCTGGACGAGCTCGGCCGGAAGATTTGATGGGAGGCCGGCGGGCCCGCCGCAATTGACGACGATCCGCTGGGCCCCGTCGCTCAACTCGAGCGCGAGCGTCGAGGCGCTTCCGCTTGCGGCCATTTTGGCCGGCGGCGGCGGCGCTGCATCGACAACGATGATGGTTCCAAGCGCCGACAGGCGCTGATAGCCCCAACCCCGGGCCTGGCGCAGCGGCCGGGCGCGAAGGCCGCAGCCCTCGACCAGCGCTGCAAGTCGCGCCGGTTCGCCGGGATTTCCGCCCTGCCAGCTGCCGAGCCCATTGTCGCCCATGGTGACGCCATGAAGCGCGGCCAGCGCCGCGGCTGCTGCATTTTCGAGCGCCTCGGGCTGGGTCTGCCTGGCCGCGAAATAGGCGTCGCGAACCAGCCCAAGCCGGTCGACCAGCTGCATCTGCTCAACCGGGTTGCGGCTCATCAGCCCGCCGTCCTCGAACTGCGCCCCGGCGAGCGATCGCATCAGCCCCGACTCGGCCCGGGACAATCTGGAAATTGCGCCCTGGAGCGTCAGCGCGGCGACCAGTGCCCCGGCCCAGGCGGTGATCCGCGGCAGTCCCGGCGGGGCCTTGTCGGCATTGGCGTCGAGGTGCCTCGCCCCCCGGGCGAGCGTGTTGAGCAGTGCCGAGCGATAGCCGGCGTCGCGGCTCGACAATATGTAGGGCGCATAGGCGGTCCAGAAGAGGACGCGCTCGCCCCAGAGCTCGGGAGCCCAGGCCTCGTCGACCCTCGTCCCGTGGGCAATCAGCCAGCGCCCGGCAACCGCCTCGGCGAGCCTCGCCCCCTTGTCGCGGCTTGCCGACGAGGAAAGGTCGCGCAGCCAGGAAAAGCCCTGGACTTCCCTGGCAACGGCGCTTCGCGCACCGAGCGAGGCAAAGTCGAGATCGGCGAGCGCTATCTCCTCGCTTCCCAGCTGGAGCCTGCCGGCAAGGAGCGCGTCGCCACGTTCGCGGTTCCCGATGACATGGTCGCGCGGTACGGCCACCAGCCGCAATGGCTGGCGACCCGACCCGAACAGCCGCCTGAGCAAGGATGGCTTGGCAAGTCGATCAAGCCGGTCGTCGCTCATTTTCCTCCCCGGAGGGCGGCGATATTGGCGGCATATTCTCCAGGTCCGCCGCGGAAGGCGGCGGTTCCCGCGACCAGCACGCTGGCGCCGGCGTCGATCGCCTCGGGAGCAGTCGCCGGGTCGATCCCGCCGTCGACCTCGATGTCGACCGCCAGCTGCTGCTTGGCGACGCGGTTCGCGATCGCCTCGATCTTCCTGAGCTGGGAGGCAATGAATTTCTGCCCGCCAAATCCCGGGTTGACGCTCATGACCAGCACCAGGTCGACTTCCTCGAGCACATAATCGAGCATCTTGGCCGGCGTGGCCGGGTTGAGTGAGACACCGGCCTTCTTGCCTAGCCCCCGGATCCTCTGGAGGGTTCGATGGAGATGCGGGCCCGCCTCGGGATGAACCGTGATGATGTCAGCGCCCGCCTCCGCGAAGGCATCGAGGAAATTGTCCACGGGCGAAATCATCAGGTGGACGTCGAACGGCTTGTCGCTGTGTGGCCGAAGCGCCTTCACCACTCCCGGGCCTATGGTGATGTTGGGAACGAAATGGCCGTCCATCACGTCGATGTGGATCCAGTCGGCGCCGGCAGCATCGATCGCGCGGACTTCTTCGCCCAGCCTGGCGAAATCGGCGGAAAGGATCGAGGGTGAGATGAGAGTCATGAAGCCGATTAGACGGGATTAGTGGATTCGGACAAGGTGCGCGGCAAAGAAGCCGTCGAGCCCGCCCGCTTCCTCGAGCATCACGGGGAGGATTCTGAGCCATCCGCGGGGGCTGGAACCCAGCCCGGGAGCCAGCGAGGGTGCAGGCTCGATGCGATAGTCGGGGCGGCTTCCCAGAAACTCCTCGACCCGCTCTTCCCCTTCCGCCGGTTCAAGACTGCAGACGGAGTAGACGAGGCTTCCCCCCGGCCGCACCCAGTCGGCCGCCCTCGAAAGAAGTTTTGCCTGTAAATGGGCGCTCTCCTCGATGATCGCCGGCCGGGCGCGGTAGAGGACCTCGGGATGCCGGCGGAAAGTGCCGGTGGCCGAGCAGGGCGCATCGAGCAGGACCGCGTCGAAAGTCGTCTTGCACGACCAATCCAGCGCATCGGCAACAACGGTATCCGCCTTGAGGCCGGTGCGCCCGAGATTGTCGGAAAGTCGGGCGAGACGACTTTGCGACCGGTCGAGTGCGGTTACTTCATGACCGGCGGCGGCGAGCTGCATCGTCTTTCCGCCAGGTGCCGCGCAGGCGTCGAGGACGACCCGCGCTCCGGCCGGGACGAGGCGCGCGGGAAGCGAGGCAGCGAGGTCCTGTACCCACCATTTTCCCTCGGCATAGCCGGGGATGTCCGTTACCGGGCCATGATGGTCGAGGCGCCGGTGACGCGGCGCAAGCATCCGTCCTTCCGGAAACGCCTCGCAGGCCTCGTCGCTTGCAAAGCTGAGGTCTAGCGGCGGTCGCCGGACGATGGAGCGCCGCGCGGCCAGCACCGCCTCCTCGCCCCATGCCCGCCGCCAGCGATCCTCCACCTCGGCCGGTAGGCGGGGTTCGGCGATCGGTTCGATCCCGCGCCGCAGCAGCGTTCCAAGCACTCCATGGACCAGCCGGCGCGGACCACCGTCGACCAGCGGAAGCGCGGTCGCGACCAGCGCATGGTCGGGGGTTCCAAGCCCGACCTTCTGCGCCAGCGCCATGCGCAGCACCATCCGTGCCTTGGAATCTCCGGGCAGGGGCTGGCGGGTGGCAGCATCGATGAGCTCGTCCAGGTCGGGAAGCCGCCGAAGCGTTTCTCCGGCAATGGCGCTTGCGAGCGCTGCATCCGCCGGCGGCAGGGTGCGGGCGACCTGGGCCGCATTGTCCATCGTCAGGCCGCGGCGAAGCACTGCATCGAGGATGCGAAGCGCTGCTTTCCTTGCTTCGAGACCTTCAAGACTTGGCATCGGACCCTTTAGGCATCATTGGAGCCTGGATGAAACGGCCAAAACATCTCGAGGCCCCGGCCTATCTCACCAAGTCGCCGCCGGTGCCGGGCCCCACGAAGGTCCCGGCCGAGCCCCCGGCCGGCGAAGAAGACCGCCTCGATCCCACCCGCTACGGCGACTGGGAGAAAAAGGGCATCGCAATCGACTTTTGAAGGCTTCAGTCTTCCTCGTCGCCCGGCGGGCGCTCGAGCATGGTCGTCAGCAACTCGTCGATCCTGACCTTCCCCGTCAGGAGCATCGTCACCGCTTCGACCAGCGGCATGTCTATCCCGAGACCCTTTGAAAGCCGGTCGAGCACGGGGGCCGTGTGAGCTCCTTCCGCGACGGTGCGGCGATCCTTCATCAGTTCGACCGGGTCCTCGCCCTCGCCGATCGCCACCCCCAGCGAGAAGTTGCGGCTGCTGGTCGACGAGCAGGTGAGAACCAGGTCTCCAAGACCTGACAGGCCGGCAAGGGTCTCGCGCCTTCCGCCCATCGCCATTCCGAAGCGGGTCATTTCCGCAAAGCCCCGGGCAATGAGCGCCGCGCGCGCATTCTGGCCAAGGCCGCGGCCTTCCGCGACCCCGCATGCTATCGCCAGGACATTCTTGACCGCGCCACCGACTTCCGCCCCGGCCACGTCGTCGGTGCAATAGGTCCTGAAGTGGGGAAGATTGATCCGGGCCCGGAGCGCCTCGCCGAGCTCTCGGTCCTCGCAGGCGAGCGTGACCGCGGTCGGAAGGCCCGCCGCCACCTCGTGAGCGAAGGTCGGGCCCGAGAGCACCGCCACCGGCGAGGTCGGACATACCTCGCGCGCGACGTCGTGAAGAAGCTTGCCGCTGCTTTCCTCGATACCCTTTGAGCAAAGGATGAGCGGTTTTCCCGGGCAGGGCGACCGTCCGAGCACCGCGCGCATGTGCTGGGCGGGGGTCACCACCAGCCAGGCGTCGGCAACGGCGAGTTCGGAAAAGCTGCTGGTCGCCCGAACCGCCGGGTCGAGCTTGAGGCCCTTAAGATAAATTGGGTTCTCATTGATCGCATTGACGGCCGCCACGACGTCATCTTCGAGCGCCCAGAGCAGCGTCTCCCTGCCGCCGGTTGCCGCGACCTGGGCAAGGGCGGTCCCCCAGGCACCGCCGCCGATGACCGCCAGCTTCTCGAAACTCATGCCTTCACCCCCGCACCCCTGACTTTCTCGCCTTCCGGATCGAGCGGCCAGCGAGCCCTCGCCGGCACGTCGAGTCCATCGACCAGCCCGGCAGCAAATCGCTCGGCCCCGGCCCACCCGATCATTGCCGCATTGTCCGTGCAAAGCCAGCCGGGCGGAACCGAGAAGCGGCAGCCATGATCTGCCGCGAGGCCGCGCAGCGATTCCCGGACGGCCTTGTTGGCAGCGACGCCGCCGGCCACGACAAGGCTCGGCGCATCCGAAGCGAGAAGGGCCTTCCTGGTGCGATCGACAAAACAGTCGACCACCGCCTGCTGGAATCGAGGGCATCGCCGACGACAGCGCGCTGGGCACCGTGCTCGCCGTGCAGCACGCGCTGCTGCCATCGCGCGACCGCGTGTTCCCCGTCGAGGTGCCCCTCGAGCACGACTACGTGGCGTGGCGGCGAGCGATGCTCACCGCTCGCGACCGCTCGCTGCACCGCGGCCTTGAGGACGGCAAAGCTGAAATGCGGCTCCTTGCTGCCGACCAGCGGCCGTGGCAGCGGTACCGCGGCAGGATCGCCGTCCCTTGCGAGCTCCTCGACCGCGGGGCCCCCGGGATAGCCAAGGCCGAGCAGCTTGGCGGCCTTGTCGAAGGCCTCGCCGGCGGCATCGTCGATGGTCGTCGCGAGCCTTTGATAATTGCCCACGCCGCGAACTTCGAGCAGCTGGCAGTGGCCGCCGCTCGCAAGCAGCAGCAGGTAGGGGAATGCGAGCGAGCGGTCGACGAGCCGCGGGCTTAGCGCGTGGCCTTCGAGATGATTGACGGCGATGAGCGGCTTTCCCGACGAAAGCGCAAGGCCTTTTCCGACCAGCAGCCCGACCATGACGCCGCCGATGAGGCCAGGCCCCGCCGTTGCCGCTACCGCGTCTATCTCGCCGATCGCGATGTCGGCCTCGTGCAGGACCTGGCGGACGAGGCCCGGCAATATCTCGACATGCGCGCGCGCCGCGATCTCGGGAACGACTCCGCCGAACGGGCGATGGGCGTCATTCTGCCCGACCACCGCCTGGGCGAGGATCTGCCGGTCGCTGTCGACCAGCGCGGCCGCGCTGTCGTCACAGGAGGATTCGAGGGCAAGAATGAGCGCCATGGCCGAAGCCTTTGCCTCAAACCCCGGCTTTGCGCTAGCGCGGCGCCGATGACCCAGACCCGCCTCACCATTGGCAGCCGCGGATCGCCGCTCGCCCTCGCCCAGTCCCGGATGGTCGCGGAGGCACTCGAGAAGGCTCATGGCTGGCCAGGTGGAAGCATCGAGATACTGGCGGTGAAGACCAGCGGCGACAGGATCCAGGACCGGCCGCTCGCCGACGTCGGCGGCAAGGCGCTGTGGACCAAGGAGCTCGATCTGGCCCTGCTCGCGGGCAAGACCCATTGCTCGGTTCACTCGATGAAGGACGTGGAAAGCGAGCGCCCGCCTTCGCTTGCGATTGCCGCCATGCTTGCCCGCGCAGATGTTCGCGACCGGCTCATCGGCGCGGCATCGATTGGCGAACTGCCCAGGGGCGCGCGGGTGGGCACCAGTTCACCGCGCCGCGCAGCGCAGCTCAAGCGCCTGCGGAGCGACCTTTCGATCCAGTCCATCCGCGGCAATGTCGACACCAGGATCGCCAGGCGCGAAGCGGGCGAGGTCGATGCAACCTTGCTCGCGGCGGCGGGACTGGACCGGCTCGGCCGCGAGGGCATTGGCTCGCCGGTCCCGGTGGAAGAGATGCTCCCTGCGCCGGCCCAAGGAGCAATCGGCATGGAGTGCCGAAGCGACGACGCCGAGACCTTGAGCCTCCTCGAGGCGATCGACCATCGCCCGACGCACCAGGCCGTGCTGGCCGAGCGCGCCTTCTGCAGGGCGCTCGGCGGCACCTGCCATTCGCCGGTGGCAGCACTGGCCATGGTCGAGGGCAGCGAGATCCACTTTCGCTGCGCGATCCTGAGCGAGGATGGCTCAGCAGAGATAGCCCGCTCGGAACGGTTCCCGATAGGCGATCTCGATCGCCCCGCGGCGCTGGCCCTTGAAATGCTGTCCGAGGCCGCGCCGGCAATCCGCCGGCTGTTCAGCAAGGGATGAGAAGGCTTCTGCTGCTCCGGCCGGAGCCCGGTCTCTCGGCGAGCGCCAGGCGGGCCAGGGAGCTCGGCCTCGACCCGCTCACCTGCCCGCTGTTCCGGGTCGAGGCGCTGGATTGGACCCCTCCCGATCCCGATGATTATGACGCCCTGCTCCTCACCAGCGCCAATGCCGTTCGAGAGGCGGGACCCGCGCTCGCAGCGCTGGCCGCGCTCCCCGTTCATGCCGTCGGCGAAGCCACCGCGGAAGCTGCCCGCGGCGCCGGGCTCGAGGTCGTGACCGTCGGCCCGGGAGACATATTGTCGCTGCTTCCGATGGTCCCGGCGAATTGCCGGCTGCTCCACCTCGCCGGCGAGGACCATCGGCAGGTGGCGGACCCGAGGATCGATCGGCGGATCGTCTACCGTGCCGCCGAGATTGCGGAGCCCGGCCTGCCGCCGCTCGACTCGCTGGTCATCGCGGTTCACAGCCCGCGCGCGGGACAAAGGCTCGCAAAACTTGCCACGGATCGCGGCGGGGCCAGCATTGCCGCGATCAGTGCTGCTGCGGCTGCCGCCTGCGGCACCGGGTGGGCAAGCGTCGATGTCGCCGAAAAGCCAGATGACAAGAGCCTGCTGGCCCTCGCGGCAAGCCTATGCCACACAGTTCCCCGACAATGACAGCTGGCCATGCACGTCAGGGAATGAGCTGGAGTGCCCGTCTCGCGTGGGCACTGCTGCTTCTGCTCGTCGGCGGAGCGCTGACGGCCTGGGGGCTTTCACGCTGGGAAGGCGGCGCGCGCTTCCTTGGCATCTCGCCAGTAAACCCGCCACTCCAGGTCGTAAGACAGGAGCCGGCGGCACCGCCGGCGGAGCCAGCCGGGTCTCTTGCGGGGGCAGATGTCGCGCGCATCGCGACTCTCGAATCGCGCCTCGCCGCGATCGAGGGCCAGGCCCAGGCAGCTGCCGGGTCGGCAGGGCGCGCCGATGCGCTGCTGGTCGCCTTCGCCGCCAGGCGGGCGATCGACCGCGGCTTCTCGCTGGGCTATCTCGAGCCGCTCCTAATGCAGCGGTTCGGCCGCGAGCATCGCTCGGCGGTCTCGACCATCGTCACCGCGGGCCGTCAGCCCATCCGGCTGGAGGAGCTGATCGAGGAATATCGCTCCCTCGGCCCCGCGCTTCGCGGCCCCGCGCCGGAGGAAGGCTGGTGGAGTTCATTCAGGCGCGAACTGGGTTCCATCGTCACTTTCCACCGCGCCGGGGCGCCTTCGCCAAAGCCAAAGGCACGCTATGAGCGGGCGCTGACGCAGCTGGAAATGGGCGCGGTCGACGCGGCGCTCGCCGAGACAATGCGTCTGCCCGCGGCGGCCAGGGCTTCCAACTGGGCCAGCCGGGCACGCCGCTACATTGCCGCGCAGCGGGCGCTCGACGTCATTGAATCCGCGGCTCTTCTCGGGCCTCCCGTGCCGGCGGCGCCGGCGGTCCAGGCGGCACCTGTCCAGGTCGAACCCGCGACCCCGACGCTG
>JAJJPO010000193.1:0-11082 GCA_032907585.1 Sphingomonas sp. | reverse complement strand
GATGGCATCGACGCTCATGTAGAGCTCGGACTTGTCGTCGGTCGGGCCGGAAATGATGAGCGGAGTCCGCGCCTCGTCGATCAGGATAGAGTCGACCTCGTCGACGATCGCGTAATTGAAGGGCCTCTGCACCATCTGCGAGCGGCTGAACTTCATATTGTCGCGCAGATAGTCGAAGCCGAGCTCGTTGTTGGTCGCGTAGGTGATGTCGGCTTCATAGGCCTCGCGGCGTTCGACGTCGCTGAGGTTGGGGACGATCACCCCGACCGAAAGGCCGAGGAAGCGATAGATCTGGCCCATCCACTCCGCGTCGCGCCGGGCGAGATAGTCGTTGACGGTGACGACGTGGACGCCCTTGCCGGGGAGGGCGTTCAGGTAGACGGCCAGTGTCGCGACGAGCGTCTTTCCCTCGCCGGTCCGCATCTCGGCGATCTCGCCGCGATGAAGGGCGATGCCGCCGATCATCTGCACGTCATAGTGGCGCTGGCCGAGGACCCGGACGCCCGCCTCGCGAACCGTCGCAAAAGCTTCGGGGAGGAGGTCGTCGAGCTTCTCGCCCTGCGCCAGCCGCTCCCTGAACCGCTCTGTCTGGCCGCGAAGCTCTTCGTCCGAAAGGGCCGAGATCGCTGCCTCGTGGCCGTTGATGACCTCCACGATCCTGCGGAGCTTGGCGACGTAACGATCGTTGGCCGATCCGAAGATATTCTTGGCCAGGGAGGCGAGCATGGGGCGAACAGTTCCTCAAAAAGCCGGCTGCGCGGGGGCAGGAGAAATAACCGCCCGCGAACGGGCGAAAGGACTGCTCCCAGAACTTCGCCTGGTTGCAGCCCCGGTTTGGCGGGCGATGTAAGAGGCCCCCGCCCTTACGTCAATTCAATCGCCGGTCGGTCGCTTGGCGACCAACCGGCGGTAAATCAGCAGCTGGTCAGAGCTGTCCCTCGAGCCACTGCTGGATCTGGCTGCGCGGCGCTGCGCCCACCTTCTGGGCGACCGCCTCGCCATTCTTGAACAGCAGCATGGTTGGAATGCCGCGGACGCCGTAACGGCCGGGGGTATCGGGATTCTCGTCGATGTTGATCTTGGCGATCGTCACCTTCTCGCCGAGCTCCGCCGCGATCTCCTCGAGCGCCGGGGCGATCATCCGGCATGGGCCGCACCATTCCGCCCAGAAGTCGACAAGAACAGGCTTGTCCGCGCCGAGCACGTCGGCCTGGAAGCTCTGGTCGGTCACGGTCTTCGTATTCTGGCCCATCGGGGACTCCTTCGACATCTTGTTCCGGCTTGATATGGGGGCATGAACCGCAATGCTCAACCGGTCAGCGTTATGAGCCGCGGGCCTGCAGTGTAGAGCAATGATGCCTCGATCCGCCGGCCAGGGAAAATCACTTCCAGGGCATCGACATAGGCCTCCATCTGGCGGCGGTGGGCGGCGGGGACCGCCTCGCTGCTGGAGGGAACGCTCCGGCCGGTCTTGAAGTCGATTACCCTTACCCGGTCGGCCTCGATGCAAAGCCGGTCCACGGTCCCGGCAATGACACTGCCATCGCCAAGGGTCGCGGCAATCGGTGCCTCGGCCAGCGCAGTCGGCCCGAACAGGTCGGCAAAGCGTGGGTCCAGGATGAGCGAGCAGGCGGCCTCGGCAATTTCATCGCGCAATTCGGGCGGAACTTTCGCGCGCTCGAGCCAGCGAAGCGCCAGCGACCGGCGATCGGCCGCGGCAACACCCGGAAGCCGCTCGAACAGGGCGTGGAGAAGATTTCCGCGCCGGGCAGCCTCGCGCATGGCCGGCCCCGGGGGAGGGAGCGTGTCCTGGTCCTCGACCATCTGGGAGGGCGCGCGCGGCCTCGGCGGCCTCGGCTCCGCGGGCGCCGGGCCGAGGAGCGATGGCGGAATCCCGATCGGGCGGATCGCCGGCTTCGCACCGCGCCTTCTCGAGGCGAGCCTCCCTTTCTCAAACAGCAACCCCTGGCCCCAGCCCTCCAGATCGACGGCCCTGGCGCCGAGCGCTTCCATCGCCCTCGCCGCCATCGCGTGCCAGCTCTTCGCCGGAACGTCGCGCTTTGGCTTCACCCCGGCGACGACCAGTCGTTCCGCAGCCCGGGTCAGGCCGACATAGGCCAGCCGCCAATGCTCCTGGCTGTCCGCCTCGCTGGCAGCATCGAGCAGCGCCCGGAACAGCGGTGCGCATTCCTCGGCCCGTGGCCGGATCACCGGGACAGGCCCCGCGCCAGGTACCGGCACCTCCACCACCGGGGAGATGCCGCCGACCCGGTCAGGATCGTGGGTCGCGTCGGCGAGGACGACGAGCGGCGCCTCAAGACCCTTCGCACCATGGACGGTCATGACCCTCACCGCGTTGGAAGGTGCCGACGCGTCGCGTTTGACCTCGACCTCGCCCTGGCCGAACCAGGCGAGGAACCGGTCGAGCGAGGCAATTTCCTCGCGTTCGAACGCAAGAGCGCTTGCAACCAGCTCCTCGATCGGGTCGCGCGCGGCCTCCCCCAATCGATGGAGAAGCCTGCGCCGGCCACCGAGCGGGCCGGAGAGGATCGTCTCGAGAAAGCGTGAGGGCGTCACATAGTCGGCCATTGCCAGCCAGCTTGCCAGCAGGGAGTGGGCGAGGCCGAATTCCGGCGTTTCCTCGCGGCGCCTCGAAAGCTCGGTCCACAATTTTCCGGGACGGCCTTGGGCGAGCTGGTAAAGCTGTTCCTGGCTCCAGCCGATCAGCGGCGAGACGAGCAGGCCAGCAAGGTTTAGATCGTCCAGCGGCTGGACTGCGAAGCTTATCGCAGAGAGCAGATCCTTGACGGCGAGCGGCTTGTGAAGGTGTAGGCGATCGATGCCTGCCACCGGGACGCCCTGGGCGTAGAGCCGCGCAACGATGAGCGATGCAAGCTCGGTCCTGCTCCTGACGAGGATCAATATATCGCCCGCGGCAAGCGGCCGGCCGGTGCTTGCCATCATCGGCGCATCGGCCAGCCATTGGCGAACCTGCCTGGCAAGGGCGTCGGCATAGAGCCGGACCGGCTCGTCGATCCATCCTTCCTCGCCTATGTCGCCATTCGCGCTGCTGGCCGCATCGAACGGCGGCCACAGCTCGACCCGGCCATAGCGGGACGAGTGGAATGCCTGGTGGGGATTGGGCGGGCCGGCGAGCCCCATGGCCTCGTGGCCCACTTGCCTGATGAGGGCGTCGACGAGCTCGAGCACCGGGGGCGAGGAGCGGAAGCTCGCATCGATCGAAAGGTCGCGAAATTCGCGGGCGACGATGGTGGAATCATCGGCGGATTCGAGCAGCAGCGCCGCCTTGGCGGACGTCCTTGCCCGGAACTGCTCATATTCGCGGGGATTGGTCCCCTGGAAGCCGAAGATTGCCTGCTTATAGTCGCCGACCATGAAGAGCGTCCGCCAGCGATGCTCGGCTTCGGGGTTGCCGCTGAAGAATTCCCCGGCAAGCGCGTCGACGATCGCCCACTGGTCGGCGTTGGTATCCTGGGCCTCGTCGACCAGGATGTGATCGGTCCGCTGGTCAAGCTTGTAGCGCACCCAGTCACCCATGCCAGGCTGCTCGAACAGGCGCCTCGTCCATGCAATGAGGTCGTCGAAATCCGCGACGCCCAGCGCCTGCTTGGCCTTTACATAGGAGCGTGCGAAGGCCTGGCCGGCACGAAGGCCGGCAGCCTGGGTTTTCGCAAGTTCGCAGGCACAGGCGATCCTCTTCAGCCCGGTAAGCCAGGCCGCGAACTGGCCGACGAGCGCGTCATAGTCCGGATCGGCCGCCACCTGCCTTGGCTTCGACTTGCACGGTTCGCCCTTGGCGGTCACCAGCCCGGCCCCGACCACCTCGAGGATCACCGCCCGTGCGCCCGGTGACGAATTGCGGAACGCGACCAGATTATCGACGATCTTGAGGCCGGTGTCGGTCCCCCAGGCCCGGTTGGCAGCGATCAGCCGGTCGATGAGCTTCAGGTCGATTTCCTCGTCGCTGAGCCGGCGCTCGATCCAGGCCCTGGCATCTCCCCCCTCTACCCCGATCATCGCCAGGACCAGGGTCTCGATCCTCTCGGGATCGCCGAGGGCGTCCAGCGCCTCGTGGGCGCTTGAACAGCGCAACAGATAGGCTTCGGCGCCGGCTTCGCCGAGCCTCAGGCTCAGCGTCGATACGTCGTCGAGTAGCCGCTGGTCATTTTCGCTCTCGGCCCGCTCGAGCATTGCGGCGAGCGTTCGGCGCGCGAGTTCCTGCTCGGCCCTCCCCTCGATCGGCCGGAAGCCCGCGCTGATGCCGGCCTCTGCGGGGAAGGCGGCCAGCAGCGCCTGGGCGAAGCTGTGGATGGTCTGGATCCGAAGCCCGCCGCCGGGGGCTTCGAGCACCTCTGCGAACAGTCTACGCGCCTTGCCAAGCGCCTCAACGCGATCGTCTTCGCCGAGCGCAGCGAGCTCGCGCGACAACAGCTCGTCGGGAAGCCGGACCCACCTTGCAAGCCGTTCACCGAGCCTGTTGGCCATTTCGGCAGCACCGGCCTTGGTGAAGGTCAGGCACAATATGGCCGAGGCCGGCGTCCCCCGGAGCAGCAGTCGAAGCACCCGAGAGGTTAGGACATGTGTCTTTCCCGTGCCTGCCGAGGCAGACAAGGCGGCATGGACCAGCGGATCGGAGGCCGCGGCCTGCGCCCCCTCCAGCCGGTGGAGCGTGGTTAGCCGGCGACTCAAAGATGGCACCTTTCCAACGTCCCGTTGAGCGCATAGGGACGTTGAACTGGCTCATGCGAGAGGTTTTGATGGACGATACGGAAAAGCGGGGCGAAGAGCGGCGGGCAAAGCTCAAGAAGGCTGGCGTGGCCGTTGGTATCGGCTCGGCGGCGATCGTCGCTGCCCTCCTCTACGCATCGTCGGTAAAGAAGAAGCCAAAGCGGAACCCCCCGCCGTCCGATCCCACCGACTGAGCTACTCACGGCCATACCATTCTTCCAGCCGCATCAGCTGGTCATAGTCCTCGTAAGGTGCATAGGCCGGGTCGAGCTTGGCGAGGAAGGGTTCGTCCCCCAGCAGCCACCGGGCAGCCGCCTCGGCAAAATGGGCCTGGGCGCGATCGGCGAAGCTCTCCGCCTGCCCGCCGTCATCTGGCGACTGGCGATAGCCGATGCGGCCATTGTGCTTGGCAAGCGACCAATATTCATAGGCACCGGCCTCGCCGCTTGTCCCTGCGAAACCGCCTTCGCGCGCGATGAGCGCGAGCAGCCCGAGCTGGAGCGCATAGCCTTCCTCCACGGCCTTCTTCGCCGGTGCCTTGCCCGTCTTGTAGTCGACAATGGCAAGCTTTCCGTTTGCCAGCCGGTCGATCCGGTCGACCTTGCCGAAAAGCGTTACCCCGCCAACTTCCGCCTCGCCGAATTCCTCGGCAAGGATCGGGCGCCTGCCGGAAGCCCGGTCGGCCGCGGCTTCCCGCTCGATCCAGTCTATCGCTTCCATCAGCCGCGGCGCCCAGAGCGCTCGAAGCATCGGGTGGATCGCCGCGTCGGCGACCAGTTCCCTTGCTCTCTCCTTCAGCCTGGCAGGGGCGCAGCCGTCCTCCCGGAACCAGTCTTCCAGGACCTTGTGGACGGCGGTGCCCTTCCAGGCGGCGTGATGTTCCGCGTCTACCGGCTCTTCCTTTCGCAGCTTGAGAATGGCCTTTGCGTAAAAGGCGAAGGGATCGGCCTTCAGCCGGTCGAGGTCGGTTACCGCAATTCGTCTCGGCCTTGCATCGATCGGCGGTTTCGGCGCGGGGCGGCCTGCCGGTTCACTTGAAGCGGAGGCATCGAGCGCGAGCGCAAGCCGTTCCAGCCGCTGGTCCCGGGTCATTCCGCCGGTGAGCGCCTGGAGCCTCAGCCAGAAACGGGATGCCACGGTCGGTGACCGCCCGTCCCGCCTGGCGCGGGTCAACAGGACGCGCGGCGCGCCAAGCGCGCTCATGAAGTCGTGCGCTGCAAGGCCCGTTCGAAACTCCAGGCCGGGGAGTCCAAGCGTCCGGCGTATCTGGGGCGCCAGCCAGGGATCGGGGCTGGGAAGCGATGGCCAGACGCCTTCATTCATGCCGCCGAGGATCATCAGGTCGGCCTTCTGCAGCCTCGCCTCGATGAGGCCGCGGATGGCAAGGCGCGGGTGGCCGCCATAGGGTTGGCGAACCGGCAGCTGGTCCATCAGCGAGCGAAGAACCGGAAGCATGTCCTCGCCCGCGAGCTCCATCGCTGCTGCGTCTTCGGATTCTTCGAGCCGGGCGAGAAACTCGGCGGCGAGCCGCCCGTCTGGCCCGCGCCATGCCGCCTCGCCTGAAAGCCTCTCCGCTGCCTCGCGAAGCCGTGCTGCCAGCGCCCTTAGGCTTCCCGGCTTCGAACCGGCTGCCAGCTCGGCAATGAGCGGCCTCACCCGCTCCCACCTGCCACCCAGCTTCTTCTCGGAAAAGCGCTGGTCGAGCCCCTCGATGCCGGCCCTTGGCCTTGGTCCCCTCAGAGCGAGATCGAAGAGCCGGACAGTCTCCAGCCAGGCGAGCCGCGCCTCCCCCTCGCCCCCGACGAGCGGGTGCTTGAGGAGAGCAAGCAGGGGCACCGGCGCAAGGTTCTCGGACATCACCGATGCCATGGAAAGCAGCAGCGTGCCAGCCGGTGTGCGCGACAGCGGCCGGCCGGCGCTGTCGTCGGCCTCGATCCCCCAGCGCTCGAGATGGGCTGCAACGCGCTCGGCGAGCTCCCGGTCGGGCGTTACCAGCGCGGCGGTTTTCCCGGGTGTCTCGAGGGCCTCGCGAAGGGCGATGGCGATAGCCTGCGCTTCACTTGCAGGATCGGGAAGCTCGGCCACCCTTATCCCGGTGAGCCGGCGCTCCCGGGCCACAAGGCTCGTCCATTTGCCGCTGAAGCGGGGCGCCGCCATGGCATTGGCGACTGCCCTGCTTCGGGCCGCGGGCGATGCGGCTCTGCCGCCCGCCCGCCACGAAATGACCTCGTCGCGCGAAACGCCCATGAGGCGAAGCAGGCGCTTCAGATGATATTGCGGGTGGGTTTCCTCCCCTCGCCCTTCCTCGTCGGGACCGAGGGCTTCCCACTCTTCTTCCGGTACCAGCCTCGCCTCGCTCAGCGCCGGGACAACCACCGCGCCCTCACTGAGCCTTGCAACGCGCGCAACCAGTGCCGCAATCGCCGGCGCCGAAGTGGTGATTCCGGCAGCGATGGTGAAGCCCTCGGGCGGCCGCTCCGCCCAACGCTTTTCCAGCAGCCTGAGAAGCCGGTTTCGCCGGTCGGCGAGGTCGATCAGCTGCCGTTCCTCGAGCAGCTCGGGCCACTTCGCCAGCAGCCCCTGGAAACGCTCGATCGAGCGCAACCAATGCTCGGCGAGCTCCGGCGTTTCCGAGACGGCGCCGGCAAGCCTGGAGGCCGGGATCTCCTCGACCGCGAGCTGGTCCATGGTCCGTCCCAGTTCGACCGCGAGCCGCAATGCCTCGGCCGCGCTTTCTCCCTCGGCCCGGACAAGGCGGCCGAGCATGAGCAGCCGATCGAACGGGTCCATCGCGGGCGGGATGTCGGCGGAAAGGTCGATCGGGTCGAGGGCGCCGACGATCCGTTCGCCAAGCTCGGCATCGCCGATCGCGATGAGGCGGGGAAGGCGAGGCGGCCTGGTTCAGGCCCGATTGCCTGGACCAGCCCGGTCGCAAGGGCGTCGGCAAAACTCCGGTGCGCAGGGATGTTGTAGACGAGCGGATCGCCGGGGGCCCGGCGGAGAAACAGTCCCGCCTCAGCCATGGGCGAGGACGCGCTCGGTTGCCTTTATTGCCGCCGGGTTGCCAACGTCGAACCAAAGGCCCTGGTGGACTGCGCCGAAGCAGCGCCCCTCCTCGATGGCCCGGTCCCAAAGGATATTGGTGGAGAAAGGTCCTTCCGGGGCGTCGCGAAGGAGACGTTTGGAGACCATCTGGATGCCGGTGTAGACGAAGGGCGCGACCTTGCCGCGCTCGCGCCTCGAGAGCCGGCCGTCCGACCCCATGTGGAAATCACCCTGGCCGCCATGGTTGAAGGCCCGCGCCTGCGGAACGAGTAGCAGCAGCGCGTCCATCTCTTCCTCGCGCCAAAGCGAGGCCAGCAGGTGGAGCGTGTCTGCGGGGCCGTCGACCCAGTAATTGTCACTGTTGACGACGAGGAAGGGGTCGGCCTCGATCAGTGAAAGCGCCTTCTTCAGGCCGCCCCCGGTTTCGAGCAGCTGCTTTCTTTCATCGCTGATGGCGACCTTGAAATCACGCGCCTTGGACTTGAGATGAGCTTCAAGCGCGTCGGCAAGATAATGGGCATTGACCACGACGCTGGAGATCCCGGCCGCGCGCAGCCGGTCGAGCACATGGTCGATCAGCGCCTTGCCGGCGACTTCGACCAGCGGCTTTGGCCGGCTCGCCGTGAGCGGGCGCATGCGCTTGCCGAGCCCGGCGGCAAGGATGAATGCCGTGTCGGGCACCTTGGCCTCAATTCCTGGCCTTAGCGCAAGCGCCCTCCCCTTCCTCATGCGAGCTCGCCTTCCCAGGCGGCGGCACGGAAGGCGGGAGCGACATGGGCGTCGAACCAGTCGCGAACGGGCCTTAGAGCCGGCTGGGCCAGGTCACGCTCGAGAAGGCCCCACATGCGCGGCTGGAACTGCTTGTAGCGTTCCTTGCCGTCGCGTTTCCACAGGCGGCAGAATACGCCGAGAATCCGCGTGTTGCGCTGCGCCGCCAGCGCCCAATAGGCGGGCTCGAACCGCTCGTCCGCCTTGGCGCTTGCCTTGTAACGGTCGATCATCGCCCGCTCGAGCTCGGCCGGGACGTCGCGACGGGCATCTTCGAGGACCGACACCAGGTCGTAGGCCGGATGACCGGCAAGGGCGTCCTGGAAATCAAGCAGGCCAAAGCGCTCGACCCCGCCCCGGCCGTCGATCAGCATCACGTTCTCGGCATGATAATCGCGAAGCACGGTGACTGGCCCGAGCCCGTCGCGGGCAACCGGCTCCAGCAGCTCCCGCCAGGCGGCGTCCCAGCTCTCCACGTTGACAGGCTCGAGGCCGACTGCGGGGACGTACCACTCGGGAAACAGGCGCAGTTCCGCCAGCCATTCGTCGATGCCATGTGGCGGAAGGCCGGGCATTGGCGGCTGGACGACGCCGCGCAGGGCGTGACCGAGGTGGTCCGCGGCGCCGGCCTCCTGCCCTCGACCCCTCGGCACCTCGCCCTCTACCGCGCGCTCGGCCTCCCGCCGCCGAGCTACCTGCACGTGCCGCTCGTCCTCGGGCCCGTAGGCGACGAGGACCTCGGCCGCGGTCTCGTACAGCTCCCGCTCAGCTTCAGGTTCGGCATCGACGGCTTCGCGCATTCGCCGGTCGCCGAGGTCATCGAGGAGGAGCAACCCCTGGTCGAGGTCGGCGGCCAGCACCCTGGGCGCGACAAGGCCGATCTCTTCCAGCCAGTTCGCGACCTTGACAAAGGGGCGCGGGTCCTCGTGCGGCGGCGGCGCGTCCATCAGCACGGCCCGCCTCGAGCCATGGCGCACACGGAAATAGCGGCGAAAGCTCGCGTCACCGGCCAGCGGAAGGATCTGGGCATCGGCCCAGCCGTGGCGGGCAAGGAACTCGGCTGCAGCGGCGGGGGGAATCATTGGGGCGGCCATCGCCCTTCCCATGACGCAGGTACCTTCGCTGTCAAGGCGCGAGCGCCGCCTTCATCGACCTCGAGCGACAGTGCGAGCGCTTCCGGCCATGCGCCGTGACCCGCATGTTCGGGCCATTCCACGACAAGAACTCCCTCCTCGCCAATCTCCTCGAGTCCAAGCTCGGCAATATCGGCTTTATTTTCAATGCGATACAGGTCGACATGCCAAACCGGCGGGAGGAGCGCCTCGTACGGCTGGACGATAGCAAAGCTCGGGCTTGGAACATCGCCCTCGTGGCCTAGCCCGGCAAGAATGCCCCGGACCATTGTCGTCTTTCCTGCCGACAATGGGCCCGACAGCGTCACGACGTCGCCCGCCTTCAGCAGGGTGGCGATGCGTTGGCCGAGGGCCAGCATTTCAGCCTCGCTGGCGATCTTCACCTGGGCGCCCGGGGAATGGAGACGGTGAGGCTGGTACCCTTGCCAACCGCGGATTCCAGTTTGACGGATCCGCCATGGGCCTCGATGAACTGGCGGCTCAGCGGAAGGCCGAGGCCAAGTGCCGCTTCCCCGCGCATTGCCCCGGAGCGGTGAAAGCGGGCGAAGACCCGTTCGCGCTGCCCGGCTGGGATCCCCGGGCCGTCGTCGACGATCACGATCGTCGCCTGCTCCTCGTCGCCGGACGCCTTGAGCCAGATGTGGCCCCCCTCTTCGGTATAGGAGACGGCGTTGCGGAGGATGTGTTCGACCGATTCCCTGAGGCGCCTCGCATCGCCGATCACGCTACCGGCGCTCGCATCCAGGGCGAGTTCGAGCTTCTGCTTCTTGTCGTCAGCCCTCGCGCGCAGCGCCTCTGCGGCCGCGCGGCACATGCCGGCGATGTCGACCCGCTCGCGCTCGAGTGGAACCCCCTTCGTGTCCGCCTGGGTGAGGTCGAGCACGTCGTTGATCAGCTTCGAGAGACGATCGACCGATTCAAGGATCGCACCGACATATTCCTTCGCGGGGTCCGGGAGCTCGCCGGCATAGCCAGCCTGAAGCATCTCGGCGAACCCGCCGATCGACGTCAGCGGAGTCCTCAGTTCGTAGCTCATGTTGGCGACGAAGTCGGTCTTGACCCTGTCGGCCTCCTCGAGCGCCGTCGCGCGTTCGCGCAGCGCGGCCTCGATCCGCGTGGAATCGGTGACGTCGACCATCGTGAAGAGCGCGTTTCCGTCGGGCAAGGGCACCGCGGCGAACTCGAAATGGCGCCCGTCGGTCAGCGATACACGGCCCGTCCCGGACTGGCGGCCGCTCGTCGTCGAGCGAACAAGTTCTCGCACCTGGGCTGCCGCGTTGGGATTGACGAGGCGCTTGGCCATGGCCGGGACCAGCTCGTCCACGCGGGGATGCTCGGAGAGCCATGCCTCGTCGAGGTCCCAAAGATCGCTGAACCGCCGGTTCCA
>JAJJPO010000192.1:0-2615 GCA_032907585.1 Sphingomonas sp. | reverse complement strand
AAGCCGAAGCGCTTGCCGCCCTTCACCGTCTTCGAGACGCGGTTGATGTGGACCAGCTTCTCGATCAGCTCCTCGCCCTCGTCCTCGCGGGGACGACGGTCATCGCGGCGCCCGCGGCGGTCGCCGCCACGGCCCTCGCCGCGACCACGGCCTCCGCGCGGTCCGCGCGGACCACGGCCCTCGACCGGCTGCTGCGGCTGCTCGGTCGTCGCTTCGGTCGCCTCGACCTGCGGGGTTTCTTTTTCGTCAGCCATTTAGAACTCCAGTCCGCCTTCGCGAGCGGCGTCGGCCAGGGCCTTCACCCGGCCATGGAAGAGAAAGCCGCCACGGTCGAACACGACCGCGGAAACGCCCGCCTTCTTGGCGCGCTCGGCGAGTGCCTTGCCAACCTCGGCGGCACCCTCGCGGGTCGCCCCGGCCTTGCCCTTGAGATCCTTCTCGAGGGTCGAGGCCGATACCAGGGTCTTGCCGGCGGCATCGTCGATGAGCTGGGCATAGATATGCCGGCCCGAGCGGTGAACCGACAGGCGAGGCTTGCCGGCAGAGCGCGCACGAAGCGCGGTGCGAACCCGGCGCCGGCGGCGATCGAAGAGAGAGAGTTTCGCCATGGCTTACTTCTTCTTGCCTTCTTTGCGGAAAATATATTCGCCGCGATACTTGATGCCCTTGCCCTTGTAGGGCTCGGGCTTGCGCCAGCGGCGGATCTCGGCGGCGACCTGGCCGACCTTCTGCTTGTCGATGCCGCTGATCTCGACCGTGGTGTTGTCCGGGGTCTTCACCTCGACACCTTCCGGCACCTCGTAGTTGACGTCGTGGCTGAAGCCGAGCTGGAGCTTGAGCTTCCGGCCCTGGGCCTGCGCACGATAGCCGACGCCGTTGATCTCCAGCACCTTGCTGAAGCCATCGGTGACGCCCGTCACGAGGTTCTGGACGTTGGTCCGCTGCATTCCCCACGCGGCGCGGTTGCGCTGCGCGTCGGTGAGAGGGGTCACCCGGATTTCGCCCTCGCCGATCTCATACTTCACGAGATCGTCGAGCAGCTTCATCGAGAGCGTGCCCTTGGGTCCCTTGACGGTCAGGGTCTGGCCCTCGATCGTCGCGGTAACGCCCGATGGCGTCGGGACCGGCTTTTTACCAATGCGGGACATCAGAACACCTCCGCCAGCACTTCGCCGCCGACATTCTGGTCGCGCGCCTCGGCGTCCGACAGAACGCCGCGAGGCGTCGACACGATGGTAATTCCAAGGCCGTTGCGAATGCGCGGCAGCTCGCGAGCGCCCGAATAGACGCGGCGGCCCGGCTTCGACACGCGAGCCAGGTGCTGGATCGCGGGCTGGCCCTCGAAATATTTGAGCTCGATGCGAAGGCCCTTCTGGCCTGCGACCTGCTCTTCGGAATAGCCGCGGATATAGCCCTCGCGCTGAAGAACCTCGAGTACATGGACACGAAGCTTCGACGCCGGCGTCAGGATCGAGTCCTTGCGCGCCTGCTGGCCGTTGCGGATGCGGGTGAGCATATCACCCAGTGGATCGGTCATCGGCATGTTCAGCCCTTACCAGCTCGACTTGGTCAGACCGGGAATAAGGCCCTTGTTGCCCAGTTCCCGAAGCATGATCCGCGAAAGGCGGAACTTGCGGTAATAGCCCCGCGAACGACCGGTGAGCTCGCAGCGGTTGCGGATGCGGGTCGGGTTACCGTTGCGCGGCAACTCGGCCATCTTGAGGCGCGCGATGAGGCGCTCGGTCTCGTCGACCGAGCTGTCATTTGCTGTCGCCTTGAGCTTCGCAAGCTTCGCCGCTGTTTTCGCGACGAGCTTCTTGCGACGCTCGTTCTTGTTCACGGAACTCAGTTTCGCCATGACTTAAGTTCTCCAACAGCCGCCTAAGCGGCCTGCCTTTCTGCTTCGGCCGGGAAGGGGAAGTTGAAGAGGCGCAGCAACTCGCGCGCTTCCTCGTCCGTCTTCGCGGTCGTGGTGATGATGATGTCCATGCCCCGGACCTTGTCGATCTGGTCATAGTTGATCTCGGGGAACACGATCTGCTCCTTGAGACCCATGGCATAGTTGCCGCGGCCGTCGAACGACTTCGGGTTGAGGCCGCGGAAGTCGCGGACGCGCGGCAGCGCGATGGTCACCAGCCGGTCGAGGAACTCGTACATCCGCTCGCGGCGCAGGGTGACCTTGCAGCCGATCGGCATGCCTTCGCGCAGCTTGAACTGGGCGATCGACTTCTTGGCCTTGGTGATCACCGGCTTCTGGCCCGAGATCTTCTCCATCTCGGCAGCAGCCTGCTCGACCTTCTTCTTGTCCTGGGTCGCTTCGCCAACGCCCATGTTGATGACGATCTTCTCGAGCTTTGGAACCTCGAGGCGGTTCTTGTAGCCGAACTTCTCGGTCATCGCCTTGGCGATGCGCTCGTCATAGTCCTTGCGGAGGCGGGGCGTATATTTCGCGTCAGCCATCGATCTTCTCCCCGGACCGCGCAGCGACGCGGACCTTCTTTTCGCCGACCAGCTCGAAGCGGACGCGCGTCGGCTTGCCGTCCTTCGGGTCGACGATCGCGACCTTGGAGACGTGAAGCGGCGCTTCCTTGCGCTCGAGGCCACCTTGCGGATTG
>JAJJPO010000191.1:0-11209 GCA_032907585.1 Sphingomonas sp. | reverse complement strand
CGCACCAGCCTCCCGAAGGCCTGCTTGAGGCGGAGCCGCGCCACCGCGTCGTCGTAGCTCCGGCCGCCGAACGCCTGGCGCCGTGCGCGGTGCAGGATGGTCGGCCGGGGCCAGGGCACGCGCGAAATTGCCGACAAAACTCATCAAAAAACTCCCGAAAATTCTCGTGCCAGACATGGCGCTTGGGGTTTGAATGCGCCCTGAACCCGCTGGTTCCCCTGGGTTAAGCCTCAGATCGGGTGTCCGTCGGTATCGATCAACACCTCGCGCCTGCCGACATGGTCGGGCTGGCCGACCAGTCCCTCCTTCTCCATCCGCTCGATGAGGCGCGCGGCGCTGTTGTAGCCAACACGGAGCTGCCGCTGGAGATAGCTGGTCGACGCCTTCTGGCTCTCTGCGACGATCTGGATTGCCTTCCGGTAGAGCTGCGTCTCGGGGTCATCCTCGCCAACCGGCTGGCCATCGAAGAGGTAGCCGCCATCCTCGGGCTCTTCGGTGACCGCCTGGATATAGTCGGGGAGGCCCTGTTTGCGCCAATGGTCGGCTACTGCCCTCACCTCCTCGTCGCTGACGAACGGGCCATGTACCCGGATGATCTGCTTTCCTCCGGGCATGTAAAGCATGTCGCCCTTGCCGAGCAGCTGCTCGGCGCCCTGTTCGCCGAGAATCGTGCGGCTATCGATCTTGCTCGTTACCTGGAAGCTGATCCTGGTCGGGAGATTGGCCTTGATGACGCCGGTAATGACGTCAACGGACGGCCTCTGGGTCGCCATGATGAGGTGAATTCCGGCGGCCCGGGCCTTCTGGGCCAGACGCTGGATCAGGAACTCCACTTCCTTGCCGGCCGTCATCATCAGATCGGCGAGCTCGTCGACCACGACCACGATCTGCGGAAGGACCTCATATTCGAGTTCCTCCGTCTCGTAGACGGGCTGGCCGGTATCGGCATCATAGCCAGTTTGTACCCTGCGGCCGAGCCGCGAGCCCTTGGCCTTGGCGTCGCGCACCTTGGCGTTGAAGCTGGCAAGCTGGCGGACCCCGAGGCTGGCCATCATCCGGTAGCGTTCTTCCATCTGCTCGACGGTCCACTTGAGCGCCCGGATCGCCTTGCCCGGCTCCGTCACCACCGGCGCGAGCAGATGCGGGATATCGTCATAGATGCTGAGCTCCAGCATCTTGGGATCGATCATGATCAGCCGGCATTCGTCAGGGCTCATCCGGTAGAGAAGCGAGAGGATCATGCAGTTGAGCCCCACCGACTTGCCCGAGCCGGTGGTGCCGGCGACGAGCAGGTGGGGCATCGGCGCCAGGTCCGCGATCACCGGGTCGCCCGAGATATTCTTGCCGAGGATCAGCGGCAGCGACATGTTCTGGTCCTCGAACGCCTGGCTTCCGATCAGCTCGGAAAGGCTGACCGTCTCGCGCTTCTGGTTGGGGAGCTCGATGCCGATGACGCTGCGACCCGGAATGGTCGCGACACGCGCCGAGAGCGCAGACATGTTGCGGGCGATATCGTCGGCCAGCTGGATCACGCGGCTCGCCTTGATCCCGCTTGCCGGCTCCAGCTCGTACATGGTCACGACCGGGCCGGGCCGGACCTCGACGATGTCGCCGCGAACGTGGAAATCCTCGAGCACGCTCTCCAGCAGCCGGGCATTGCGCTCCAGTCCCGCCCGGTCGATCTGCCCCCGTGATTTCTCGGGCGGCGCTGCGAGCAGTTCGAGCGAGGGGAGCTGGTAATTGTCGCCAAGCGCGAGACTTGCCTGTCCCGGAACAGCGCCCTTGCCCTTCTTGGGGCCGGGCTTGGCGGCAGCGGCAATTGGCTTCGCGGGGTCGGCGACCGCGACGGTCGGGCGCGAACGTGGTGGAGCAGCGGGGGCATCCTCCTCTTCGTCCTGCGAAGCGCGGGTCCGCCGGGGACGAGGCGCCGGGGCGGAGGGCTCGCGCCGGAGCACGCCCGCGGCCCATTCCTTCTCCTCCGGCCTGATTCCAAGCGAGAGATAGCCAACGAGGAAGCCGACGAAGGCGAGGATGGCCATTAAGGACAGTCGGAGCGGCCCCTCGATGGAAGGATTGCCGACCAGCCTTACCGCCGAATCGACACCATAAGCCCCGGCGAGGCCCAGCGCGCCGCCATAGCCGGCGGGAAGTCCCGAGATCGCCGAACCGGCGTAGAGGCCAAGGGCAATACCGATAAGGGCGACGCCGATCGCCGCGACGAGGAGCGCACGGCGGGTTGGGCCGGTATCCACGCCTCGTGCCATGCGAAGCCCGATCAGCGCCACGAGCGGGAGGAACAGCGCGGCGGCAGGGCCGAACAGGAACAGCATGGCGTCGCTGCTGTAGGCGCCGAACGATCCGAGCCAGTTGGTCGGCGGGCCCCCGGCGGCAGTCGAAAGGCTCGGGTCGGTGCTCGAATGGGTGACGAGCGAGATGCCGAGCGCGAGCGCGAGCGCGATCAGGCCTGCGCCGACCGTCTTGCGGACAAAGCTGCGAACGGAAGCCGCCAGCGTTTCCCGCCAGTCGGGTCCCAGATCCTTCCGTTGCGCGCGCTGAGCGGCCGTCGCCATGACGTCATTCCCCCGGGGTGCATCGATTGCGCCTCCATTGTGCCTTTCGACGGACTCCGGGGCAAGGCTTCCCTAGCGGCGTGGCGGCGACTAGGGGAGGAGAAATGGACAATGCGGATGTCATCATCCTTGGAGGCGGCCTGGTAGGGCTTGCCCTGGCTGCCGCTCTCGACAACAGCGGTCTTTCCTCGATCGTCATCGATCCGGCCGACCCGCAGGCCCGTCGGACAACCGCCTTCGATGGCCGTACGAGTGCCCTCTCCTCCTCGTCCAAGCGCATGTTCGACGCCATCGGCATCAGCGATCATTTTCCGGTTCCAGGATGCCCCATCCGGCGGATCGAGGTCGCGGACGGCCTCGAGCCCGGTGGCCTTGCCTTCGACCCGGGAGACGACGACGAGCCGCTCGGCTGGATGCACGAAAATCGCCACTTGCGCTCAGCGCTGCTGTCGCGGGCGGAGGCGGGGCCGAACATCTGGCTGATGTGGAAGGCAGTGCCCGCCGAGGTGATCCGCGGCGAGCATGGCGTGTTCGTGCGCCTGGAAGACGGGCGCGTCGCCCGGGCGCCGGTGCTGGTCGCTGCAGAGGGACGCAACTCGCCGATGCGCGAGGCAGCCGGCATCCGCGTCGCCCGGTGGAAATATGATCATTCCGCGATTGTCTCGACGCTTCGACACGACCGGAGCCACGAGAATGTGGCTTACGAGATTTTCTTCCCGGCTGGCCCGTTCGCGCTGCTGCCGATGAACGATGACGAGGGCGGGCACCGTTCCGCCATCGTCTGGTCGGTGAAGGCCGAGGACGCTGCAGGATATCTTTCGCTGAGCGATTCCGATTTTGCAGCCGAGGTGGAGGCCGCAATGGGCGGGTTCCTCGGCCAGATCTCGCTCCTTGCACCGCGCTCGACCTACCCGCTGGGCTTCCATCACGCGGCGAGGATAACCGACTACCGCATGGCGCTCGTTGGCGAAGCGGCACATGGCATCCACCCGATTGCCGGACAGGGCGTCAACCTTGGCTATCGCGACGCTGCGGCGCTTGCCCAGGTACTGGTGGAAGGCGCCCGGCTGGGCCTCGACCTCGGCGATCCCCAGCTCCTCGCCCGCTACCAGCGATGGCGCAGCCTCGACAGTTTCATGGTCAGCCTCGCGACCGACAGCCTGACCCGGATCTACGGCATACCGGGGCGCACAGCGTCCAAGGTGCGCCGGTTCGGCATGAGCCTGATCAACCGCGTTGGGCCGGTCAAGGACCGGCTGATGGCCGAGGCGAGGGGGACGAGCGGCGACCTCCCACTGCTGCTCCGGGGCTTGCCGATCTGATCCTTACTGCAGCGTCTGGCCTGCATCGGCCCCGCCAGGAGCGAGGCGCTGGAACTGCATCAGCTGGACGACAAGGTCAGCACGGCCGGCGAGCGTTGGCTCTTCGAGCAGCGCCTGCTTTGCACCCACGTCGAACGGCGCAACCTGGGCGATCGCGTTGACCAGCAGCTCGTCGTCGAGCTTGCCAACCGCTTCCCAGTCGACCGCGAGGCCAAGGGCATCACCGAACCGTCGCGCTTCCCGTTCAACTTCCGCGCGCTGCACCAGCGCCAGCGCCTCTGGCTCCGAATCGTCAAATGCCGCGAGGTCGACGTCCGCCTGGCGGTAGCTGGTGCCAAGGTCACGCTCCGCAATGAGGCGGAAGCGGCTGGAGCCGTGAAGCACGATGTTGAAGCGCCCGTCGTCGAGCTCCTCGGCAGCGACAATCTCCCCGAGGCAGCCGGCCTGGTAGAGCGGCGCCGGATCACCTGACCCGGAAGGCTGGATCATCCCGATCCGGCCCGGCCCGGCGAGGGCGTCGCGCACCATGTCCCGGTAGCGCGGTTCGAAAATGTGCAGTGGCAGCTGGGAGCGCGGAAAGAGTATTGCTCCCGCGAGCGGGAAGAGCGGGACGCGGGCGGGGCTGCTGCCCATCATGTGAAAAGCAGCGCAGAAAGCCGCCGTCGCTGCGTCCTTGCCCAGGGATCCTCGAGCCCGGCTGCCTCGAGCATCTGGAGCAGCCTTGCCCGGGCCGCGCCGTCATTCCACTCCCGGTCCCGGCTGATGATCTCGAGGAGCGCGTCCGCGGCACCGTCGCGGTCTCCTGCTGCGAGCTTGGCCTGGGCAATGAGGAAGCGGGCTTCGTGGTCGTCGGGATTGGCCTCCAGCCGGGCCTGTTCGGCCGAGACATCCACTGCAGGCGCCGTGGCAACTTCGAGCGCGGCACGGGCGCGGCTGATGGCCGCGTGGCTCGAATGCTCCTCGCCAACCGTATCGAGCAGCGCCTTGGCTTCCTCCTTGCGTCCGCCCTCGACCATCGCGCGAGCCTTGCCGCCGATGACGACAGGATTGCCCGGGTCCATCTCCAGTATCTGGGAGAAGATATTCTCCGCTCGCGCCGCGTCACCTGCAGCAAGTACTTCCTCGGCCATGGCAAGCAGCGGCTCGATCTGGGCTGCGAGGTCCTGTGCTTCGCCCTTCACCGGGAGCTGGGCAAGAAGCTGGTCCAGGACCCGCTTGAGCTGAGCCTCTGTCCGATAATTTGTGAGGTCGGCGACCGGCTGGCCCTGGAAAATGGCATAGACGGTGGGGATCGACTGGATCCGGAACTGGCTCGCGATGAGCTTGTCCTGCTCGACGTCGATCTTTGCCAGCGTCACGCCCTTGTCGGCATAGTCCGCGGCGACCTTCTCGAGGACCGGGGTGAGCTGCTTGCAGGGCCCGCACCAGTCGGCCCAGAAATCGAGGATAACGAGGCTGGCCATCGAGGGATCGATGACATCGCGCTGGAAGCGCTGGATGGCCTCTCGCTCGGCTTCGGTCATCCCCAGTGTCGCCACGCTTTTGCTCCTTTTGTCGATGGCCCCGCATATGGGCTGCCCGGCATTCGGCGGCAAGTCACGCGCTTTGGGGTTGCGCGGTCACCAGTGCGATGCTAGGCGCCCGCTCCACCGACCGGGGCATCTTCCCGGAACGCCGATCGAGCGGGCGTAGCTCAGGGGTAGAGCACAACCTTGCCAAGGTTGGGGTCGAGGGTTCGAATCCCTTCGCCCGCTCCAGACTTTTCCAGGTCCGTACCGGACACATAGGTTACAGATTATTCCGGAGACATAGGTAACACTTTGGCTCCGAAGGGTGAAGTTGCCGGCTCGAGCCGGCAGGTCTCGTCGTCGAAGAAGCCGATATCGTAGTGCATGAAGCTGACGAGCCAGATGTGGTCGTCGATCTGCTTGATGCCGACCTTCTGACCGGCGAAGACGGTGCTGAGGTTCACCTTGTGCCAGTCAAAGCTACGGGGCTGGCTGATCACGCTATGTTCGAATTTCCAATGTCAGAAGGAGGGAAAGGCCTTCCCCTGCGGCCGAGCCCAAGGTCTCGCCCGACCCCTTCTGCGGGAAAATCCCCGCGACACCCCCAATAGAGTGAGAGTACGGACGGATTTTCGGTGACGGGTTGAGGGCTGGGAAAGAGGCGAGCTTCAAATCCAGCTTCGGCCGTAAGCTAACCCGCATCGACGGCGAGCGCGGTGCAGCGCTCGCCGACGATGGCCAATATCTGGCTCTGGATGGTAGCAGCGGCCTCGACCACCGCCGCAAAAGCCGGTAGCCGGACGGTTTCGACGGCTTGGGCGAGACTGCCCGTCAATTCGGCAATCGCCGCCTCCGCATCGCTTTTGGGCAGGCCGATCGTGCGCGCCAGCATCATGAAATCTCGGCGTGTCAGGCGATCATCCTTGCCGTTGAGCTTGAGCGCCATGCGATCGCCACCAAGACCCGGGAATACCCGCGGCGTGACCGCATCATAAAGTGGAGCGAAACGAACCGAGGTGAAGGCCTTGGCATTCCGTTCGGCGATTTTGAGCAGCGCGAGGTTTTTGAGGTGCATGTCGCCATCGGCGATCAACCAGGCGAAAACCGCGCGGCGGAAGAGAATATCGAGGTCGGCCGCAGGGTCGGTCGCCCGCGGCCGCAGTCCGCGCGCAATCCGCTCCATCGTTCCATCATATTTGGCCGAGGCGGGAAGATCCAGAATCGAACAGAAATCCTCGAGCGCGATCCGCCTTTGATCGTCCGGTCCCTGGCGGATGTCGAACCGCTCCACGACGAGGGCTGGGGCCATGCCATCGGGCATCGCCGTCAGGGCGACGTCAGGCGCCGCGAAGCCGGCCGCTCGGCCCAGTTCAAGGCAGAGCCATTCCACGATCGGCAGCATCTCGAAGCCAGCGGTGCCTGCCGGCTTGACGATATGGGTGAATGGCAGATCGATGGCCGGGAGGAGCGCGCCATCGGATGCCAGATGCATCGGCGCCTTGATCTGGACACCCGACAGGCGCGGCGTTTCCGCGCGAGCAAATATGCGCGCGAGGCTCTGCTCGAAGCTCTCCTCGATCGCGCCGCGCGCCGGGCCATCATAGCGGCCGGTGAAGCGGCCGGCGTCGATAAAGCCCTTAAGCCTCGTCGTGAGAATGTCCGCCGGTAGCGCCGCCAGCTCGTCGCGGGCCTCGACCACGGTGATGTTCGACATATAACGCCGTCCACGTTTCAACGCCTCGCGCTCGTCGCGCTCGTGGAGCACCTGGGCGAGCCAGCCTTCCGGTAAGAGGGATTCGACAAATGCCGGGAGTTTCCCGGGTGTTGTCTCCCGGATGAGCGCCGGTCCTGAACGCCGAGCCGGCTTCCAGCGCCATTCAAAGCCGTCATGAAGCAGGCGGCCGAGCGGCTCGCCGTGCCAGGCGATCAACAGATCCAGCGCCGCCTTGTTGACGGGTGCTTTGGATGTGCCCGGCTGCGCCAAGAGGAAGCGTTCAGCGCTTTCGCCTTCGCGATACCAGCCATTTTCGCGCGCCAGCGCCCAGACAGCATCGGCGGCATCCTTGGGCGAGCCGTGTTCCTCGACGAGGCGCGCGGCCATCTGGACGCGCATTTCGGCAGTAATGGCGCTGGCGTGCTCGCTGCGCAGACGAAAGGCTTCCAGAAAACGCTGCCGGGGTGAGGATGCGTCGATGCGCAACTCGCCCAGTTCGTCGCCGATCACGGCTGAGGCAGTCGAAGGATGCGGCGGCGCTTCGTTCTGAACGATCTCCAGGCTGCGCAGCCTCGTGCGCTGGTTGCGCCTGCCGCTGATAAAGAGCCGGCCATCGGGAGTCGGCGCAAGCAGCACGGCGCTCGCCGACGACAGATAGGCATGGGGATATAGATAATGGGCGATGCGGATCGCATGGCTCATTATGGCGGCGTCGGCATCGGCATCTTGATCGACATATATGCCCCGCACGAGCTGCACGAGCTCGCCGGCTTGCGCGCGCTGGTGCGCGCGCTTGGCATCGATTGTCTCGCCAACCAGATGGATCGTCATGGAATTATCTCGCATTTCAGATGCGCGATAATTCCACTGGCGGACGTGATGGGCAAGAATTATCTCTCACCTCACATGCGCGATAATTCCAAAGTTCATTGTCCTTGGACCATTATCGACCTTGGCGGCGACTTCCGCATAGGAATTGCCGCGCGCGTGCAGTGCGCCGATGGCGTGGACCAGTTTGAGCGGGCTGTGCTGGCGACTCGCCAGATTCTCGACGATACTCATGACGAAACAGTCTTCTTCGGCCGCATCGATCACGACGGCGGGGACCGTTTCCGAGTTGAGACGGCGTGTCGGAGGCCATTGCCACCCGCGACCTCAAACGGCTTTGCGACGTTGGGCTGCTAACCCCGATCGGCGAAAAGCGCGGACGCTATTACGTCGCACAGGCCGCACTTCTGGAGATTGCGGATCGCACCCGCGAAGCCGGCCGGGCGGCCGATCCCTATGAAATTGTTGCCAGGCGAGAGGCCGAACAGCAGCTCGACCTGAGCTTGCGATAATCCCTCTTCGCGGCGGCGGCCAAATGCCGCCAGGCCAGTTCGAGCACCGCCGTACCGCTACAACCGAGAGCTTGCACTAGGCTGCCACTGCGCCTGGAACTTGCATCAAACGCAGCATCTGCGCAGCGATCTCGCGTTCGCCCCTGATGATATGCTTCACTCCGACACGGCTGAGAAACTCCGCTTCGTCGTCGGAATGGGCCCGCGCGACGATGAATATGCCGGGGTTGAGATGCAGGGCCTTCTCAACGATCACGCCAGCCTCGAAGCCTTCCGATATCGCGATGACAAGCCTCGAGGCGCTGGCAATTCCGCTCGCCTCGAGGATATCGGCCTGTGTAGCATTGCCCTCGATGACCCGGCTACCTGCGGATCTCGCGGCTTCGGCCATGTCGCGCTGGTCTTCCACGACGACCAGTTCCCGGTTTCGCGCTGCAAGGCCGCTTGCGACAAGTCGACCGACCTTTCCGTAGCCAACGACAATTACCGGTCCCTCGGCCGGCGGGGCCGGTCTCTCGGGAGTTGGCTGGGCTCCCATTTGGTCAGCGGAAGGCTCGGCCTTCTGGCGACTTTCGACCACCGCGAAAACGATGGGATTGGCAAGGATCGAGAGGATCGAACTTGCCAGGATGAGGTCCCGCCCTTCCTCGGGGAGGATCCCGAGGCCGGTCCCAAGCCCTGCAAGGATGAATGAGAACTCGCCGATCTGGGCAAGGCTCGCGCTTACCGTCATCGCGCTGGAGCCTGGATAACCGAACAGCCGGATAATCATGTAGGCGGCAGCTGACTTGCCCAGGACGATGATGGCGAGGGTCGCAAGGAGGGGCCCTGGATGCTCGAGCACGACCGCCGGGTCGAACAGCATCCCGACCGAAACGAAGAAGAGGACAGCGAATGCGTCCCTCAGCGGCAATGTTTCTTCGGCAGCGCGCCGGCTCAGCTGTGTTTCGCCGAGAATCATGCCGGCAAAAAATGCACCGAGAGCGAAGGATACGTCGAAGACATAGGCCGCTCCGAAGGCGAAGCCGAGCGCAATGGCGAGAACTGCCAGCCGAAAGAGTTCGCGCGAACCGGTATGGACCACCCAGTGCAGAAGAGCAGGGATTACCCGCTTTCCGACCACCAGCATGACCACCACGAAGCCGATGATTTTCACGACCGTGACCGCGACGTTCATCACGAGGTTCGCCGGGCCGTCCGGAGACTGTGACAGGCTCACCAGCGCCGGAAGAAGGACCAGAGCCAATACGGTCACCAGATCCTCGACGATCAGCCAGCCGACGGCGATACGGCCCCGTTCGGTTTCCACAAGCTTTCGGGACTGGAGCGACCGGATCAGGACGACCGTGCTTGCAACCGAGAGCGCCAGGCCAAAGACCATCGCGCCCCCGATCGTCCATCCAAGCGCAAGCCCGAGAATCGTCCCGAGCGCCGTCGCGAAGACGATTTGCGTGATTGCGCCAGGGATGGCGATCTTCCGCACTGAAAGCAGGTCGCGGAGGGAAAAGTGCAGGCCCACTCCGAACATGAGGAGGATGACGCCAAGCTCGGCCAGCTCATTGGCAAGCGCCGCGTCTGAAACGATCCCCGGCGTGAAGGGGCCGACGATGACGCCGGCAAATAAATAGCCGGCTACCGGCGAAGTCCGCAGTCGATGTGCAATCGCGCCCATCAAAAAGGCGACGACCAGTCCCGCAACTATGGTGGCTATGAGCGGCGTGTGATGCGGCAAGCTACCTCCGGGCAAGTTCTCCTAACGCATATCCAAGGCGGCTTTTCACGTCACCCGTTTCAGCTGGGCTTTTGATAATCGGGACGCAGGTGCCATAGTCTGCAAATGGCGAGATTCTCCTGGATGTTCCTGCCGCTCATCATGCTCGCTTCCTGCGCGGAAGAAGAGCGGTCCGCGGCAATTCCGTCCGGAGAGGACATCGCTCGTCTCGAAGCATCGCTCGAACGCAACCCGTGCGTCGGATCCCTCGACAAGTGGGAGCGGCACTACAGGTTCCAGACGAGGCGGATGACGTTCAACAAGACCGCCGTGGTGGCCAATCTGGGTGTCATCGAGTTCCAGCTGCGACCTGCCGGAACAACGGTCTCGCAGCCGGGCTTCGTAGTGCACGCAGCAGAGCCCGTTCACCCGTTCCCGCCGGTCTCCGGGGAGGAGCGGACGCTCACCGGCCTGTTTGCGATCGGCAGCGGAAAGCTGAATATCCGGGGCTGTTAATCGCTTGCCCGGTCAGGCGCCAGCAGGAGGCGGAAAAGACGCCCAAAAGCATCGGGGCGGTTACCGCGTCGCGGGCCGCCCCAAACAGGAAATTTTCCAATTGGCTGGTGGGCCCGCCGGAATACGGGCCTGTCCAAAAAACCAGTAAGTCGGCCTGGAGCCGGCTTACTTGATCTTGGCTTCCTTGAACTCGACGTGCTTCCGCGCGACCGGATCGTACTTGCGGAACGACATCTTCTCGGTCTGGTTGCGCGGGTTCTTCTTGGTCACATAGAAAAAGCCCGTGTCAGCGGTGCTGACCAGCTTGATCTTGACGGTTGCCGGCTTGGCCATCGCGAGAATCCCGAATATCTTGAAAAATTGAGGGCCGGCGAAGAGGCGCCGCCCGAGCCGCGGCCTATGGGCTTGCCTCCCGCGGTGTGACGGTGACCATTGCCAACAGGACTGCCAGCAGGGCAGAGAGCTTGGCCCGCGATATCTGCCGCGCGCTGGACCTGCCCGGGCATGCGGTTCGCGTCTTGCGGGGAA
>JAJJPO010000190.1:0-2618 GCA_032907585.1 Sphingomonas sp. | reverse complement strand
CCCGAGCACCAGCGCCGGCCGCACTCCCCGCTGCACCTCCTGCTGCATCCCCTCGCTCCGGGGCGATCTCGTGAGCCGGCGTCCCGACGCGGTCCTGAGGGAAGCGGAGAAGCTGGTTGCAGCGGGAACCCGCGAGCTGCTGGTCATCAGCCAGGACACGTCGGCCTATGGGGTCGACATGAAATTTTCCGCCTGGCCGTGGAAACCGAGGCAGGGCGAGCCGGTCGAGGTCCGAGCGCATATGACCGACCTTGCCCGCGAACTGGGAAGGCTCGGCGGCGAGGCCTACCGGCCCTGGGTGCGGCTGCACTATGTCTACCCCTATCCCCATGTCGACGAGGTCATCCCGCTGATGGCCGAGGGCCTGGTGCTGCCCTATCTCGACATCCCCTTCCAGCATGCCAGCCCGAAGGTGCTTCGGGCGATGCGGCGGCCGGCCAACGAGGCGAAGGTACTCGAACGGCTCGCCAACTGGCGCAGGCAGGTCCCGGACATCGCGGTTCGCTCCAGCTTCGTCGTCGGGTTCCCGGGCGAAACCGAAGAGGATTTTCAATATCTTCTAGATTGGCTGGCCGAGGCGCGGCTCGATCGCGTCGGGGCCTTCCGCTTCGAGCCCGTCGAGGGCGCTGCGGCCAACGACCTTCCCGGGGCAGTGCCCGAGGAAGTGAAGGAAGACCGCTACCAGCGCCTGATGGAGCTCACGGCCCGCATCTCGGCTGAAAAGCTCGCTGCCAAGGTCGGCACCTCGATCGAGGTGCTGATCGACGCGGTCGACGAAGACACCGGCGGTGCCACTGGGAGGTCCAGGGCGGATGCTCCTGAAATCGACGGCGAGGTCCACCTGCGTGACGCGGGCGGCCTCCAGCCGGGCGACTTTGCCATGGTGCTGGTCGAAGACAGCGACGAGCATGACCTGTTCGGGGTACCGGCCTAGGGGCGATCAAAAGCCGGGACGGAACCCCGCGGCCCCACGGGCGGTTTTCCCGTCGGCCGAGGGGGGGGTCGGCTGTCCCATGAAACTCCTCCAGCATGGCCATGCGATCATGGCCCTTTCAGCATTCATCGCGGTTCCGGGTGCCGCCGAGCATGTGGCAGATGGTGGAACGATCCTCCTGGCGACACTCACCGGGGCCGCAGAACGCCCGGGACCCGGTGATCCCGACGGCAGCGGCAGCATCAGGGTGACCGTCAATCCCGGTCAGAAAAGGATCTGCTACGAATTGACGATTGCCGGCATCGCAACGCCAACGGCTGCCCATATCCATGTCGCTCCGCCGACGGCCCCGGGACCGGTCGCCATCCCCTTCCCCGCGCCACCGCTCGGCACCAGCTCGGGATGCATCGACGTTACTTCCCGGGCTGCGGCCCAGCTCATTGCCAAGCCCGGCAACTATTATTTCAACGTCCATAATGCGGAGTTCCCGGCAGGAGCGATCCGCGGGCAGCTTGCGAAGGCCAGCCACTAGTCACTGTCGCCTTGCCCCAGGCTCGGCTAAGGGCAGGCGATGACCGATTTTGCATCACTTCTGCAGCCGGATCGCGGCGGGCAGGCGCGCGCCATCCACCTAGTCGACAAGACGAGCTTTGCCGACTGGGCAAAGAAGCAGCCGGCGGACCGGCGCAAGCTGCTCGAGGCCTCCCGGTTCGATGGCAAGAAGGCCTACCAGTTCCAGGTCCTGCCGCTCCACGCCGGCGACTGGGACATCGTCGCGACCGTGGCCAATGCCGGCGCCCTGTCACCATGGTGCCTTGCGAGGCTTGCCGAGGAGCTTCCAGAGGGTAGCTATCGCCTGGCCGACGGCGAACCTGGTCCGGCGATGCTCGGCTGGCTTCTCGGGCAGCATCGTTTTTCAAGTTACAAGTCGAGCGAAGAACAGGCTCCCGGGCCGCGGGTCCTCCTTAGCAAGGAGGTAGCCGCGATCGAGCGCGTGGTGCGGATCGCCGAGGCAACGAGCGAAGTGCGCGACCTCGTGGACACTCCCGCAGCGGACCTTGGCCCGGCCGAGCTCGAAAAACATGCCCGCGCCCTGGCCGAGCAATATGGAGCGAAGGTCGAGGTCACCTCGGGAGACGCGCTGGGCCAGGGCTACCCGATGATCGCGGCTGTCGGCCAGGGCGCGGCCCGCGACCGCAGCCCGAGGCTGATCGAGCTCTTCTGGGGAAAAGAGGATGCGCCAAAGGTCGCACTGATCGGCAAGGGCGTATGCTTTGACAGCGGCGGGCTCGACATCAAGCCTGCCAGCGGCATGCGCCTCATGAAAAAGGACATGGGAGGCGCGGCCCATGCGCTGGCGCTTGCCCGGCTGGTCATGGCCGAGCGGCTGCCAATAAGGCTTCACCTCCTCGTCCCGGCGGTCGAGAACAGCGTGTCAGCCGCGGCCATCCGGCCTGGAGACGTCATTGCCAGCCGCAAGGGCCTCAAGGTCGAAATCGACAATACGGACGCGGAAGGCCGGCTCATTCTCGGCGATGCCCTTGCAAGAGCGGTCGAGCTGGAGCCTCAGCTGATGATCGATTTCGCGACCCTCACCGGCGCTGCTCGGGTGGCGCTCGGCCCCGACCTCCCGGCGATGTTCGTCAACGACGACGCCCTCGCTACCGCGCTCGAGGCCGCCTCG
>JAJJPO010000189.1:0-2658 GCA_032907585.1 Sphingomonas sp. | reverse complement strand
GCATGAGGCGCTTAGCCCTTACTTCTTCTTCAACGTGTATTTCGATACGTCTGAGGAGCGTCTCAGTGTCGAGCAGACCGCTCATGAAGCGGACTTGATCGACCGCTTGCTCTAGAAAAAACTTGCAGAAATCTATGAGACCCCGCTGAGTGAGGCAGCCCCGACCATCGCGATCACCCTCACGTGGGCCGTCTGCTCGAGCGAGCAAGGTTTTGTAACGTTCCTCATTCCGGGCGAGGCCACGGGCCACCGACCAAAGGCTGGTCCCAATGCCCAGTCGCTTAAAAAGGGCATGTGACATAAGTCGCGCTACACGTCCGTTTCCATCCAAGAATGGGTGAATCCAGAGGAAGCGGTGGTGAACGGCTCCCACTGTCTGGATTTGTCGAAGTTGGCTTAGCGGTGGCGAGCGATAAGCTTGATCGAAGCGCACCATAAATTGCGGCAGATCCTTATGCTCGGGAGGAAGATGACGGCCAACGTCGACATCATGTTTACGCCATTCGCCCGGAATGACGGGCAGTTTCTCTCCAGTCTTTTCGTTCGTCACCCAAAGCATCTCAGGTGGCAGCCTTGAGCAGAGCTCCTCGTGGAGCCAAGCAGCGTATGCGGCAGACGCAGGCCATGCCTCCGGATCGCAGCCTGTATCTATCAGTTGCTGGACGTGGATGTGTGCGACCGCTTCCTTTTGAAGCTCGCGCTTTTTGGGTTCTGCCGAAAAATCATTGGCAAGCGCGCGATCGATGTCCCTCGGATGGGTGTCGTGCCCTTCGATAAGGTTAGAATAATAGCAATTCATCGATCGGACGAGGTCTCCAATCGCGTCACGCAAGATTGGATGGACGCGACCTGCGAGTTGGTTCGCCTCTGCGATAAGGGGAACAACATCGTCCTCGAGCGCGCGGACTGCTTCCTCCGGCACCATCGGTTCCATCGCGGCAATGTTCATGTCGAGATTAATACCGGATAATTTGCCGGTTTGAAAGCCACATAAAACGCCGTGATAGCATGATAAATGTCGAAAAATCGCATAAAGGAACCCGGCATTTGTGCCGGTTCATATGCCGGTTCTTGTGCCGGTTTGGTGCCTGCGCGACACGCTGGCGATTTCTCCAGCTGCGTGCCGCCTACTAACTCGGGGACGAGCGCCTACCCGCCATTGAAGTTCTTTAACGAAAGCGTGCCGAAGTTCGCCATTTGCCAAGATTTCCCAAGCGGTTTTAACGAGCACCTATCGCCGTGCCGCCACCTTGTGAGGTTGATTGGCAGAGATTCTCCTATTCCCCCTGATCCCCGTACACGGTGCCCCCGGCAACCGAACTGCTCTTGCAGCAGTTATCCCCCTTCATGGCGCAGGGCTATACAGGAGACGGGGGGCGATGGTGGACCGTTCAGCGCGGGCCGGGACCCGTTCTTGCAACCGCGATCCACGATGGCCACGAGCTCAGGGCCGAAGTCGCCGAGCGCATGCTTCTTTCCGACGCGGACCGGTTACGCGAGGAAGACCCGTTCACCGGGCAGGCGATCCTGGATGTGCCAACCCACATCATCACCCATCGCTCGCGCTTCGAGTTCGACCTCAACCGCGCCGCCGCCGAAGCCGTATACCTGACGCCCGATCAAAGCTGGGGCCTGGACGTCTGGCGAGGACCCCCGCCGACAGAACTGGTCGAGCGGTCCCTTGCCATCCACTCGGCCTATTACGGCATGCTTGGAGGCCTCCTCGACCAGGTCGCCGGCGACCATGAGCGCTTCCTGCTCATCGACGTGCACAGCTACAACCACCGGCGAGACGGGGCGGATGGCCAGCCAACGCCCCAGGAGGCGGCGCCCGACATCAATATCGGCACTTTCAGCATGCCCCGCGACAAGTGGGCCTGGCTGGTCGACCCGCTGATCGAGGCCATGCGGGAATTCGACTTCAATGGCCGAAGGCTCGATGTGCGCGAAAATGTCGCCTTCCAGGGAAAGGGCGAGCAGACGCGCTTCGTCCACCAGAGATATGCCGGCAAGGGCTGCGCGATCGCCCTGGAATTCAAGAAATTCTACATGGACGAGTGGACCGGCGAACCGGACGCCCGCGAACTCGAGGCGATGCGGCAATTCATCGGGTTTGTAGCTCACACGTCCCGGGAACTGCTCGGGTGAGCGGCCAGCCACGCCTCCGGGCTGCGCCCGCGCCATTCGAGCCGGCCTTCGGGGGCGACGGCTCGCTTCGCCAGCAGGTGGGAGAAAGCGGCCGGGTCCATATCGATCGCTGGCTCCCCTTCCTGATCCTCAGCACGGATGAGAAGCCTGCCGAGAGCCTCGCCTGGCGGATCGCGGTCGACAGCCCCGCCTATCTTGTATGGTCTCCCGGCGACGACCTCGCCGCCCTTTCCGCCCTGGAGGCGGTGGTATCGGCAGCGGTAGAGCGCTCCGGGCGTCTCCTCGTCATCACCCTCGCCAACCAGCCAGTCGAGTTTCGCCGGGAAGGTTCGCAGGAGCTGCCGCCATTTGCTGCACGGCTCGGCGCCGGCGACGAAGGCGATGTCGGAAGGGCAGCGGAGGCGCTCGAGACCGAGCTTCGCAAGATCGAGATCGACCTTCGCGACTGCAAGGTAAGCCGGGTGCCGTTCGAGCCACTCCTTCCAGGCAGGTTCGACAAGCTCTTGAACA
>JAJJPO010000188.1:0-11374 GCA_032907585.1 Sphingomonas sp. | reverse complement strand
TCGACGTGACGCCCCGTTACCGCCTCGACAAGGATAGTTTCGCGCTCCGCCGCAACGAGCTCGATCGCACCGTCGGGACCGCCACCACCTATGCCCAGGTGGCCTATCTTCGCCTCAACCGCGACATCTCGCCGGCCGTCGAGGATCTCAGGGACAAGGAGGAGCTGCGCCTTGCCGGCCGCTGGCAGTTCCTGCGCTACTGGTCGGTGTTCGGCTCGACCGTTCTCGACCTCAGCGACAGCGAAGAGGACCCGCTCAGCCTCGCTGATGGCTATGAGCCGGTCCGGCACCGGCTTGGAATTACTTACGAAGACGAATGTCTTGAACTTGGCGTGGCGTGGAAGCGCGACTATGAGCGTCTCGGGGAGTTCAGAAGCGGCAGTACTTTTTCGATAAACTTCTCTCTGAAAGGCATTGGCCGCTAAGCTGCGGTTCAGCACGGAGAGTTAATGGGAACTTCCTATACCGTTGGCGACAAAGGAAATTTTGGGGTGGTAACAGTGCAGAAGAAATTTTCCCGACGCCTGTCACGACTGGCGCCGCTGGCACTTGGCCTGGCGCTGGCGGGCGCAGCTTTCGCCCAGCAGTCGCAGGCGCAAGGCGAGCCCCAGGGGAGCGAGCCAAGCTCCACCGCCACGCTCAACCTGCCGGAAAACCCCCAGCTCTTCGGCAATGCGCTTCCATCGGTCGTCAAGGCTTCCGCCATCGTCAACGGCGAGGTGATTACCCAGACGGATATCGACCAGCGCCTCGCGCTGCTTGCGATCGCCAATAACGCGCCGATCCCGGCCGACGAGATCGAACAGCTGCGGCGGCAGGTGCTGAGCAACCTCATCGACGAGACGCTGCAGATCCAGGCCGCCAAGGCTGAAGAGATCGACATCTCCGACAGCGACATCGAGAGGACGGTCCAGCGCGTCGCCGCCAACGCGAAGCAGACCCCGGAACAGATGGCGGAGTTCCTGAAGTCGCGCGGTTCCTCGATCCGCTCGATCCGCCGCCAGATCCAGGGCGAAATCGCCTGGCGGAGACTCCAGTCGAAGAAGATCGAAAGCACCGTCAACGTCGGCGACGAGGAAGTGCAGGCGGTCATCGACAAGCTCAACGCTTCCAAGGGAGCCGAGGAATATCGCGTTGGCGAGATCGTGATTTCCGCGAGCAGCGCCAACGAGGCACAGGCGGCCGAGACCGCCAATCGCGTGTTTGCAGCGCTGCAGCAGGGGGGCTCATTCGTCGGCTACGCCCGCCAGTTCTCGCAATCATCGACCGCATCGGTGGGCGGCGACCTCGGCTGGGTGCGTCCCGAGCAGCTGCCGGATGAGCTGGCCAACGTGCTTCGGAACATGAAGCCGGGGATGATCTCGGCGCCGATCAAGGTCGCAGGCGGCTACTCGATCATCGCGGTCCAGGATACGCGCAAGATCCTCAGCGCCGACCCGCGCAGTTCGATCCTGACCCTGAAGCAGGTCTCGATCAACTTCCCGGCCGGCACCAGCAGGGACCAGGCCGAACCGACCATCGCCCGCTTTGCCCAGGCTGCCCAGAATATCGGCGGCTGCGGCGGCGCGGAGCGGATCGCCGGGGAATTCAACGCCGAGGTGGTCCAGTCCGACGAGGTCAAGGTGCGCGACCTGCCGCCGGCGCTCCAGGAAATGATGCTGGAGATGCAGGTCGGCCAGGCGACCCGGCCGTTCGGCTCGATCGAGGACGGCGTTCGCGTGCTCGTTCTCTGTGGCCGGGACGAGGTCGATCCTACTGCGCCGAGCTTCGACCAGGTCTATGCGCAGCTCAACGAGGAGCGGGTCAACCTGCGCTCCCGCCGTTACCTGCGCGACCTCAGGCGTGACGCGGTGATCGACTACCGCTAAGCGGTAGGACATGTCGCTCAATTCCCGACCGCTGGCAGTATCGCTCGGCGATCCTGCCGGAATCGGCCCCGAGGTGGTGGGCAAGTGCTGGGACTATCGCGACCGCTTCGGCTTGCAACCGTTCGTCGCGATTGGCGACCCGGCCAGTCTCGCGTCCGTCTGGGACGGCCCCATTGCAACAATCGACGATCCGCAGGAGGCCGACAGCGCATTCGACGTCGGCCTGCCGGTCCTCCCGATCGCATCGCATGATGGCCACATACCGGGCCACCCGACCGTTGCCGGCGCCCATTGTTCGCTCGATTCGCTCGAGGCCGCCGTCGGGCTGGCCCGGTCGGGCTCGGTGGCCGGCGTGGTCACGGGCCCGGTCTCCAAGCAGCAGCTCTACGCCATCGGCTTCACCCACCCCGGCCAGACGGAGTTCGTTGCCGAGCGATGCGGCATTTCTCCCTCGAACGTTGCAATGATGCTGGCCGGCCCGACGCTTCGGGCCGTACCGGTGACAACGCACCTTCCCCTGGCCGACGTCCCGGCGGCGCTCAGTTCGGGGCTGATCGAGGCCCGCGGCCGGTCCGCCCTCAGGGGGCTCCAGCGAAGTTTTGGAATAGCCGACCCGCGGCTCGCGGTTGCCGGCCTGAACCCGCATGCCGGCGAGGGAGGTTCGCTCGGCCACGAGGAGGCGGAGCTCATCATCCCGGCGATCGAGGCCCTCCGGGCGGACGGCTGGCGGGTAACCGGTCCGCATGCGGCCGATTCCATGTTCCATGCCGCCGCACGGTCAAAATATGACGCCGCGCTTTGCATGTATCATGACCAGGCGCTCATCCCCCTGAAGGCGCTTCACTTCGAGGAAGGCGTCAACATCACCCTTGGCCTCCCGATCATCCGGACCTCCCCGGATCATGGGACGGCCTTCGACATTGCCGGGCAGGACTGCGCAGACCCTCGCGCCATGGCCGCGGCGATCCGCCTCGCGGCCCGGTCGGCGGTCCATCGCGCTGCCTTCGCCGGCTGATGCCCGAGCCATTGCGAGACGTCATCGCCCGTCACGGGCTCCAGGCAACCAAGTCGCTCGGGCAGAACTTCATTCTCGATCGGCAGCTGCTGGCGAGAATCGCCGCGATTCCAGGGCCGCTCGAGGGCGCTCCAGTCTATGAGGTGGGGCCAGGTCCGGGCGGCCTGACCCGTGCCCTGCTCGATGCAGGAGCGAGCGTCGTTGCGGTCGAGCGGGACCGCCGCTGCATGCCGGCGCTGGCCGAACTCGAGGCGCAATTCCCGGGCCGCCTCAGGGTGATTTCGGGCGATGCGCTCGCGGTCGATGAACCCTCGGCCGCCGGTGACGGCGCCCATGTGGTTGCCAATCTTCCCTATAATGTCGGAACGGCCCTTCTGCTCCGCTGGCTCGGAGGCGCCTGGCCGCCCTGGTGGTCCTCGCTCACCTTGATGTTCCAGCGCGAAGTGGCCGAGCGGATCGTCGCCAGGCCCGGCAGCGAGCATTATGGCCGGCTTTCGGTAGCGGCCCAGTGGCGCTCAACTCCCCGCATCGCCATGCAGGTCCACCGGTCCGCCTTCGTCCCGCCGCCGAAAGTCGCCTCGGCGGTGGTCCATATCCTGCCGGCCGCCTCGCCCGAGGGGGTCGACCCTTCTGTCCTCGAGATGCTGACCGCGGCCGCTTTCGGCCAGCGCCGGAAGATGCTTCGTTCCAGCCTGAAATCCGTGCCCGGCGCGCTCGAGGCAGCGGAAGCCCTCGGGATCGATGCGGCTCGCCGTGCGGAAACGGTTAGTGTTGCCGAATATGTGGCGCTGGCCCGCAGGCTCAGCTCCCCGGTCGACCGGGCGTAAGGCAGGCCTGGATGGCCAGCGCAGCTGGCCTAGTTCTTCTTTGGAGCGTCTGGAGTCTTGGCGGAAGCAAGGGCCGGCCCCTTGGCGATCGCCGAAGAGAGGGTCGCGATCTGCGGGCAGCCGGCCGCGCCGCAAAGCTTCTGGAGCTTGGCCAGATTCTCGCGGGCCCGCGGCAGGGCGCCAAGCTCGACCATTGCCTCGCCCTGCACGCTGATGGCGTCCCGGTCGGTCGGCTCGAGTGCAAGCGCCTTGTTGGTCAGCTTGATCGCCTGGCCGTAAAGCTTCTGCTTGATCGCGACCTTGGCCATGGCAACGAAAGCCGCCCGGTTCTTGGGATCAACGACCAGCGCAGTCTCGAGCGCATCGTCGGCCTCGACGAGCTTGCCCTGCGTGAGCAGGCTTTCGCCCTGCTTCAGCAATTCGATCGACCTGGGGGCGATCTGGTCATCGGGTCGCTGGCCGACGACTGCGACCGAGAGGGTCGATGCAGCAAGGCCAAGGCAGATGACGAAGGGGGTGAGGCGCATCAATTTCTCCAACCAGTCGCGCTGACCTAGCATGTCCGGCCCATGCGCGCGACGAAAAAGCCATCCGTGGCATCATGCGCAGGCGTGAGGAGTCTCCCCGGACCGTCCGCGCGTCCACCAACGATCGGCACATCCTGCACCACCCAAGATGAATGTCGCCCTAAGAAGTTCCTCGCCTGATCGGCTCCTTCCGCTCGGATTATCGAGCAGGTCGCATATACCAGAGCGCCGCCCGGCTTCACCAGTGGCTCGGCGATGTCCAGCAATCGCTGCTGGAGGCCTGTCAGCTGGTCGAGGCGCCCGGGGGTCAGGCGCCAGCGTCCCTCGGGGTTGCGTCGCCAGGTGCCCGAGCCACTGCAGGGCGCATCGACCAGCACCAGGTCGCAGCGTGACACCAGGTCGCCCAGCTGCTCCGGCTCCCGGCCGCCGTCGAGCAACCTCTCCTCGATCCTCGCCCCCGAGCGCGATGCCCGGGCCGGGAGCTGCGAAAGGCGCGCGCGGCTGGTATCGGCGGCGATGAGCGTCGCGCCCGGGGCGGCAGCGGCAAGCGCCAGGGACTTGCCACCGGCACCGGCGCAAAGATCGAGGATCACCATGTCGGGCGAGGGCTGGCAGCAGAGGGCCACCAGCTGGCTCGCCTCGTCCTGCACCTCGACCAGTCCCGAGCTGAACGCGGGATGGTCGTCGACCCTGGTGTCGGCCGGAAGGCGCAGGCCCCATGGCGAGCGGGGTGTCGGCGCTGCCCCTTCGAACTGGCCGAGCAATTCGTCGCGCGACGCGCGGGCCACGTTGACCCTGAGATCGAGCGGCGCCCGCTCGAGCAGCGAGGACCATTCGTCTTCCGTTACCAGCGGCGACAGGTGCTGCCGGAGCCAGGCCGGCACCGCTGCCGGAGGGGCTGCAGGTTCACCGGGCGAGCGATCCTCGGGCCCATGCGCCGAGCCATCGAACCGCGAGGCGATCTCGGGGTCGTCGCTGGCCAGCCCGAGCATCGCGGCGCGACCGCTGTCCGGCCTTTCACCGCTGCGCCGGATCGCACGGAACACCAGCTCCCGGACTGCCCGACGGTCCTTGGAACCCGCATAGCGCCGCTCCTTGAAGTAGCGCGTGACGATCGCGTCCGCCGGCGGCCCGTTGTCGCGGGCCGAGCGAATGACCTCGTCGAGTATCTCGATCGCGGCCTGGACGCGTGCGGAGGGCGTCATCGCCTAGCGCGTCGGGTAGTTCGGCGCCTCGCGGGTAATGGCGACGTCGTGCACATGGCTCTCGCTGAGGCCGGCATTGGTGATCCGCACGAACCTCGCCCGCTCCTGCAGCGCGCTGATGGTTTCCGAGCCGGTGTAGCCCATCGCCGCGCGAACGCCGCCGACCAGCTGGTGGATGATGTCGCGCACGGGGCCCTTGAACGGAACCTGCCCCTCGATCCCTTCCGGCACCAGCTTCAGCTGGTCCTTGATATCCTGCTGGAAGTAGCGGTCGGCCGAGCCGCGGGCCATCGCCCCGACCGAGCCCATCCCGCGATAGGCCTTGTAGGCCCGCCCCTGGTAGAGAAACGTCTCGCCTGGCGCTTCCTCGGTCCCGGCAAGAAGGGAACCCACCATCACGGTCGAGGCGCCGGCGGCAAGCGCCTTGGCGATGTCGCCGGAGGTCCTGATCCCGCCGTCGGCGATCACCGGCACGCCGCGCGAGCGGGCAGCGGAGGCCGCGGCCATGATGGCCGAGAGTTGCGGAACTCCAACGCCCGCCACGATCCGCGTCGTGCAGATCGAGCCCGGCCCGATGCCGACCTTGATGGCGTCGGCGCCGGCATCCGCCAGCGCCAGCGCCGCGTCGGCCGTCGCGACGTTTCCGGCTACCACCTGGACGGTGCTCGAAATGCCCTTCACCCGTTCGACCGCCACGCTGACGTCGCGGTTGTGGCCGTGGGCCGTGTCGATCACGACGCAGTCGACCCCGGCCTCGATCAGGGCCGCCGAGCGCTCAAAGCCCTTGTCACCGACCGTGGTCGCCGCGGCCACCCTCAGCCGGCCTTGCGGGTCCTTGGTCGCGAGCGGCGAGGCAACCGCCTTTTCGATGTCCTTGACGGTGATGAGCCCGACGCAATGGCCGCGGTCGTCCACCACCAGGAGCTTCTCGATCCGGCGCTGGTGGAGAATCCTCCTCGCAACCTCCTGGCTGGTGCCAAGGCCGACGGTCGCGAGATTTTCCCGGGTCATCAGCTCGCTGACCGGCTGGTCCGGGTTTTCGGCGAAGCGGACATCGCGGTTGGTGAGGATGCCGGCCAGCTTTCCGGACTTCTCGACGATCGGAATGCCGCTGATCCGGTTGTAGCGCATCAGCTCGAGCGCTTCGGAGAGCTTCTGGTCGGGAGTCATGGTGATCGGGTTGACCACCATGCCGCTTTCAAATCGCTTCACCGCTTTAACAGCTGCGACCTGCTCGTCGATGTCGAGGTTGCGATGGAGGACGCCGATCCCTCCGAGATGGGCCATGGCGATGGCCATGTCGGCCTCGGTAACCGTGTCCATCGCCGAGGACAGTATCGGTATATTGAGAGGGATTTCCCTTGTCAGGAAGCTTCGCGTGTCGGCTCCTGACGGCAGCACCTGCGATTCAAGCGGCTGGAGCAGAACGTCGTCGAACGTAAGTCCGAGTGGAATTTCTTCGTGGAGAAGGTGGGCCATGCGGGCCTTTGGCAGACGGCAGGCGATTCGCCAACCCCGTCAGCCCGGCCGGTAACGATCGACGAGGCGCTGCGCCGACTGGACGTGCATCCGCTCGATCATCTCGCCTTCGAACCGCTCGGCACCGCCGGTTGCGGCTTCAAGCAGCCGCTGCGCTCGGGCCAGTTCCTCCTGTGAAGGAGCGAAGGCCTCATGGCACGGGTCGATCTGGTCGGGGTGAATCAATGACTTGCCGTCAAAACCGAGGCGCCGCCCTTCCCGCGCCTCGTCAGCGAAGCCCTCGGGATCGTCGAGGCGGTTGAACACCCCGTCGAACACCGCGATCTTCCGTGCCCGCGCGGCAAGCACGATCGACTGGAGCGCGGTCTGGAGCGGTGCCCTCCCCGCCCCCCTGGGCAGTCGAAGATCGGCGGCGAGGTCATTGGTCCCGGCGATCAGCGCCACCGCGTCCCGCGCCACCTCATGGGCTGCGAGCACGCCGCTCGCCGTCTCGATCATCGCCGCGACCGCCTTGCCCGACTGCTTGCGGACGAACGTCAGCTCCTCCCGGCCATCGACCCGCGGCATGACGACGAGGTCGACCCTTGCATGGGCGATCGCGACGAGGTCCGGGCCATGCCATTCGCTCCCGGACCCGTTGATCCTGATCGCCACGGGCATCGGCCAGTCCTGGGCGACCGCCTCGATCGCCGCCTTTCGGGCAAGGTCCTTCTCTTCGGGGCTAACCGCGTCCTCGAGGTCGAGGATGACGAGGTCGGCCCGGCTCGCGCGTGCCCTGGCAATCGCGCGGGGATTGCTCGCGGGAAGAAAAAGCAACGCTCTTGTCTGGCTGAGATCGATCGTCATGCCGATTTTCCTTCCCTCGGCGTCCAAGCCTTTGCATCATGTCCACAACATTGGGGGAATGCCATGCTTGAATTTCTCGTCGGTCTTGCGGTCTTTGCACTGATCATCGTGATGATGAGCGTCAAGATCGTAAGGCAGGGCTATCGCTATACAATCGAGCGCTTTGGCCGCTTCGTCAGGGTAGCCGAGCCCGGCTTCAATCTTGTCACGCCGTTCATTTACCGGGTGGGCCACAAGATCAACATGATGGAACAGGTGCTCGACATCCCGGGCCAGGAGATCATCACCACGGACAATGCGATGATCGCGGTCGATGGCGTGGTGTTCTTCCAGGTCCTCGATGCCGCGAAGGCGGCCTATGAGGTCAGCGATCTCTACGTCGCGATCATGGCACTTTCGACCACCAATCTTCGAACCGTGATGGGCTCGATGGACCTCGACGAGACGCTCTCCAAGCGGGACGAGATCAATGCGCGGCTGCTGTCGGTGGTGGACCAGGCGACCGAGTCCTGGGGCGTCAAGATCACCCGCGTCGAGGTCAAGGACATCCGGCCGCCCCGCGATATCATCGACTCCATGGCCCGGCAGATGAAGGCGGAACGCGAAAAGCGCGCTGCCATCCTCGAGGCCGAGGGAAGGCGCGCGTCCGAGATACTTCGCGCCGAGGGCGAGAAGCAGTCGGCGATCCTCCAGGCGGAAGGCCTCAAGGAAGCGGCCTACCGCGAGGCGGAGGCCCGCGAAAGGTCCGCCGAAGCGGAAGCCAAGGCAACCACGCTCGTGTCCGATGCCATCGCCGGCGGCGATGCCAAGGCCATCAACTATTTCGTCGCCCAGAAATATGTCGAGGCTGTGAGCGAGTTCGCCCGTTCTCCAAACGCCAAGACCATCCTTTTCCCGGTCGAGGCGACCCAGCTCATCGGGTCACTTGGCGGCATCGGGGCGATCGCCAAGGAGGCGTTCGGGATGGACGGCCCGCAGGCCGGCTCGCCGCGCGCCCGGCCCTCCGCCCCCGGCGGCAGGGGATCGGCGGCGGGCCTTCCGAACGTCAACCGGGACGAGAGCTAGATGTTCGGCGACCTCGAACCTGGATGGTGGTGGGCGATAGGCGGGCTTCTCCTGCTCCTCGCCGAGATCATCGCGCCCGGGTTTTTCCTGGTGTTCATCGGTGCCGCGGCCATCGCGACCGGCCTTTTCACCCTGTTGTTCGACCTCGGCGCGGCTCCCCAGCTGGTCCTGTTCGTCCTCTACACCGGCCTTGCCGTGATGATCGGCAAGCGCTGGTATGGCGAACCCCATGGCGGCGACCAGCGCCATGCCATCAACGAGCCGGCCAAGCGGCTGGTGGGGCGGACCGTGACCGTCACGGTTGACGTGGACGAGCATGCCGGGAGGGTCCGCGTCGGCGATGGCGAATGGAACGCCCGCGGCGGACCCGCCGCGACCGGCGAACGGGTCACGGTAACGGCGGTCGAGGGCAATTGCCTCATCGTCGAACCCGTGCGAACCCTTCCCCCTGCCTGATTACTGGAGTTCATGACCTTGAATGAGATGAGTTTCTCGCGCCGCCAGGCCCTCGGGGCCCTGTCGGCCGGCGTCGCAACGATCGCGCTTCATCGCCCCGCCGCTGCATTCCTCGCGCCTGGCGCACCGGCAGGTGAAGCCGGCGCCACGGCGCTGCTCAACGCGATCGGCGAAAATCTCCTGGCTCTTTCCCCCGAGGGAGCGACCAGCCTCGGCCTCGACACCGGTGCCCATGCAGCGCTCCGCTCGAGGCTGGCCGACCGCAGCAAGGCCGGCCAGGACAGGCTCGCCGCGACCCTGCGGGCCGATCTCGCCCGCGCCGAGGCAGTCGATACTGCAGCGCTTTCCCACTCGACCCGGACCAGCATCGAGGTCGTGAAATCCGCCTATCGCACGGCGCTCGACGGCTTTGCCCAGCCCTATGGCGACGTCGCGGTCGGCGGCTGGCGGAACACGCCCTATGTCGTGATCCAGAATGTCGGCGCCTATCTCGACGTGCCGCGTTTCCTCGACAGCGACCACCCGGTCCGCAACGCCGAAGACGCCGAAGCCTATCTAGCCCGGCTTGAAAGCTACCCGCAGCAGCTTGATGGCGAGCTTGGCCGGCTCAAGGACGCGGCAGCCAAGGGGCTGATCGCGCCGGCCTTCCTGATCGACAAGGCCATCGACCAGATGACGGTCAGCGTCAGCAATGCCCAGTCGGGCGGCGGCCTCGTCGAATCCCTTGAGCGCCGCACCCGCGCCATCCCCGGCAACTGGGCCGAGCGGGCCCGGTCGATTGCACAGCAGAAGGTGGCCCCGGCGCTTCAAAGGCAGTTGGCCGAGCTCAGGGCGCAGCGAAGCCGCGCCACCATGGATGCCGGCATGTGGGCGCGCCCGCATGGCCCGGAATTCTACCAGTGGGCGCTGCGCGCTTCGACGACGACGCGCATGACCCCGGACGAGATCCACCAGATGGGACTGGACCAGGTCGCCGAGCTCCATGGCCGGATGGACCCGATCCTCAAGAGCCTCGGCTACACCAAGGGAACGGTCGGCGCGCGCATGACGGCGCTCTCGAACGATCCGCGCTACAAGTTCAGCGAGGGCGACAAGGGCCGCGCCGAGATCATGGACTTCATCGCGGAACGGCTGAAGATCATCCGCGCCGAGATGCCTCGCGCCTTCAGGACGCTGGTCCGCGGCAATCTCGAGGTGAAGCGGCTTCCTCCCGAGGAGGAGCCTGGCGCACCGGGTGCCTATGGCGGGGCCGGTTCGATCGACGGGTCGATCCCCGGCAAGTTCTGGATCAACCTGCGCACCACGGACCTTCACCGGAAATATGACCTTCCCGACCTCACCCATCACGAGGCGATCCCGGGGCATGTCTGGCAGGGCGAATATTCCAACCAGCTGCCGCTCATCCGGACCATGCTGGCATTCAATGCCTATTCGGAAGGCTGGGGCCTTTACGCCGAACAGCTTGCTGACGAGCTTGGCGTTTATGACGACTTCCCGGTCGGGCGGCTCGGCTATCTGCAAAGCCTTGCCTTCCGTGCCATCCGGCTGGTGGTGGACACGGGCCTTCACCACAAGCGCTGGACGCGCGAACAGGGCGTTCGCTACTTCGTCGAGACCAACGGGTCCAAGGAAGAAGAAGTGGCGAGCGAGGTCGATCGCTACTGCAGCTGGGTCGGGCAGGCCTGCGGGTACAAGATCGGCCACACCGAGATCGTGAACCAGCGAAGCCGTGCCCAAAAGGCGCTTGGCGAGCGCTATGACCTTCGCGATTTCAACGACATGGTGGTGAAGGGCGGAAACGTCCCGCTCGACGTGCTGGCCAAGAACGTCGACGCCTATATCGCCAGCGCCCGCCAGGGCTAGCGCGCAACAGGACCGCCCCGCCCTCGCGCCCTGCCGGGCGAGTGGGCGGGACAATGGCTCCCGTAAAAGAAAAAGCTGCCTATCCGGCTATGGCAAGGGCTCGAGGTCGGGCTCGACATAGCTAAGCCGGGCGGCCCTGCTCATCAGCCTTTCCTTCGACCAGAATCGAAGCGGCCAGTCGCGCGCGCCCACCGGCGAGGACAGCAGCTCGTTGACGACCAGG
>JAJJPO010000187.1:0-11496 GCA_032907585.1 Sphingomonas sp. | reverse complement strand
GAACGGCTGCTTCTCGAGCAGCACCTTGCCAAGTTCCGCGTGGCCGCCAAGGAGGGAGGGAAGCGAGTGGCCGAGCAGTGCGCTCGCCCGCCGACCGAGCAGCGCGGTCATGCGGCTGGAAATGTAGGTCACCCGGTTCTCGCTATCGACCTGCCAGAGCCAGCCAACGCCCCTTTGCTCATATTCCTGGAGCAGGAGGCTGGCGCTTTCCGACTGCGAGCCGAAGTCGGCATTGGTCTTGAGCTGGCCGAAGGCCCAGCGGGCGACGGTGAGGACGCCAACGATGGCAACACCGAGGGTGAAGAGGACAGCGAGGATGTTATCGAACGGAAGCTGGCCGCGGCCGACCAGCAGCGAATAGCTGAGCCCCGCGGTGAAAATGGCCATCCAAGCAGTGACGCATGCAGGCACCACGACGAGCCCGAGGGCGGCGATACCAAGGCCGGCGATGAGGGTCGCCGCCACCACCTGGTTCGAAGGCTCGAGCGAGGAGAAGCTGATTACCGGGAGCGAAAGCCAGACGAAGGCCCTGACCACGATATCGCCGACCATCTGCCATTTCGGCAGCTTTCGTCCGGAACGGCCGACATGGGTTACGGCCTGGGTACGGGCGAGCTGCATGGCGCCAAGGTTGGTGACGATGACTGCCACCGCCCAGCCGCCGAGATAGCTTGCCGGGACATGGCCATAGAGGATCATCGCCATCATCACCGCAGCGATGCTGTTCGCGATCGCGAAAAAAGGCGCAAACTGACCGCGGGCGATCAGCTGCGCATCGCGCAGCGGGCTGCTGCCCTCGTCCGCTGCCTGTGACGCGACCCCCAGCGATTCGCCGTCGGGAAGGCGCGCCGAAATCATACGCTTGTAACGGTCAGGTGCCTCGTACATCCGGTCATCCGCTTGGCAATGTCGCCAAGCAGTATGCCGAATTGGGTTACTTCGCGGTTAAAGATACCCCATTTGTCGTGTTAAATCAGGCCGAGCTTGTCGAGGCCGCTGCTCGTCACCGAATGGTAGGACGGGCGCGCCCTCGCATAGATCCGCCGGGCAATCGGACGTCCCCATTCGCTGTCTTCTGCAAGGGCGGTGACGAGCGGCGCGACGAACTTGCGGCGGCCTTGCGCGAGGAGGAACCGCTCGAGGGCCGGGACCGCGGGGTCGTAACGGTTGGCAACCGCCAGGTCGAGCCAGGCGAACAGCACTTCGTTATTGCCCGCCTCGTTGAGCCGAAGCGTGCGGCTGAGCTCGTCGAGCCGGGCAGTCTCGAGCTTCCGCGGCAGGCTGTTGATGAAGCGCAGCTTTTCAGCCGTCGTCCAGGCGCCGAACCCTGCCGGGACATCGGCGCCGCCCGAGAAGGCTGCGACCGCCTGGTCGACCTCGGCGAAAACCGCCGGATCGGGCCTTGCGACATTGGCCGGCAGGCCGGGCTTATAGACCCACTGGTCGAGCATCAGCCTTTCTTCCAGCGCCTTGTCGCCCTTCACCAGATTCTCGCGGAAGTCCGCGAGGAACTTGGCCGACGTCATCGGCTGGAAGGCATAGCGGTCGAAATAGGACCTCAGCCAGGCGTCGAACCGCGCGCGGCCGCCGATCCTCTCGCGGGTTTTGAGGAAGGCCGCGCCCTTGTCGTAGACGATGCCGCTCGCGCCGCCGTCGGGGGTCGCTTCCTCGGGCGCGAGGTGAAGGCTGGTGACGGCCGCCTCCTTGCCATGTTCCTCCAAGGCGTCCGTCATGGAATCGAAGGCAAGGGCCAGTTCCTGGCCGGCGCGCTTCTCGCCGTAGATCGCCTCCATGATCCGGTTCTCGAAATAGGAGGTGAAACCCTCGTTCAGCCAGCTGTCCGCCCAGGTGGCGTTGGTGACGAGGTTGCCCGACCAGCTGTGGGCGAGCTCATGGGCGACGAGGCCGACCAGGCTCTTGTCGCCGGCAATGAAGGTCGGCGTCAGGAAGGTGAGGGTCGGGTTCTCCATTCCCCCGTAGGGGAAGGATGGCGGAAGGACGATGACGTCGTAGCGGCCCCAGCGATAGGGACCGTAGAGCTTTTCGGCCGCCTCGACCATTTTCTCGGTGTCGGCAAGCTCGGCGGCTGCCTTGTCCAGCATCACCGGCTCGGTCCAGACGCCTGTGCGGGGACCAAGCTCGCGGAAGGCAATGTCGCCCGCGGCGATGGCGATCAGGTAGGGAGCGACCGGCTTGTCCATCCGGAAGCGGTAGGAGCGGCGGCCTTCGCCCGCGGCTTCGCCGGCGGGGGTCAGGCGCTCGCCCGACATGCCCACCTTGAGAGGTTGGGGCGCGCTGATCGTGGCGCTCCAGGGCGGGAGGATGCCCGGGCTGTCCTGGGTCGGGATCCAGGTCCGGTTGAGCGTCGGCTGGCCCTGGCTCAGAAGATAGGGATGTTTCTTGCCCGCGGTCTGCTCGGGGGTCAGCCACTGCAGCGCAGCAGCATCGGGCCCCGTCTGGTAGCGGATGATGATGCGCTGCTTTCCGTCGCCGGGGAGCGCGACGGTGAGCGGCGCGCCCTTGTCGCCCTCGGCGGCACCAAGAGTCCATTTCAGGGGATTCCCATCGGTGTCGGATATGCCCTCGATCTCCAGGTCCCTGGTGTCGAGGATCACCTGGCGAACGCCGGGCCGGGCGATGACGTCGAGCGCCGCCGTGCCACCGATGCGCCGGGCACTGAAGTCGAGGGCGAGGTCCAGATCGACATTGGCGACGCGGGCCTCGAGCGGCTTGGCATAGCTATGGGTATCGACCGCGTCGGGACTGTCGAGGATCGGCGCTACCTGGCTCGAGACGTCCGAGGGCTCGATCGGCGCGGGTTCAGACTGGCAGGAAGCTAGCAACAGGGATGCAAGGGCGACGGTCAGGATGCGCAACAAACAAATATCTCCGAATTTTTCAGGCGGCGGCCGGTTCTCCGGCAGCCTTGTAGATGCTGTTTACCGGGTTTGCGAAGACCCGGCGCACCATCGGCTCAAAAAAATCGAGCGGCGCGGTCTCGTAGGAAGGATCAAATGCCGCCTGGTCGTAGATCTCGCAAAACCTTGCGGTGTCCTCGAAATGGGGATGGCCGCGGAAGGCCTCGCGCATGTCGCGGTCAAGGCCGAGGTGATGGAAAAAATAATAGCCCTGGAAGATCCCGTGCTTCTCGACGATCCAGTGCAGCTTCTCGTCGACGAAGGGCCTCAGGATCGCGGCGGCGATGTCGGGGTGGTTGAAGCTTCCAAGCGTGTCGCCGATGTCATGAAGCAGGGCCATCACCACAAATGCCTCGCTTTCCCCGCCCTGGTGGGCACGTGTCGCGGTCTGGAGGCTGTGCTGCAGCCGGTCCACCGGGAACCCGCCAAAATCGCCGTCGAGAAGCTTCAGATGGTCGAGGATCCGGTCGGGAAGCAACGCCGCATATGGCCGGAAATGCGACGCGATGACTGCCCAGTCGCCAGCGGTTCCCTCCTCCATTGACCGGAAGCCCGCGCGATCGCTGGTCATTGCACCTCTCCTTGCCGCCAAGCCTAGCCCCGGGGGCGGCTCACGCCAAGGGTGGCCGCATTGGCCGAGCCTGCCTATATCGGTCGGGATGAACCGCGTCACGGCTACCCAGGCAGAGATCGCCAGCGACAGCGTACGCGCGCTGGCCGAGGCAGCAGCCCAGGGACGGGGGCTGTCGAAAAGCAAGGGCCCGGCCCGCCCGTTCCTCGCCGGCGTCGGCCTCGACCGGCCCTTCTTCGACGACAAGAACCGTGCCTTCTGGGTCCTCCAGACCATTGGCTGGACCGGCTATTTCTTCCTCAGGACGATCTCGGGCCTCGCCAATGCCCTCGGCCCGGTGTTCATCGTCCACACGCTGATCCTCACGGCGACCGGCTATTCGCTGACCCTGCTGATGGCCTCGCTATACCGCCGGCTGATCACGATGCGGGCGATCTTGACCGTGTTCATCAGCCTCGGAACGGTGGTCATCGCCTCGGCTGCCTTCTCCTTCATCGAGACCTGGAGCCTCGCCACTTTCATCAACCCCGATTTCAAGCCGACCGGCCCGCAATATTTCGGCGCGCTGATCCTCGATTTCTCGATCCTCGCGGCATGGTCGGCGCTCTATTACGGGATCAACTATTACCTGCTGCTGGAAGAAGAGATCGACCAGCGTGCGAGGCTCGAGAGCCAGGCCTCCAGCGCCCAGCTGGCGATGCTCCGCTACCAGCTGAACCCGCATTTCCTGTTCAACACGCTCAACAGCATCTCGACGCTGGTGCTCCTGAAGCAGACGGAGCGGGCGAACGCCATGCTCTCGCGCCTGTCGTCGTTCCTGCGCTACACGCTGGTCAACGAGCCCACCGCCAAGGTGACGCTGGTCCAGGAGGTGGAGACCCTGAAGCTCTACCTGGAAATCGAGAAGATGCGCTTTGAAGACCGGCTCCGTCCCCATTTCCGGCTCGATCCGGACACGATCGGCGCGAGGCTGCCCTCGCTGCTGCTCCAGCCGCTCATCGAAAACGCCATCAAATATGCGGTGACGCCGGCGGAACATGGAGCCGACATCTGGATTACCGCTCATCGTGAGGGACGGGCAGTGAGGATCGAGGTCGCCGACAGCGGGCCTGGCCAGGGGGGAACCCCGATCGATGCCCAGTCGACCGGCGTCGGTCTCGCCAACATCCAGGACCGCCTGGCCCAGGCCTACGGGGCAGGCCACGGCTTTTCCACCCGAACGAACGAACATGGGGGCTTTAGCGTTATCATCGAGATTCCGCTCGAATTCGACCAGAAGGATCTTTCATGACCATTCGCACCATCCTCGTTGACGACGAGCCCCTTGCCACCCAGGGACTGCGGCTGCGCCTCGAGGCGCATGAGGACGTGGAGGTGGTCGCCACCGCCTCCAACGGCCGCGAGGCGATCCGCGCAATCAAGACCCACAAGCCCGATCTCGTCTTCCTCGACATCCAGATGCCGGGCTTTGACGGCTTTTCGGTCATCTCGGGCCTGATGGAGGTCGAGCCGCCGCTGTTCGTGTTCGTCACCGCCTATAATGAGCATGCGCTCCGGGCCTTCGAGGCCCAGGCGGTGGATTACCTGATGAAGCCCGTCGAGGAGGACCGGCTCGCCGCGACCCTCGACCGGGTGCGCCAGCGGCTGGCCGAGAAGCGTGGAGCGGAAGAAGCCGGCAGGCTGAAGGAAGCGCTTGCCGAGCATGCCCCGGAAGCGGCCGAGGAACTCGCCGACGCGATGCCGGAGGCGCCATCCGCCTCGCGGTTCGAGAAGATGATCAACATCCGCGACCAGGGACAGATTTTCCGCGTCGATGTCGACACGATCGAGCGGATCGATGCCGCGGGCGATTACATGTGCATCCAGACGGGCGAGAACACGCTCATCCTGCGCGAGACGATGAAGGATCTGGAAAAGCGGCTCGATCCCCGGCGCTTCCAGCGCGTCCACCGCTCGACCATCGTCAACCTTGACCTGGTGCGGCAGGTGAAGCCCCACACCAACGGCGAATGTTTCCTGGTCCTCGATTCCGGTGCCCAGGTGAAGGTGTCCCGCAGCTACCGCGACGTGGTCGCCCGCTTCGTGCATTGACGCCCGGCCATTCGTCGAAGGGCGATTGAGCCCCTCGCCCCCATCCCGCTAGGACAGGTCATGACCAAATCTCTCTGGCTTGCCGCCTCCGCCATCGCCCTTCTTTCACTTGGCGCCTGCGAGGTGGCCCAGAAGGACGGGTCGGAACCCGCCAACCAGTCGTCGGCGGCGCCGGTGGACGGACTGGCAAAGCTCGCCAGCGTCCCGATGGAGGTCGACACCAGCTATCTGAGCGCCGAGGAGCGCGAGGTGGTCAACCTGCTGATGCAGGCCTCATCGCTGATGAGCGAGATCTACAAGCGCCAGGCGACGCCCAACTACGACCAGTTGCGTGCGCAGGTCGCTGCAACCAATGACGGGGCCCTGCTGGAGAGGTTCGACGCCTTCTTCGGGCCATGGGACCCTCTCAACGATTACCAGCCCTTCTTCGGCAATTCCCCGAGGCCGGCCGGTGCGGGTTTCTACCCGGCGGACCTCACCAAGGAGGAATTCGACCGCTACCTTGCCGACAATCCCGGCGAGGCTGAAGCGCTCACCAGCCCCTACACCGTAGTCAAGCGGCAGGGGGACAAGCTCGTCGCCGTTCCCTATTCGGTCGAATATCGCCAGTGGCTGGAGCCGGCCGCCCGGCTGCTTGAACAGGTCGTCGAGGTTGGCCACGTAGCCGTAGAGCGCCGCCGGGCTGACGGACAGCTCCCGGGCGATGCCCCGCAGCGACACGGCGGCGGGCCCGCCCTCCTCGAGCTGGCGCAGGGCCGTGGCCTTGCTTGAACAGGCGGCTTCGAAGACCAGCAACGCCAGCCTGAAAAAATTCCTGACGCTGAGGGCGAAGGCCTTCCGGACCGACGATTATTTCCAGTCGGAACTGGCCTGGATGGACCTTTCGGGGACGCCGATCGAGATCGCGATCGGCCCATATGAGGTTTACACCGACGAGCTCTATGGCCGGAAGACGGCTTTCGAGGCCTTCCTGACGCTGAAGGACCCCGGGGAATCGGCGGCGCTCGATGTCTACAAGGGCGAGCTGCGCGGAATGGAAGCCAACCTCCCGGTCGAGGAGCGCTACAAGAATTTCCAGCGCGGCTTTGAATCGCCGATCGTCGTCGCTGACCAGATCAAGGGCGGCGGCGACAATGTCCCGGGCGTCCAGACGATCGCCTTCAACCTTCCCAACGACGAGCGGGTCCGGGAGGCGAAGGGGGCCAAGAAGGTCATATTGAGGAACGTTCTCGGCGCCAAATATGATCGGATCCTGGCGCCGATGGCCCAGCTGGTGATGGTCCCCGACCAGGCGGGCAAGGTTACCAAGAAATATATGTTCATGGAAACGCTGTTCCATGAACTGTCGCATAGCCTCGGCCCTGGCAGCATCACCGTGAACGGGCGCGAGACAACCGTCGATCGCGAGCTCAAGGAGCTGGGCTCGGGCATCGAGGAGGCCAAGGCGGACGTCATGGGCGCATGGAACATCCTCTACATGATGGACAAGGGCATCCTGCCCGCCGCCGAGAAGGACCAGATCCGTGCCACCTATGTGGCGGGACTGTTCCGGGCGATGCGCTTTGGTGTCGGCGAGGCGCATGGCAAGGGCGCGGCAATGCAGTACCGCTTCCTGCGCGAAAAGGGCGGCCTCGAATGGGACGCGGGATCGAAGCGCTTCCGGGTGGTGCCCGAGAAGATCGACGGCGCAATCCGTGACCTCGTTGGAACCTTCATTCGCCTGCAGGGCAATGGCGACTATGAAGGGACGAAAGCGTTGCTCGCCAGATATGCCGTTCTCGATCCCGAGGCACAAATGGTGATCGGCAGCATGAAGGACATTCCGACCGACATCCGGCCGGTTTACCCCGACCGGATCTAGGTTCGACGGCACCGGCAGGAGGCAGTGGATCAGCATGAACGCGAAGAGCAGGTTCGAACGATTTGCCGCGCTCCACGTGCCCGGCGATCCCGTCATCCTCTATAATATCTGGGACGTGGGAAGCGCGCTTGCGGTGGTCCGCGCGGGTGCCCTCGCCATCGCCACTGGAAGCCATCCCGTGGGCGATGCAAGCGGCTTCGGCGATTCCGAGCAGGTGCCGCTCGACTATGTCTTTGCCAATGCCGGGCGGATTGCAGCCGCGGTCGACCCGCTGCCGCTGACAGTGGATTTCGAAGGTGCCTATTCGTCCGATCCAGCCGAGGGCGCTGCCAATGTCGTGAGGCTCGCTGCCACCGGTGCGGTCGGCTGCAACTTCGAGGACCAGGTGATAGGCGGCGAAGGCGTCCACCCGCTCGTCCTCCAGTCCCGTCGCATCGCTGCCATCCGCCAGGCCGTCGGGGACTGTTTTTTCATCAATGCTCGAACCGACCTCCTTCTCAAGCAGGAGAAACATGACGATGCACTGCTCCGCGAAGTGATCGAGCGCGGCAAGGCCTTTGCCGATGCCGGCGCAAGCGGCTTTTTCGTCCCGCGCCTCGCTCGCGCAGACCAGATCGAAAAGGTGGTCGGTGCCGTTCCACTACCGCTGAATGTCATCGCTTTTCCGGGAGCTCCTCCCAAGTCCGAATGGATATCGGCTGGCGTGGCCCGCATCAGCCACGGCCCCTTCCCCCACCGCGCGCTGATGGCGCAGCTGGAAGACGCGGCCCGAACCGCTATTGCCTAGCCCTGGATCCCTGGCCCAGCGCCCGAAGCAGCCCGGTGACGGCGCGCCGGAGCCGCCGCGGCCGGCTCTGGCCGGACTTGAGGACGCTCTTGCGGAAAATGGCCGCCGCGAACTTGAGGATCAGTGCTACCCATAGTGCCTGCCACGCCAGTGCAAGCAGGTGGGGCCACAATGCACCCTGCTCGGCCGCACGGCCGATCATTGCGAAAGGCGAGGAAAGCGGGAAGACCGCCGCACCGATCGCCTCGGCGCTCATCGGCTTTCCGACCCCGAGGGAAGCAAAGCCGAACAACACGACCTGCGCCATTGTGACCGGCATCGACAGCGTCTGCACCTCGCGAACCGTCGAGGCCTGGGCACCAATGCCGAGAAATGTCGCGCCGATGAGAAGGTAGCTCGTCGAGAAGTAGACGAGGACGAGCAGTAAAAATGCAGTCCAGCCGACTGCAGGCGGCGGGATCGCGCCAAGGCCCCCTTCGGTCCATATGGCGATCGCCAGTGCGCCGGCGCTGGTCCAGACGGTGATGCCGACGAGCGACATGCCGAGCATGGCGAACAGCTTGCCGAGAAAAATCGCGTCGACCGGCACCGCGGCCGCCAGCACCTCGATCACCTTGCTCGACTTTTCCTCGATCAATTGGCTTAGCAGCATGCCGGCAAGGAGGATCGTCAGCACGAAAAGGATCGTCTGGCCGAGGCGCGCGGTGATTTCCCGTGCAAATGCCACTGCTCCCGAAGAGGTCCTGGTGAGCGTCACCTCGACCGGCGGTCCTGGAACATCGGCCTGGCTGCGGATCCGCCGGGCCTCTTCGACAAACAGGCTTATGTGGCGAACGGTCCTCGAGTCCGCCGAGACCGCGCCGGTGAAGTGCGGCGCTGCAAGTCCTCCGTCGAGTACCCCGAGCGCCGGCCGCTGTTCCGAGGTCAGGAGCCGTTCGCGCTGTGCAGCAAGATCCGGCAGGGGCTCAACCCGGCGAAGTTCCACCAGCGGCCGCTCGTCGGCCAGCGGCGACAACCGCTTTCTTGCCGCCTCGAGGAGCCCATATTCATCCGCGCTGGCTATCACCACGACCGCCGGCGGGTGCGCGTTGCGGTCGACCTGGGCACCGATGCCGCCGAAGGCGAAGCCGAGCGCAATCGGAAACAGCGGCCCGAGCAGGAACAGCAGGAAGGTCTTGCTGAGTACCGTTGCCGTGAAGTCCCGGCGAGCGATGACGAAGGCGGCTCGAATGGTTTCGGGCAATTTCATTCCTCGCCTGCCTCCACGCCCGGTATATGGCCCATCTCGCGAGCCGCGGCCTCGCCGGCAATGGCGATGAAGGCATCGTGGAGCCCGGGCCTCTCGATGCTCAGCGTCTCGATCCCGGCGCCGCCGTCGATCAGCGCCTTGAGAAGCGGTTCGGGACCCGAGCCTGGAAGTTCAAACCGCCATTCGCCCCCGACCATTGACGCCGTTGGTGGCAGCGCGGCCCGCCAGGGGCCGTCCTTTGCCCGGGTGGTCAGGTGGACCATGGGGCGAAGCCTGCCCCGGGCCTCGCCGACCGCTCCCTCGAATGCCGCCCGCCCGCCGGCGATGATCACCACCCGCTCGCAGAGTCGCTCGGCATGGGCGATCACGTGGGTCGAGAAGATGACGGTGACACCGGCCGCGGCCTGGTCGCGAATCAGCTGCTCCAGTTTTTGCTGGTTGATCGCGTCGAGCCCCGAAAACGGCTCGTCGAGAACGACCAGCCTGGGCCGGTGAACGATGGTCCCGAGCAGCTGGACGGTCTGGGCCATCCCCTTGGAGAGACTGCGAATCGGTCGTTTCGCCCAGTCCTCGTGGCCGGCTTCGGCGAGCAGCTCATTCGCGCGCCGGCGACCCTCGCGAATCGGCAGTCCGCGCAGCGCGCCCATGAAGGCGATCGCTTCCGCGGCGGGCATCGAGGGATAGAGACCGCGCTCCTCGGGAAGATAACCCACCTGGCGAGCGGCCTCGATGGGGCGCTCGTGGCCGAGCAGGCTCCGGGTGCCCGATGTCGGGTCGATGATGCCAAGCATCATCCGGATGGTCGTGGTTTTCCCGGCGCCATTGGGGCCAAGAATGCCGGTAATGCTCCCCTCGGGGACGGTCAGGCTCACCCCGTCGACGGCACGCTTGCCGTCAAACTCCTTGACCAGGTCCCGCGCCTCGGCGGCAATCGCTCTTTCCCCCATGATGCCAATGGGTAAAGGGTGACCGCGTCATGGCAAGTCTCAAGGCGAGGATTTTCGACAAGGCGCGGGAACTGGGCTTTACCGCCTGGGGGATCGCGCGCGCCGATTGCGCACCGGAGGCGGGTGAGCGGCTTCGCCAGTGGCTCGAGGCCGGAAATCATGGCGAGATGGCCTGGATGGAGGAACGCGCCGTCCAGCGCGCAAGCCCCCAGGGACTCTGGCCGGAAGCGCGCTCGGTCATTGCCCTTGGAATGAGCTATGCCCCCGCGACCGACCCGCTGGCTCTCGCCGATACGAAAGACCGGGGTCGCATATCCGTCTATGCCCAGGGGACCGACTATCACAAGACGGTGAAGAAGGCGCTCAAGGCCATGGCCCGCTGGCTGGTCGACGAGTGCGGTTGCGATCTCAAGCTGTTCGTCGACACAGCGCCGGTGATGGAAAAGCCGCTGGCCGCGGCCGCGGGGCTTGGCTGGCAGGGCAAGCACACGAACATGCTCAGCCGCGACCATGGCAACTGGCTGTTCCTCGGCGTCATCTATACCAGTCTTGACCTCGAGCCCGACCAACCGGGACAGGCCCATTGCGGCAGCTGCACGCGCTGCATCGATGCCTGCCCGACCGGCGCGATCGTTGCTCCGCACCTCGTCGATGCCCGGCGCTGCATTTCCTATCTCACCATCGAGCTTGCCGGCCCGATCCCCAACGAGTTCAGGGAGGCGATCGGTAACCGCATCTATGGTTGCGACGACTGCCTCGCGGTCTGCCCCTGGAACCGATTTGCCGAGGCGGCCAGTGCGAACAGGGCATTCCAGCCAAGGCCCGAGCTTGTTGCGCCGGCCCTCGCCGACCTGCTGGCGCTCGACGACGCCTCGTTTCGCCAGCTTTTCTCAGGCTCGCCGATCAAGCGGATCGGCGTTCGCAGGATGACGCGCAACTGCCTGATCGCTGCCGGAAACAGCAAGGACCCCGCGCTGATCCCGGCGGTCGAGCGCCACCTGGAAAGCGATGACCCGGTTATCGCCGACGCGGCGCGCTGGGCTGCCGAGCGCCTTGGCGGCGCCGCGCTGGC
>JAJJPO010000186.1:0-2688 GCA_032907585.1 Sphingomonas sp. | reverse complement strand
GGCCATTGAAAATCGACCTTTCGCCGCCCTTCGACCATCGTTCCGAAGGATGCGCCGTGCGGATCGTGGGATGGGAGATCCTGTCCCGAGGTACAGGTAAAGGGCGCGGGAAAGCGGGGAAGGGAGCCTGCCGCGGCGAAGCGGCGGACCTGGATCCTAGCGGCCAGGCGCCTCGACCGATGCTTCAGGCCCGGGCCGGCTGCCCTCCCGGCCGGTAGGCTCGTCTGGGCCAGAGCCCCTAGCTGCGCTGCCGTCGGCGAACTTCTCCGACAATCACAGCAAGGGAATTTCCAATGCCAATGATTACTGCTGCTGACGGCCAGCGCATCTATTACAAGGACTGGGGCGAGGGCCCGGTCGTCTGCTTCTCGCATGGCTGGCCCCTCAACGCCGATGCCTGGGACAACCAGCTCGACTTCCTTGCCCGCAACGGCTTTCGGGCGATCGCCCATGACCGCCGCGGCCACGGCCGGTCGTCGCAGGCCTCGAACGGCAATACGATGGATGGCTATGCCGACGACCTCGCGGCGCTGATCGAGGCCCTTGACCTGACGGACGTAACGCTGGTCGGACATTCCACGGGTGGCGGCGAGGTGACGCGCTACATTGGGCGGCACGGGACAAGCCGGCTGGCCGGCGCCGTGCTGATCGCCGCGGTTCCACCGCTCATGCTCAAGACCCCGGACAACCCCGAGGGCATTCCGATGGAATTCTTCGACCAGATGCGGCGGGACATTTCGAGCGACCGGGCGCAGTTCTACCGCGACATCGCACCGCTCTTCTTCGGTTCGAACCGGGAAGGTTCAGTGGTGTCGGATGGCATCCTGGATCAGTTCTGGCTTCAGTGCATCCAGGCCGGCCTGCACGGCGCGCGCGAGTGCATCTCAGCCTTTTCCGAATCCGATTTCAGGAAGGATCTGCAGCGCTTCGATGTCCCGACGTTGTTCATCCACGGCGAAGATGACCAGATCGTGCCAGTCGATATCGCCTCGAGGAAGGCAGCGCGGCTCGTTCCGGGCGCCCAGGAAATCTATTATCCCGGTGCGCCGCACGGGCTGATGGCGACCCACGTCGATCGGTTGAACGAGGACCTGCTTTCGTTCCTCAGGTCGTTGGCCTGACGCTTTCGCCCGGGTCCGCGGGCATGTTCCGCGGGCCCGGGCCAGGGCTGGTCAGTCGCCCTTCGGGAAGCGGCCCAGAGAAACGCGAAAGATGGCGCCGCCTTCCGGGTGGTTCTCGACGCTGATGTTTCCGCCATGGGCAAGGACAATCGAGTGGCAGACGGCAAGGCCTATTCCCATCCCGTCTTCCTTGGTCGTGAAGAACCCATCGAACAGCCGTCCAAAATCTTCCGGCGCTATTCCAGGCCCATTGTCGCGGACCATGAGGGATATCTCGCCCTGAGGTCCGACGCCGGTCGCAAGCTCGATGGTACGCTCCGTCCCATCCAGCTGGCCAAGTGCCTGTATGGCGTTGACGAGCAGGTTGACGATGACCTGCTGAAGCTGGACGCGGTCGCCAAGCATCTGCGGCAGCTTCGGATCGAGGCTGCAGACGAGGGTTATTGACCTTGACTCGAGGTCGTGGCGGACAAACAGCAGCGCCTCACGGACGACGTCGTTGAAGTCGAGCTCGGCGTGCTCGTTGCCATGCTTTGCCACCATTCCCCGGATGCGCTGGACGATCTCGCTGGCGTGCCTGGCGCTTGTCGCGATCCGCTCGGTGAGCTGGGCCACCTTTGGGAGATTTGGCTCGTCCCGCGACAGCCACCTGAGGCTGGTCTCGGCATTCATCGCAATGGCGGCAAGAGGCTGGTTCACCTCATGGGCGATGGAGCTTGCAAGTTCGCCGATCGTCGCGATCCGTGTCGCGCGACTATAGTCCGACTGGAGCTGGCGAAGCTCGGATTCCGTCGAAAGGCGATCGGTCACGTCCTCGAGACTGATCAGCGTCACGTCGAGCCGTTCCGGCGGATTGGGATAGGTAACCGAGAGCTGCACGTCGAGCATGCGCCCGTCGCAAGTTCGGAGCTTGATGAGTTCCCTGTGACTTCGCTTGCCGTCGAAATGGGCAATTACCACCCGGCGGGCGCATTCCGGGGAGGAAGAGAAGAGATACTCAACCGATCCGATGAGCTCATCGGCACTGGCGGCATTGAAGAGCTGCACCGCGCTCATGTTGGCGTCGGTTATCACGACGACCTCCCGGGCGATGGCGACGAGCTCGGGGTGCTGGTCGATATAGGGCCGAATATCGATGACGCCCTCGGCCCTCAGCCGCTGGAAGATGGCATCGAGGCCGCGTCCGTCCACCTGGAGCAGCGCCGTTGGCAAATAGTGGATGAGCCGGCGGTATCGTTCCTCGCTCGCGCGCACCGCCCAGGGGGAGCGCTCGTCCGCGATTTCGCCCTCGACCGAGACATTTACCTTGAGCAGCAGGCCCTGGTGCCGCTTTCCCTGGACGGTAAGGGTCGCTCCGCGAAGCATGAAGGAATTGATGGGGCTCGATTTTGCCCGGTGGTGCGGGCTGTCGGACGCAACCTCTGCAATCAGCCCGGCGAGGATTTGCCAGCTGTCAGGTGGAGCGAAGAAGGCGACCGGCTGGCCGATCATTTCCTCTCGTTCCACCGGCGCGCCAACGACCTTGGCGGCGCGCTCGTCCAGGTCGGCTATCCTTGCCCCGTGGAGC
>JAJJPO010000185.1:0-11599 GCA_032907585.1 Sphingomonas sp. | reverse complement strand
GCTTCCGGCAACCGCTCCTTGATTTCTTCCGCCTCGATTGCCGCCATTTCCTTCAGCTCGGGCTCGGCACCAGGGTCCGCCACGAGGCCGGTCAGCACCTCGAGCTCGGCCCGTAGCCGCCTTACCTCGCGGGCAGCCTCGGCAACCGGCTCGATCTGGGCATATTCCTTGGAAAGGCGAACAAACTCCTCCGGTGCAAGGCTGGGCTCGGCCATCGCCGCGGCGAGGTCGTGCTTCTTCGCCTCGATCGAGACGATTCGGTCGAGCGATATGGCCTTCATGAGAAAAGGCCTCCGATCAGCGCCTCGGCGCGTGGCTTCTCGCCTGATTTTATTCGCCTGGTGACCTCGCCATCGGCAAAGCCGAGCACGACGATTTCGGTGGCACCTTTCTTCACGGCGCGGTCAAAACGTTTTCTCGGGCTTCCGGTGGCAATCATTTCCACCGAAAGACCGCCCCTGCGCAGCCTTCCAGCGACAGCCCAGGCAATGTCGAGCGCCGCGTCATCCTCGACGACGACCGCCGCGTCGATCGGCTCGGCTTCCGGCGCGCCGACCATCATCGCCAGCCGCTCGATGCCGCCGGCCCAGCCAACGGCCGGCGTATGCGGGCCGCCAAGCTGCTCGATGAGCCCGTCATAGCGGCCGCCGGCAATCACCGTTCCCTGCGACCCCAGCTGGTCGGTGACGAACTCGAAGGTGGTGTGGCGATAATAGTCGAGCCCGCGAACCAGATGAGGATCGATCGCATAGGCAACGCCCGCGGCATGGAGACCTTCCTTTACCTTTTCGAAGAACTCAGCCGCTTCCCCGGAAAGGGCCATGAGCGGCGCCCCGGCCACCAGCGGCCGGTCGCGGGGATCCTTGCTGTCGAGGATCCGGAGCGGGTTCTTCTGGAGCCTGTCCTGGCTGTCTTCCGACAATGCCGATCGGTGCCCCTCGAAATAGTCGACCAGCTCGGAACGCCAGGCCTCCCGGCTCTGTGCATCGCCGAGCGTGTTGAGCCTAAGCATGACGCCGCTTATTCCGAGCTCGTCCAGCAACTGCGCCCCGAAGGCGAGAAGCTCGACGTCGGCCAGCGGCTCGGCTGCCCCGATTATCTCGGCGTCGAGCTGGTGGAACTGGCGGTAGCGCCCCTTCTGGGGCCTCTCGTAGCGAAATGCCGGGCCGTGGGTTGCAAGCTTGAGCGGCGCGTGGCGCTGCCAGCCCTCGCTCAGATAAGCCCGGCAGATGCCGGCCGTGAACTCGGGACGAAGCGTGATGGAATCGCCCGACCGGTCGTCGAAGGAATACATTTCCTTGGAGACGACGTCGGTGCTTTCTCCGATCGTCCGGGCGAACACGGCGGTTGGTTCTATCACCGGTACTTCGACCCGCCTGAATCCATAGAGTCGGCGCACCCGGTCGAAGGTTTCGACGACCTGGTGGAGGCGGTCCGCTTCTTCACCGAGAAGGCTTTGCGTTCCCCGGATGGGCGATGGAGTTTCTATCTTGGCCATTGTTGCATGGGCGATAGCGACAAGGAGGAGTTTCGCCAACTGTCCCTCCGACGCTGCGGCAACAGCGCCAAATGCGGAAAGTTTTCCAACGAGGCCACAGGAAAAGGCAGATCGACGACAAGGGTGGTTTTCGTGCCGCCGGGCCGCTAGAGGCGCCGCCACCATGAATATCGACCTGATTCCGGCCGGGAGCGACGTCCCGAACAGCATCAACGTGCTCATCGAAGTCCCGATCGGCGGCGAGCCCGTGAAATATGAATTCGACAAGATGAGCGGCGCCATCTTTGTCGACCGCATCCTCCACACGCCAATGCGTTACCCGTGCAATTACGGGTTCATTCCGCAGACATTGTGCGATGACGGCGACCCGCTCGACTGCCTGGTAATGACGCGCTGGGTCCTTCAGCCCGGGTCAGTGATCGCCTGCCGGCCGATCGGCGTCCTGTTCCTCGAGGACGAGGCCGGCGGCGACGAGAAGATCCTTGCGGTCCCGGTGACCAAGGTCACGCCCTATTACAAGGACGTGACCGAATATGGCGACCTCCCGCCGATCGTGGTCGAGCAGATCGAGCATTTCTTCACCCACTACAAGGACCTCGAGGCCGAGAAATGGGTGCGTGTCGGCAACTGGGGCGACTCCGAAGCCGCCCGAAAGGTTGTCCTCGACTCGATCGCCAAGGCTGACGCGGCCGCGTGAACGCGGCCGCTAGCGGCGCTGGAAGAAGCGCCGCGGCACGAACAATTTCCTGAAGGTAATTCCAACCGTCCGCCCGACCGGTTCGAGCAGGTGCGGCTGGTAGCTCAGCGGCGTATTGCCGCTGGCATCCCTCACCCGCGGCCGGTTGTTGAGCACATTGTCGATGTCCAGCCTTACCGAGCTGCCCCGGAAGAAGGGGTGCTTGGCGACGAGGTCATAATTTTCGCTAAGGTTGGCGAAGAGCCTGAGGTCGAGGTCGAAATAGGGGGAGAACCGGAGGTCGCCCGAGTTGCTGACCACCGTCGACCCGCCGCGCCAGTTGCCCTGGAGCCGGGCGCCATAGCCATTGTTGTAATAGCCTGACTCGAACTGGATCTCGTGCCGCGGCCGCGCGCCCGAGGCCCCGGTCGGCTCGCCGTCGAGATAGTCGATCTTCGGGATCCCGGGCGCGATCTTCACCTCGTCGACCAGGTTGATCTGGTGATTGAGCGAAAAGGTCAGCCTGCCGCCCTGCCGGCCGCCACGGCCGCCAAAGCCGCGAAAACCGCGACCGCCCGGGCCGCCCCTGGCTTCCGCCGGAGGCCGCGGGGCCTGGCCCTCGGCCCCCTGCCGGGCGCCCTGCTCGCCACGCTGGCTGGAAAAGCGCTGCCGGAAGGCAGCGATCGCTGCTTCCGAGGGGGGCTTCGACTTCAGCTGCTTCGAATAGTGGAAGCCCCAGCGAAATGTGTCCTTGCGGGCCTCCTCGAAATTCACCGGGCGGAGGTCGACGCGAACGAGCCGCCCCTCCTCGTCGCGCTCGAACCGGTCGGGAAAGGCCGCTTCCAGCGCATCGCTTGCGGCCGGAAAACCGGCCTGGGGATTGTCGATCGTCTGGCGCACATATTCCGCGCGAAGCCTGAGGTCCGTTTCCTTGAACGGCTGCCAGTTGCCGCCGATCTTCAATACATTGCGCGTATCCGCGAGGAGATCGGGATTGCCGCCCGTCAGCGTCGTGACCAGCACCGTCTCGCCGGTGGAGAAATCGAAGAAGGGAACGCCCGGGGTCTCGAGCAGCGGATCGCCGAGCTGCTGGAGCGATGGGGCACCCTCCTCGCGGGTCCAGCTCACGCTGAAATTGAGGGGCTGGCTCGGCGACCAGTTGAGACCGGCACCGACCGAAGTCAGGGTGCCGAAGTCGCTGACCCTGGTCATCCCGGCATTGGCATTGGCGGTCAGCCTGCCAATCGACGAGCTGCGCTTCGTCAGCGGAAGGTCGACATTGGCGGATCCGCTGAGATTGTTGCGATGGAGATCCGACCGGTTGGCAACCAGGTCCCGGACCGACCTGCTGTCGATCCCGTTCGCGCCGACGCCGACCTTGAAGGTTGCAGTCGCATTCCCGCCGGGGAGCTCGAAGAGCGGTCCATTGGCGGTCCCGTCGAGGTTAAGCGAATAGCGGTTCGAGCGGCTGCGGTCGCGCGGCAGCATGGCGATGGCGCCAAGGTCGCCCAAGGGATCGAAGGAGGGATCGTCGGCATCGAGCCGGTCCTGGAAGGCCGAAAGGTCCGGACCATTGTCGGAGCGGGTGATGCTGTGAGTGAACTCGGCGCCGCCGGTAGAAGAAAGGCGCCACTTGCCTTCCTGCCAGTTGAGCGCGGTGCCCAGCGAGAAATTGTCGCTCCGCGAGCGGCGTGTGAGCGGCCCTTCTGCCGGGAAGGCCCGAAGAATCTTGGTCCCGTCATCGTCGAGGGTCCCGGTCGGAACGCCGAAGCGGGACCTGCTCGTGCTCCGCTGCGCTTCCGCGTTGACCGTCGCCGAGACGTCGCCGAGGATCGTCCGGTTATGGGTGCCGCTAAGCCGATAGCTATTGTTCGAGCCGGACAGCGTCCGGAAGGGGCGCGGATCGATCTCCTCGGGAAGGCTCGGCACCGGCTGGAGGATGATGTGCCGCTCGTCCTCATAGAGCGGCGTGTTTCCCTCGGCCCGGAAATTGAGCGAGGTGCGCTTCCCTTCCTCGATGAGCAGCCGTCCGACCTCTACCTGCCCTGATGCATAGCCGCCGTCGGTCGCTGCCCTGGCGCGCAGCTCGCCGTTGGTGGAGTTGAACCGGCGACGAAGGACGATGTTCACCACCCGCTGGTCGGCCGGATAGCCATATTTCAGCGCAACTTCCTCGGGAAGGATCTCCATGCGCTCGATCGCTTCGGGCGGAAGGTCGCGAATTTCACGGAAGCCGGAAATGCGCTGGCCGTTCAGCAGAACCACCGGCCGTCCGCCGCCGCGGCCGCGCGCGCTTCCCGTTTGCGATGCAACCGAGTCCAGCAGTTCGCTGATGCTGGTTGCGCCGGTTGCCCGGATGTCGCGTGGATCGAGCACATTTTCGGCGGGGATGTCGCCGACTACCGAGCCACGCGGCTTCTGGCCCTGGACCACGATTTCCTCGACTGCCTCCTCTTCTTCCAGATCGTCGATGGTCTGGGTCGCGCTCGATGAAGCAGCCGCGGCGGTCGTCTCCTGCGCGAATGCAGGAACGGGCGCCGTGGAAGCCAGCAGGAGAACGGCAAGAGGGAAGGTACGTGTCATCATTGATCCACAAGAACTGGTGAAAGGGAAAGCTGCTCCGCGACTGGCGGGAAAAAGATGAAGCTGCCATGACTCTGTCGGCCTGTTCGACCAAAGGGGCTTTCTGACATGACCAACGGCCGATTGCGCATGGTCCTGCTTGCCGGCCTGCTCTTAGCTGCAGCAGCCGGCGTTGCCGGCGCCGGGCGCCCGGCAGGCGATGGAGCCGTTGAACAAACCGCCGCAGCGCTCGAGAGGATCGCGAGAATAGACGGGCAGATCCACTCCGTACTGGCGGTGGATCCTACCGCGATGGAGCAGGCGCGGCGGGTCGACGCTTCCGGTGTCACGGGCCCGCTCGCCGGCAAGCCGATCCTCATCAAGGACAATATCGAGGTCGCGGGCCCGCTCCCGACGACCGCCGGCAGCCTGGCGCTCAAGGACAATGTCACCGGGCGTGACGCGCCCCTGGTAGCGAAGCTGCGCGAGGCCGGGATGGTCGTCGTCGGCAAGGCCAACCTCAGCGAATGGGCCAACATCCGGGACAATCACAGCATCTCGGGCTGGAGCGCGCTCGGCGGTCAGACCCGCAATCCCTATGCACTTGACCGCAATCCCTGCGGAAGTTCGTCCGGGTCGGCCGCCGCCGTCGCGGCGGGACTGGTCGACCATGCGATCGGAACCGAGACAAATGGATCGATCAGCTGCCCTGCATCGGCCAACGGCATTGTCGGCTTCAAGCCCAGTGTCGGGCTGGTCAGCCGAACTCACGTCATCCCGATCAGCTTCACGCAGGACACGGCCGGGCCGATGACCCGCACCGTTCGCCAGGCCGCGGAAGTGATGAACGCCATTGCCGGAAGCGATCCCGCCGACCCGGCCACCGTCGAGGCCGACGCGCGCAAGGTGGATTATGTCGCTGCGCTCGACACCGTGACGCTTGAAGGCAGGCGGCTCGGCGTCATGCGCTTTGCGTCGGGCTTCGGCACGGATGCAGCTCTCGACGAGGCCATATCGCTGCTTCGCTCCGCGGGCGCCGAGATCGTCGAGATCAGCGAGTTCGGGGTATCCGGCGAGGAGCCCAGGCAACTCGAGGTGCTGCTGACCGAGTTCAAGGCCGGGCTAAATCACTATCTCGCGACAACCCCTCCGTCCGTGAAGACGAGGAGCCTTGCGGCGATCATCGCCTTCAACAAGTCGAGCAGCCGCGAACTGGCGCTGTTTGGCCAGGACCTGTTCGAGCAGGCCGAGGCCATGCGGGGGGTCGATGATCCCGATTATCGCAAATGGCGCGAGGAAGGCATCGCCTACGCGGGATCGAACGGCATCGATCGGCTGCTAGCGGCGCACGGCCTCGATGCCCTCATCGGTCCAACCGTCGCGGCGGCCTGGCCGATCGACACGGTCCATGGCGACCAGTATCCGGGCGGGGGCGGTGGCTATCTCGCGGCGATGGCGGGCTATCCCCACCTCACCGTTCCGATGGGCAATGTCAAAGGCCTTCCGGTCGGCCTGAGCTTCATCGGGCCCAAGTGGAGCGACGCTTTGATCCTCGCTTTTGGACATTCCTATGAACAGGCCAGGGGACCACTTGCCGGCCCGGCCTTCCTTCCGTCGATCGAACGGACGCCCGAGGTCGCACCGCTGCTCGAGCCGCTCAGGAAGTAAGTTTCAGAGCGCCGATGCAGCCGACGATGCCGAGGATCAGGAGCAGGCGAAGCGTTGTCGTCGGCTCGCTGAAAAATGCCATGCCGACAATCACCGTTCCGACGGCGCCGATCCCGCCCCACACGGCATAGGCCGTGCCCATCGGGATGGACCGCGAAGCGAATTCCAGGAGCCCCATGCTGAGCGCCACCGAGACGAGGAAGGCGAGGGTCCAGGGGATGTTCCTGAAGCCGTCGACAAAGCGCAGCGCGGTTGTGAAGCCGACCTCGAACAGGCCTCCGAGGATGAGATAGAACCAGGCCATGCAATTCCCTCGAAATGCGACCCCGCGAGGCCGCAACCAGATCTGAACTGTCTCATGACAGCCGGGGAAAGCCGCGGCAATGGCCGCAGCCGTCGGCGAGCAGGGTGCCGGGCTCCGTCGTGCGGCGGCCTGTCAGGCAGTCGCCTCAAGCGCGGGATGCTCGACCTTTCGGGTGCGTGCAGCAACCAGGCAGCCGGCGACGATCAGCGCGGCGCCGAGCAGGGTGAAAAGCGATACCCTTTCACCAAATGCCAGCCAGCCGAGCAGCATTGCCCATAGGAATGAGCTGTACTCGGTGGTCGAAAGATAGGCAGCCCCGGCGCGGGCATAGGCCCAGCCAAGCAGCATCAAGGAGCCGATGGCGAGCGAGGCCGCCAGGATGATCTCGCTCCAGTGGCCATCTGGGAGGGGCGGTCCTCCCATCAGCGGAACCGCGGCCACCAGGACCGCTCCGATCACCAGATTCTGGAAGAAGGCAATTTCCACCGGCCCGGCGTTCTGGGCCTGTCGGCGCATGACGATGATGTTGAAGGCGTAGATCACCGCCGAGGCAAGTATGGCGATGCTTCCAAGCAGGGCTTGGCGGCCGAGATCGGCCTGGGCCTGGCCGATGAAGATGATTATGACGCCGGCGAAGGCGGCGATCGATCCGCCGACGGTCCGGCGACCCACCGGTTCGTGGAGAATGAGTGCCGCCAGCACGAGCGCGATCAGCGGCGCGATGAAGGTGAGCGCTACGGCCTGGGCCATCGGAACCCGTGCGAGCCCCCAGAAAAAGAAGATCGCCATCGGCACCATCATCGCCCCGCGCAGAAGGTGCAGTCGAAGGGCGACCGGTCCGGGCCAGCCCCGCCGTGTCGCGGCATAGGGGATCGCGGCAAGTCCGATCCCGACCAGGGATCGCCAAAGAAGGGTCGAATAGGTGCCGATCGCGATCGCCAGCCCCTTCATCACCATGTCCATGATGGAAAAGAGTGCAATCCCGGCGATTGCCGCGAAATAGGCCGGGACGGGACTGTGGCGCGCGCTCATCTCCGCGCCCTTGCACCAGCTATTCGGCGGCGTCGAGTGCCTCGCCGCCAGATCCGCCGGCCTCGATCTCGGCGGCCTTCTGCTCGACCAGGCGGACGATATGGTCGACCATGTCGGCGTCCTGGACATGGTGGTCGGTCACGCCCGACAGATAGACCATGTGCCTGCCCTGTCCGCCGCCGGTTATGCCGATGTCGGTCTCGCGGGCTTCTCCTGGCCCGTTCACCACGCAGCCGAGAACCGAGAGTGACATCGGCGTCTTGATATGCTGCAGCCGCTCCTCGAGCGTCTGGACGGTGCGGATGACGTCGAAGCCCTGGCGCGCGCAGCTCGGGCAGGACACCACCCGGACGCCGCGGTTGCGGATGCCGAGAGCCTTCAGGATCTCGAAGCCGACCCGCACTTCCTCCTCCGGCTCGGCCGACAGCGAGACCCGGATCGTATCGCCGATCCCCGCCCAGAGCAGCGAACCGATGCCGATCGAGCTCTTGACGGTGCCGCCCACGGGGCCGCCGGCCTCGGTGATGCCGAGGTGGAGCGGGCAATCGACGGCGTCGGCCAGCTGGTGATAGGCCGCAACCGCGAGGAAGATGTCGGACGCCTTTACCGCGACCTTATATTCGCGGAAGTCATGTTCCTCGAGCAGCCGGATGTGATCGAGAGCGCTTTCGACAAGCGCTTCGGGACATGGCTCGCCATATTTCTCAAGAAGGTCGCGCTCGAGGCTTCCGGCATTGACTCCGATGCGGATCGCACAGCCGTTGGCCTTGGCCGCATTGACCACCTCGCGCACCCGCTCGGCCGAACCGATGTTGCCAGGGTTGATCCGGAGGCAGGCCGCACCGGCGTCCGCTGCTTCCAGCGCCCGCTTGTAGTGGAAATGGATGTCGGCAACGATCGGCACGCTCGAGGCCCGGACGATCTCGCGGAGTGCTGCCGTTGAATCGGTATCCGGACAGGAAACGCGGATGATGTCCGCTCCCGCCTCCTCGCAGCGCCGTATCTGGTCGATCGTCGCGGCAGCGTTCGAGGTCAATGTGTTGGTCATCGTCTGGACGGTGACGGGCGCGTCACCGCCAACGGCGACGCTGCCGACCATGATCTGGCGGGACTTGCGGCGCTCGATCGTGCGCCACGGGCGAATTGCGGACATGGGCGGGCATATAGTCTCGCTGCGTCCCATGGCCAAGTCGAAGGTCCGATTCGCCGTGGCCAGTTGCGCATGATATGGGAGTTTTCAAGGGAATCGAGCTGGGGTGGCCCATGGCCAAGCTTGCCCAACTGACGCGTACCATCCGCGGCGCATCGAGCCGCGCCCGTCGGCCATCGCCCCAGCTGCGCTACATGGCCTTCCTCAGCTACAGCCACCAGGATTCGGCGGTCGCCGACTGGCTTCACCAGTCGCTCGAGCAGTTCCCGGTCCCGCAGCGCCTGATCGGCAAGCTGACGAGCCAGGGCCCGGTTCCAAGGCGGCTGGCGCCGATTTTCCGGGATCGCCACGAACTGGCGGCAGCACATGACCTCGGCGAGGAAATCGAGGAGGCCATCGCCGGGTCACGCTTCCTCCTGGTGCTCTGCTCACCGGCTGCGGCCAGGTCGGGCTGGATCAACGAGGAGATCGCCTGCTTCAAGCGGCTCCACCGGCGGGAAGACCGCATATTCGCGGCGATCGTCGAGGGCGAGCCCTTTGCCAGCGAGATTCCCGGCCGCGAAGCCGAGGAATGTTTCCCGCCCGCGCTCCGGCTCCACTTCGACCGGCTCGGGAGGCCGACCGGCCAGCGTGCCGAGCCTATAGCAGCCGACCTGCGACCGACCGGAGACGGGCGCCAGACGGGGCTATTGAAGCTCGCCGCGGGAATGATCGGGGTGGGCCTCGATGACCTCGCCCAGCGCGAGGCGCACCGCCGCTATCGGCGGATGACCTATCTGACGGCGATGTCGGTCGCCGGCATGCTGGTCACCAGCGGGCTCGCCTACATGGCATTCGACGCCCGCGACGAGGCGCGTGACCAGCGGCGCAAGGCCGAGAGCCTGGTTGGCTTCATGCTTGGCGACCTTCGTGACCGGCTGGAACCCCTCGGCCGCCTAGACGTGCTCGACGCGGTCGGATCGAGGGCGCTCGCCTATTATGAGGGGCAGGACAAGTCGGACCTGCCCGACGAATCACTTGCGCAGCGCTCGAGGGCGCTGACCCTGATGGGCGAGATGGCAATTGCCCGGGGCGACCTTGACGGGGCGCTGAGGCGCTATCGCGAGGCGATGGCCGGCACCGAGGAGTCGATCCGAAGATCAGCGAACTCGCCCGCCAGCCTCTTCGACCACGCCCAGAACGTCTACTGGGTCGGCTACATCGATTACCAGCGCGGCCACCTGGACAAGGCAGCGGAGGCATTTCGCGAGTATCGCCGGCTTGCCGACCGGATGATCCGCCTCGCGCCCAACGAGATGCGCTACCGCCTGGAACGCATCTATGCCGAGTCCTCGCTCGGGACCGTCCTCATCGACCAGCGCAAGTATCGCGAGGCGGCCGAGGTCTACCAGCACCTGCTCGAACCTTCAGAAGCGCTGCTTGCCGCCGAACCGGCCAACCGCGACTACCAGTCGAAGCTGGTAAACACGCTCGCCTGGCTGGCCCAGGCCCGCGAATATTCCGGCCAGATCGACGAGGCGGTCGCGCATCGCGAGCGCGAGCTCGTCCTGCTCGCCCGGATGTGGAACCCGGCCCGCCCCGACACGGAGATCAAGCGCGACGAAATGGTGGCGCGCCGGGCCCTTGCCAGGCTGTTCGCCTATCGTGGGCAGATGGCCGACGCGCTTGAGCAGGCGAGAATGGCTTCCACTGTCAGCCAGTGGCTGACCAGGACCGAGCCCACCAACACCGAGTGGTTGCAGGCCGGCGCCCAGTCCAATTTCGATCGCGCCAGCCTCGAGCTCGCCTCCGGGAACGTCGACCAGGCGAGGACGGTCAGCGATGCGGCCTGTGAGACGTCGCGGCGACTGGCCGCCAAGGACCGCAGCGTGGCGGTCTGGCGGATCCGGCTCCAGCTGAGATGCGTCAAGACCCGAGCCCAGATCGCGCTTCGGACCGGCCGGAGCGCCGATGCAATGGGCCTGGCGCAGCAGGCGGTGCCACTTGCAAGGACGGAGCAGAACCCGGTCAGCCGGCAGCTGGAGCTTGCAAGCGCCGAGCTGCTGCTCGGCGAAGCGCTGAGGGCAGCCGGCCGTGCCGATGCTGCGCTGGGGGCTTATGAAAGGGCTCTCGCGGCATGGCCGAAGGGCATAGAGGAAGAGCCCCGCGACCTTGCCGAGCGCGCCGTGTTGCTGCGCAGGCTTAATCGAACGGCCGAGTTCAAGGAAGTGAGCCGGCGCCTTTCGGCCATGGGGTACCGGCACCCTGACTATCGCATGCAAACAAGACAGGGAGGGTAATTATGCCAAATCCAATCCAGGGCTTGCCCGTTGAAGTCGATGTCTACGCCAACCCGCCAGGCTCTGCCGAGCCCTATGAGCTGGACTGGCGGTTCCAGGGCGGTCCAAGCCAGGGCAATACGCCGATCGACCTGCCGAAAGGCAGCGGCAGCCATGACCTCATCTTCACCCTTCACGACAACAGCGGCAAGGGACTGAAGTTCAAGCCGGTCGCGAGCGACGCGATGTGGGTCCGGAACGGCAATGCCTGCCCGACGGCACCTGGCAATGGCAACGGCCAGATCGTCCATGGTTCCGTCACCAATGGCGGGACGACCCTCACCGTGAACGACGATAACGCCGGAAATCCCGCCCGCCTCCACTATACGCTCCGCTTCGATCCCGACCCCAATTCCTGGGATCCCGAGATCCGCAATGGCGGTGGCGGCCG